>JBOGZC010000071.1:0-19417 GCA_050697075.1 Solirubrobacterales bacterium | reverse complement strand
CCCAGGCGGTCGTAGCCGGGACCGAGGTCGTCCGCTTCCTGATCAGCCGGGGCTGAGCGCCGCCGGCCACGCCGGCCCGCGGCCGCCGCGGGCTAGCGCGGGAAGATCCTCTGCATCCTCCAGAGGGCCCGCAGCGAGCCGTGGGGCCGGAGCTTCCGACGCAGCATCGCCCGCCGCGGGTCGCCGCGGCGGATCGACAGGTCGATGAAGTCCCGCCACGACATCTCGAGCGTCACATCCGGGCGGGTTGCCAGGCCCTGCGCCGCCTCGGAGTTGCCGTTGTCGATCCTGACATACCACGGGGCAGCGTCCTCGAAGCGCCACTGGATCGTCACCGGATGGCCGTTGACAGCGTCCCTGTGGGCCGAGCGCGCGATCACGTCGAAGAGCAGCTCCTGCACCTCCGGTGAGGAGTCTGGATTCGGGACCGGCTCGCCGGCGACCCCCGCGCGCATCAGGGCGATGGCGCGCCGCGCCCGCTCCTCGTGGGGCATGGAGAGGTCGAACGGGTAGACGTCCGAGGGCATCTCGTCGATGGGGTACCCGGCTGCCTTCCACTTGGTCTCCACGGAGCGCATGCCGAACGCGAAGATGTCCTCGAGCTCAAAGCCGTAGCAGCGCGTGTACTCGAGGTCCCAGCCAGGCGGAACGAAGACCGCCATCGAGTAGCGCATCACCTCGCGCAGGATCTCGGCCACCGCGGCCTTGCACTCCTCCGACTCGCGGAAGCACTCGGCCAGCGTCTTGACGCCGAAGCCGATGTGCCGCTGCTCGTCGCGGGAGACGTTGTGCATGCCCTGGCTGAACCCCGGCATCGTGCCGGCCTCGTTGAAGAAGTCCTCGATGAAGTGCTGCCCGGGCTGGGCCAGGGTCGCCTCGACGACCATGTGGTAGAGGGCGATGGCCTGCGCGAACTTGGGGAGCGAGCGGTCGTGGCGCAGCTCCTCGCCCATCCGGTCGAGGCGGTCGAAGACGTTCCGGTAGCCCCAGCCGAGCTGGGCCTCGGTGTAGGCCAGCGTCGAGCCGAGCGACTCGCCCGCGCCGATCACCTCCTTGAAGAAGCGATGGAAGAACATCGAGTGGCGCGCCTCGTCGACCTGTTGCGTCGCAAGGAAGTACTTCTGCTCCTGCTTCGGCGCGGCGTCGATGTAGGGGGAGAGGTTGTCGGTGACCGAGTCCTCGCCGTAGAAGAACATCGAATACGTCCAGAGCGCCGACTTGCGCTGGATCTCGCTCAGCCCCTCCCAGCCCCTGCGGTCCTCCGTGAAGTCGATTTCGGTCGACTTCCAGTTTCCCTCCTCCCAGCGCGCGTACAGATCCTCGTAGCTGATCTGGTCGGCGAAGGAACGCTGTGCGATCCCGTCCTTCTGCGCAACGCTCATCTGGTCCTCCTCCCGGGCGAAGCCGCCGTCGCTCGTTTGCACCATTTGGTGTAACGGTTGAGCTTAGTCGAGTCTTGGCCGGCTGGCCAGGGTTGTGTGATGAAAGTCACGCCCAACCCGGCCGTCTCCTCCGCGCTCCCTATGCGATCGCGGCCGCGCTGCTCGGCACTGCTGTGTTCACCGGATCGCCCTCGACGACGGCGCTCGGGTCGGCTTCGTCCTCGTCATGGGCATGGACGATGAGCACCGGGACCGGGCTGCGGTGGAGCATGTACTGGCTGACGCTGCCCAGCACCACGGACTTGACAGCGCCGAGGCCGCGGGACCCCATCACGAGCAGGTCGTGGTCGGCCTCCCCGATCCTCCTCGTCAGGGCCGCGCGCACAGGCTCGTGGGTGAGGATCTTGGTCGCCGGCATTCCCTTCGGCAGGCGGTCGATCGCGCGCTCGAGGATCGCTTGGGCATCGTCCTCCAGCTCGTCGCTGAGCGATTGGGCCGCGGCGGCGCCCGCCCCCGTGTAGGCCCAGCCGGGCGGATGGGTGACCGCGGTGAGGATGGTGAGTTTGGCGTGACCGGTCTCCGCGAGGTCGATCGCTTCGGTGAGCGCCCGATCGGAGTGGACGGAGCCATCGATGCTGACCAGGATGTTGCGGAACATGTCGAGCCTTTCCGAAGTCCTGGAAAAACATAGCATGCCAGTTAATGGCTAGCAAGCTATTCTATGGGGGAGTGATGTCGGCTCCGACGACGACCGCGGACGTGGAGGACTTCTTTGCCGCCCTCGACTCGTTCGCCCGGGCCGTCCGGCGCGCCCGGGGGGCCCGCGTGCAGGCGGCCTCCAGCTGGTTGACGCTTTCCCAGTACGGACTGATCGAGCCTCTGGCCGACGACGGTCAACGCCGGGTCAACGAGCTCGCGGACGCTGCCGGGATCACGGGATCGACGGCGACCCGCATCCTCGATGCCCTGGAGCGAAGGGGCATCGTCCGGCGTTCGCGCTCGGAGGATGACCGACGCGCCATCGCCGTCACCATGACGGAGGACGGCCGCCGCCTCTTCGAGGCCCAGCGCGCCTGGGTGCGAGAGCGCGAGCGGGCGCTCTACGACGGCCTCCCTCCTCGGCAGCGCAGGATGGCTACCGAGGTCCTGGGCCGGTTCACCGAGTTGATCGACCAGCTCGCCCCGGGCCCCCCCGGCGATCCGGCGTAGGGCTCCGTCCGCCAGCCCCGCCTTGGGCTAGACACCGCCTAGGCGAGCTTGGGGCTCCGCCAGGGCTCTGCGAGCTTCGCCGCGAGGCGGTCGGCGAGCTCGTCCGCCGCCACCCGCTCTTGCTCGAGGCTGTCGCGGTCGCGGAGGGTGACGGTGCCGTCCTCGAGGGTTTGGCCGTCGACCGTGATCCCCCAGGGGGTGCCGATCTCGTCCTGGCGGCGGTAGCGCTTGCCGATCGAGCCGCCCTCGTCGTACTCCGTGGGAAGGCGGCCGCGCACCTCCTCGTAGATCTCACGCGCCCGTTCGGGCATCCCGGCCTTGGAGACCAGGGGCAGCACGGCCACCTTCACCGGGGCGAGGCGGGGATGGAGGCGCAGCACGGTCCGCTTTCGACCCTCGAACTCGTCGGTGTCGTAGGCGTCGACGATGAAGGCGAGCGTCGCGCGGTCGGCGCCGGCGGCCGGCTCGATCACGTGGGGGACGTAGGCCTCTCCACGCTCCTGGTCGAAGTACTCGAGCTTCTCGCCGGAGAACTGGGCGTGCTGAGTGAGGTCGAAGTCGCCGCGGTTGGCGATCCCCTCGAGCTCGGACCAGCCGATCGGGAACAGGTACTCGATGTCGGAGGTGGCGGAGGAGTAGTGCGACAGCTCCTCGGTCGGGTGCTCGCGCAGGCGCAGGTAGTCGGGCCGGACGCCGAGTCCCGTGTACCAGCGCTCCCGTTCGCCGAGCCAGTACTCGAACCACTTCTGGGCCTCGTCCGGGGGGACGAAGTACTCCATCTCCATCTGCTCGAACTCGCGAGTGCGAAAGACGAAGTTGCCTGGCGTGATCTCGTTGCGAAATGACTTCCCCACCTGGGCGATCCCGAATGGCGGCTTGCGGCGCGCGAACTGGAGCACGTTCTTGAAGTTGATGAAGATCCCCTGGGCGGTCTCGGGCCGCAGGTACGCGACGGCCGCGTCCTCCTCCACGGGCCCCATGTGGGTCTTGAACATGAGGTTGAACTGGCGCGGGTCCGTGAGGTCGCAGTCGTCGAACTCCCCCGGATGGAGCGAGGGCTTGCGGCCGCACTGGGCGTTCTCGAGGTCGTCGGCGCGGAAGCGCAGCTTGCAGGTGCGGCAGTCGACGAGCGGGTCGGTGAAGCCCTCGAGGTGGCCGGATGCCTCCCAGACCCGCGGGTGCTGGAGGATCGCCGAGTCGAGGGCGACGATGTCGTCGCGCTCGCCCACCATCGCGCCCCACCACTCGGCCTTGACGTTGTTCTTCAGCAGCACCCCGTAGTGGCCGTAGTCGTAGGTGGACGCGAGCCCACCGTAGATCTCCGAGGCCTGGAAGATGAACCCGCGCCGCTTGCACAGCGCGACGATCTCGTCCAGGGTCACCTCGGGGGTCGTCTTGCTCGCCTCTGCCATGCGGTCGCCGAGGCTAGTTGATCGCCTGGACGGGCGCGCCCAATGGCACCCGGGGCGGGGCGCCCAATGGCGCCCCGCGGGGTGACACGTCGATCAGCTCAGCCGCATCCCTGGACCGTGGCCCCGAACTTGGCGTTGCGCGAAACGCCGTTCCAGCCGAGGAAGCTGACGGGGAACGCCAACGCCGGCTTCGCCGCCGTGCAGAGGTTCGTCTGCGTCATCACGAGCCCACCCTGCTTGAAGTGCAGGATGAAGTTGGAGATCGGGATGTCGGGCAGGTTGGTGAACTTCTGGCCGAGCCCCGGGAGAACGGTGAAGTCCCCGAGAAGCTGCAGCGACAACGGGCCGTGGAGGTCGACACCGAGGCGCGGCAGGCCATTCGACTGGGCGGCGGCGACGATGACCACCGAGCCGGATTCCGCCGAGGGAAGCAGCGGCGACGTGGCCACCGATGTTCCGACGATCGAGGATGCCGGGCAGCCCGCGGCGTTCGAGTGGAACTGCGCCTCCGAGCACGGGTTGGCGAGCAGGTTGAAGTTCGCCGTCAGGGCCTCTGGCAGGATCACCTGGGCGTTCCTCAGGCCCGCCTCGCCGTCGTCCTGCGAGATCACGGCCGTCATGGACGGCTTCTTTCCGTACGCCGTTTGGCCCTTGGATCCGACCGCGGCCGTGAACGTCGGCGAGAACGGGAGCGATGCGCAGTTGACCGAGTTGAACGAGACCTGGCCCTTGATCGTCTGGTTGGGGTTCGCGTATGAGTCGGCGGCGAACTTCGTGACCTTGTTCCCGCAGGAGGTCGGGTTCCGCAGGAAGGGCTTGCCGCCGACGGTGCCCTTCAGGCTGAGGTCGATCGAGTTGATGTCGGTGGGAACGCTCAGGGCCTGGCCCAGGGCATGTGCCACGTTCGGGATGTTGGTGAGCACCGTGTCCAGGCCGAAGTCGCTCTGGCGCAGCCGGACGTCCGAGACCTGGATGATCTTCTGGAAGACCGGAAGCGGATCGGAGCCGGTGGGCCGAAGCACGATCCCGAATCGGGCCGGCTCCCCGGCCCCCGGCTCGACGTTGTAGACCGAGCCGTTCACGGTGAGCGGGAGGGTCAGCGGCAAGGGGTCGGCGAGGTGAGCCGTGACGTTGGCGGTCGTGGTGCCCACCTGAGTGGCCGCGGGGCAGGAGTCGCTCTGGAGCTGAGAGAGGGTGCAGAGCGGAGTCGCGGTCGGGTTGCCGACCATGCCCGGAGGCAGGCTGACGGTGAGGTCCTTGACGTCGTCGGACGCCCCCGTAAAGCCGATGTGGATGTTCAGGTCGCTGTGCGCGCCCGCGTTGGTGTTGGTGGGCGCTGCCGAGAGGCCCTGAAAGCCGAATGCCGCCTGTGCGGCGGGAGCAATCGCGAGACAAGCGATCGCTGCGGCGGCGAACACCCACGCACGACGAAGTACATCCATGCCATTCCTCCTCAAATCCGGCTGTTCCCTGTCGCTTCGAATATAGACACGTCCGGCCGCGGATGTCGCAGTTCGGTTGGCTGGCCAGTCAGCGCCCGGCCGAACGGGAGTGGCGGGGGGTGCTGCGATAATCGATTCGGATGCCCATCTACGAGTACCGCTGCCGAAACGGCCACCAGTTCGAGGTCTCCCAGTCGATGTCGGATGACCCCGTGTCGGCGTGCCCGGAGTGCGGCGCCGCGGTCGAGCGGGTCTTCCACCCGGTGGCCGTCCACTTCAAGGGCTCGGGCTTCTACACCACCGACTACGCGCGCAAGGCTGCGGCGAAGGCCTCTGGGGACGGGGACGGCGGCTCGGACTCCAAGGAGTCGAAGGACGACAAGAAGTCGAAGGACGAGAAGAAGCCGGCGGCCAGCTCGTCGAAGAAGGACGATTAGGGCCGCGGCCGGGCCGCGTGAAGCCCGGACGGAGTGGTTTCGGCTGGGTAGGGGTGCCTGACCCGGGACGCAGCGCGCCTCCCACCAACTGTGTCCGATTGCGTCCGTCCTCCGGACACGACGGGACGCGGTTCGCAGGAAGCCGTCGCTGCCCTACTTGCCTTGCCCGCGACGGCGCTGATCGCGCGGCTGGGGCTATAGACCCCTAGCTCGGTGGCGAGCAGGCGGGTTCGTGCGGGGGGCTGTCCCCGAGGAACTTCTTGACCGCTCGGACGCACTCGTCCTTGGGGATGATCAGGTTGCCCGCGGCGGTGGTCCCCGACGGCTTCAGGACGTCGGAGCCCTTGCTGAACCCGATCAGCGCGCCGAACACGAGCTGGGGCATCGTCCAGGCGCCCATGCTCGACACCATCGCCTTCGGCGCGTTCCAGCCGATGAACGGACCCTTGATGAAGTTGTAGGGGAGCCGGAGTGGGTCGGTGAGCCGGCCGCGGATACCGTCGAGGACGGCCTGCTGGAACTGAACTCGGTTGATGTCCGTGATCGGGGGCGGGTTCTGGCAGAACTTCTTGAGCTTGAAGTTCGGGTTCCCCGTCGGGGGATTGGCGGCGAGGTTGTTCTCCCGAGTACGGGCCAGGGTGATCGCCTGCGCCCCGTTCAGGGTGTGCTGGCCCTTGTCCAATTGCAGGATGAACGTCCCGGACACGTTCGAGCAGATGTCCGTCGGGACGTTCACGTCGACCCCGCCGATCGAGTCGATGAACTTGCGGAAGCCGTCGAAGTCGATGATCGCGACCTGGTCCACGTTGATCCCGAGGAAGTTCTCGATCGTGCGGACGGTCAGCTTCGCCCCTCCGGTCGCGTAGGCCGAGTTGATCTTGTTCTCCGGCTGGCCGGGGATGTTGGCGAGCGTGTCGCGGGGAATGGAGAGCTTGCGAAAGTCACCGCCGCCGGCGCGGATCAGCATCAGCGTGTCGGACCGGTACGGGGTGCAGTTGGAGGGAGGCGCCTTGCCGCTTCCGGCCGCGTCGAGGCAGCTCTTCGAGGCCGCTTCGCCCGGCCCCGCGAACTGGCCCGAGCGGATGTCGGTGCCGATCACAAGGATCGTCTGCGGGCTCACCGCGAGGAACGGGTTGCCATGCAGCGTGTTGCCCATGTCGATGAGCTTCGACTTCTGGATCTGCGATGAGATCTCGAAAGCCAGGAAGCTGATCAGGATCCACGCCAGCGCCACGATCCCGACCCACTTCAGGACCCGGCGCCACATCGGTTTCGTGCCGGGCGGCGACTTCTCCTTGCCCTTCTGGCCGCGCGGGGCGCGGTCGGGCCCCTTGCGCCTTGTCCGCTCGCGGAGCTTCGAGAGGTCGGGCGCGCGCAGGCGACTGAGCAGTCCCGGGCGGGACTTGTAGACCTTGTAGTCGGGGCGCTCGGGAGGCTGTTCCCCTTCAGCGCTCACCGGGGCTGGGTTCGCCTCCGTGGGCGCCGGTCCTGCATCTCCGGGTAATACTGCCGCATGGCTTGCCCGGAGATCCCCCCCCGCCACCTCGGCATCGCGGCACCGGGCGGCGGTTGATGGCCGAGACGATCGGCGTCGACCTCGGGGGAACCAAGATGCTCGTCGGGGTGCTGGACTCGGAGCGGCAGATCGTCTACAGGTCGAGCGCCCCGAGCGTCGGCCTGGGCCAGGACGAGCTGCTCTCGGCGCTCGAGCGCGAGCTCCGCGAGGCGCTCGAGGCGCGTCCCGAGGCCACGGCCGCGGGGCTCGGGATTCCCTGCACGATCGATCGCGAGCGCGGTGTCGCGATCATGGCGGTCAACCTCGAGCTCGCCGACGTTCCGATCCGCGAGCTGATGACGGAGCGGCTCGGGATGCCGGTGGCAATCGACAACGACGCCAACCTCGCGATGCTTGCCGAGCACCGGTTCGGCGCCGCCCGGGAAGCGCGGAACGCCGCGATGCTGACCATCGGCACAGGAATCGGCGGCGGCTTGATCCTCGAGGGACGCCTATACCGCGGATCGACCGGAGCCGCCAGCGAGCTCGGCCACATCGTGATCGAGGCCGACGGCCCGCCCTGCCAGGGGAACTGTCCGAATCGGGGCTGCGTGGAGTCGCTGGCGTCCGGTACCGCGATCGCCCGCGAGGGGTTGGCGGCGGCCGAGCACTCGCCGGAGTCCGCGCTGGGCCGGGCCCTGGCCGGCGGCGAGGTCCTGGACGGGGCACTCGTCACCGACGTCGCCCTGGCGGGGGACGAGACGGCGCGTGATGTGGTCGCGCTGGCGGGACGGCGGATCGGCGTGGCCCTCTCGAGCCTTGCCAACGCCCTCGAGCCGGAGGTGATCGTGATCGGCGGCGGCGTGATCAGGGCGGGCGAGCTCCTGGTCGGGCCGGCGCGGGCGGAGCTCCAACGTCGGGCCCTGACGCCGATGAACCGGGCACGCGTCGTCGCTGCGGAGCTGGGGCCCGAGGCCGGGATGATCGGCGCGGCGACGATGGCGGCGCTCGAGCTGGAGGCGAGCTAGTGGCGGGCCGGCTGACCGTCTGCCCCACCCCGATCGGCAATCTCGAGGACCTGAGCCCGCGGGCTCGGCTGGCGCTTTCGGAGGCGGATCTCGTGGCCTGCGAGGACACCCGCCGCGCCGGCCGCCTCTACGAGCGCCTCGAGATCCCGCGCCCCCGGTTCGTCTCCAACCACGAGGGAAACGAGGCCGAGCGGGCGGTCCAGCTGGCTCAGCAGATCGAGCGCGGCGCGAGGGTGGTGCTGATCAGCGACGCGGGAACGCCGGCGATCTCCGACCCGGGATACCGGCTGATCCGCGCCTGCATCGATCGCGACCTCGAGGTCCAGGTCTTGCCCGGGCCTTCCGCGGTGACGACCGCCCTGGTCGCCTCGGGGCTGCCGACGAACCGATGGCGCTTCGATGGGTTCCTGCCCCGGCGTGCGGGCGAGCTCGAGCGGGTGTTGCGCTCGGCCGAGACCGTCGTCGCGTTCGAATCCCCACGGCGCCTGCCGGACTCGCTCGCCGCCCTCGCCGCCCTGGCCCCCAATCGGCCCGCGGCCGTTTGCCGCGAGCTGACCAAGCTCCACGAGGAGGTCGCTCGAGCCTCGCTCGGCGAGCTCGCGAGACGCTTTCGCGACGAGGTGAAGGGGGAGATCGTGGTCGTGATCGCGCCCGCCCAAGCGGGCGTCGCGGGGCCGGACCTCGCGTTCGCGGTGGACGCTCTGCGGCGCCTGGTGCAGTCCGGGGCCCGGCCTAGAGCCGCCGCTTCCGTGGTGGCGGCGTTGACTGGAACGAGGGCGAACGACCTCTACAAGGCGCTAACCGGACGCGAGCCTCGCGAATAGCTTCTCGCAAGAGCTCGCCCATCCGATCCGTCTTTTATAGGCCTGCTGGCACCGGGTTTATCTCCTAGCAATAGGATTCGTCGCGGAGAGAGCTCGTGCCGGGACACTTGTCGGCCCTGGGAAGGAGAGGACGATTCCCGCAGGACAGCCTGAGCCATACGTGGTTCCGAGGAGGAGGGGGCGCGCTGCCCCAGCCAGGTGACGCCTGAACGCGAGTCCGCGAACGTCGGGCGCCGAGCCTGGATTGCCCGAGTAGCGAGCGGCGGGGCCCTCCTCGTCGGCTTCGTGCTCGTGCTCGTGGTCCTGTTCGGCGGGTCCAGCGGCCACACCTACCACCTGCTGTTCCAGAACGGCGGCCAGCTCGTTTCCGGCAACCAGGTCCTGGTCGCGGGTCAGCAGATCGGCACGGTCGACAGCGTCAGCCTCACCCAGGACGCGCAGGCCGAGGTGACGATCTCGGTCGACAACGAGCTCCACGAGGGAACCACCGCGGTGATCCGGGCGACGTCGCTGTCGGGGATCGCCAACCGCTACGTCTCGATCGCCCCCGGGCCCGACAATTCCCCGGCGCTCAAGGACGGGGCGACCCTGACGGGCGAGCGCACCACCTCTCCCGTCGACCTCGACCAGCTCTTCGACACCTTCCGGCCGCAGACCCGCAAGGCGCTCCAGAACGTGATCCAGGGCTCGGCCGCGGTCTACGACGGGAACACGAAGGGAGCACAGCAGACCTACAAGTACTTTGCTCCCGCGCTGTCATCGACCCGGCGGTTGTTCGCCGAGCTGACCAGCGACAACCGCGCCTTCGAGCAGTTCCTCGTCTTGGGCTCCAGAACCCTGGATCGGGTCGCCGAGCGGCGCAACGACCTCGCCGACCTCACCGCCAACGGGAACCAGGCGCTGGGGGCGATCGCCGCCCAGAACCAGGCGCTCGACCGCTCGCTGGTGGCGTTCCCGCCGGCCCTGCGTCAGGCGGACACGACCTTCGTCAACGTGCGGGCGACGCTCGACGACCTCACCCCGCTGGTCAACGAGTCCAAGCCGGCGACCAAGGACCTCGCGCCGTTCCTGCGCAAGCTGCGGCCCGTCGCGGAGCGCTCGGTCCCGGTGGTCAACGACCTGCGCCTCGCTGTCGACCGGCCCGGCAAGCACAACGACGTCACGGACTCGCTGCGAGAGCTCCCGAAGGTCGAGCACAGGGCCGGCAAGGCGGTGCCGCAGGCGATCACCTCGCTGAACGCCTCCCAGCCGACCATTGAGACGACCCGCCCGTACGCGCCCGACCTGGCGGGCTTCCTGACCAAATTTGGCCAGGTTTCCGCCTACTACGACGCCAACGGCCACTACGCCAGGGTCTCGACCGCCGACGCGAACTTCTTCCACTACTGCACGGCAACCGACACGAACTCGCAGTGCGCCAGCGCCGGCGGGGCGTATGCGACCGGCGAGCTGGCACCGATCCCGCCGAGCCAGCAGTTCAACGACCTCAAGTTCGGGACCTTCATCCGCTGCCCGGGCGGGGGGACACAGCCCATCGGCGGCTCGAACCCGTTCACGGATGACGGCAACCTGCTGACGGGCGGGCAGCCCCCGAACCCGAAGTGCGACACGTCCGAGGTGCCCCCGGGACCATGAGGCGCGTCGCGGCGATCATCGGCGTTGTGGGCGTGGCCGCGCTGGTCCTCTTCGGCCAGGCCGCGGGTGGCAGCGATGGCGGCTACGAGGTCCGGGCGATCTTCGACAACGGCGGCTTCCTGGTGCCGGGCGAGAACGTGAGGGTCGCCGGCGCGAACGTCGGCAGCGTTGACTCGGTGGACGTGACGATGCCCGACCAGTGGGCTACCGGGGCGTGCCTCACCGCGCCATCGTCGAATGCCTGCGACGCGCCTGGCAAGGCGGTCGTGGTGATGAAGATCACCGACGCCGGGTTCCAGGACTTCCGCCAGGACGCCTCGTGCCTCATCCGTCCGCAGTCGCTGCTGGGCGAGAAGTACATCGACTGCCAGCCGACCCAGCCCCGAGCTCCCGAAGCGCAGGCGCCGCCCCCGCTCGCCGTGATCCCCGACGGCCAGGCCGGCGCCGGCCAGCACTTCCTGCCGCTGGAGAACAACGGCAAGGAGGTCGACATCGACCTCGTCAACAACATCATGCGCGAGCCGTATGCCGACCGCTTCCGCCTGATCCTCAACGACCTCGGCGCCGGCCTGGCTGCCCGCGGGAAGACCCTCGACGCGATCATCAAGCGCGCCGACCCCGCGCTGCGGCAGACAAACCGCGTGCTCGCCGAGCTCGCGGCGGAGAACAAGACGCTGAGCCGTCTCGCCGTCGACTCGGACACCGACCTTGCGGGGCTGGCCCGCGAGCGCCAGCACATCACGGGGTTCATCAACAACGCCAACATCGCCGGCCAGGCCACGGCCGAGAAGAGCCAGGCGCTCGAGTCCGGGCTCCAGAAGTTCCCCGGCGCGATGCACGAGCTGCGCCTGACGATGGCCAAGCTCCAGGAGTTCTCCGACCAGGCGACCCCGGTGTTCTCGGAGTTCCGCACCGGCGCACCGGCGATCGCCCGGGCCACCGAGGCGCTCGGCCCGTTCGCGCACGCCGCGACTCCGTCCCTGACATCGCTCGGGACCGCGGCGGCGAAGAGCCAGCAGCCGCTCGTGGCCTCCAGCCCGATCATCCGCAAGATCACGAAGCTCGCCGACAAGGCCGCCCCCGGCGCCAAGAGCCTGACCACGCTCCTCGCCAGCCTGCGCAAGACGCAGGGCTACAAGCAGCTGACCAAGTTCCTCTTCAACACGACCGGCGGGATCAACGGCTACGACCAGTTCGGCCACTTCCTTCGCGCAGTGGTGATCCTCACGAGCTGTGCGCAGACAGTGACAGCGAGCACAGCCAGCTGCAGCGCGCATTGGGGCTTCAACCCCGCCTCGGGTAAGGCGAAGGCGCCGACCTATCAGCAGCTGCTCAAGCGCGCGCAACAGGCGAAGACACTCAGCGCTGGCGCCCAGACGGGCGGGACCTCGCCCACGACGGCCCCGGGCGTGCCGCTCGACGCCCAGGGCGACTCGGTGGGTGGCACGCCCGCGCAAGGCAGCGGATCGACTGCCCTCCAGCCGGGTCGGGGCGTCTCACTGGGCGCGGTCGGCGATCTGCTCGACACGGTGATTGGCCGGTCGGGGACGTCCGGCCAAGGGGGCCCCAAGTGACCCGCCGCGGCGTCGGGGCCCTGGCTGCCAGCCCGACCCTCGTCGGCGCGATCACGACGCTGATCGTGATCCTGGCGGTCTTCCTCGCCTACAACGCCAATAACGGGCTGCCGTTCGTTCCCAGCTACCGGATCTCGGTCGAGGTTCCCAACGCCGAGACGCTGCTGAAGGGCAATGACGTGCGGATCGGCGGCGCCAGGGTGGGCTTCGTGGAGTCGGTGGAGCCGGTCCAGAACCAGCAGACCGGCGCCCTCCACGCGAAGGTGGACCTGAAGCTGGACAAGAGCGTCGACCCGCTGCCCAAGGACTCGAGCGTGGTCGTCCGCGCCAAGTCGGCGCTTGGCCTCAAATACCTGGAGATCAACCAGGGCACGTCAAAGCAGGGCTATCCCGAGGGCGCGATCCTGCCTTTGTCCGCCGCCCACCCACACCCGGTGGAGATCGACCAGGTCCTGAACACGTTCGACCCGGCGACCCGGCACGGGATCCAGGCAAACCTGGTGGGCTTCGGCGACGCGCTGGCGGGCCGCGGGCCGGACCTGAACGCGGCACTGGGCGAGCTCCGCCCGCTGGTTACCCGGCTCGAGCCCGTGGCGCGAAACCTCGCCTCCTCGAAGACGGGGCTCGCGCGCTTCTTCCGCGCAGCCGCGGCCACTGCGGCCGAGGTGGCGCCGGTCGCCGAGGACCAGGCGCAGGTGTTCGTCAACCTCGACTCCACCTTCGGCGCCTTCGCCAGGGTTGCGCGTCCATTCCTACAGGAGACGATCACGGAGACCCCGCCGACGTTCGACACCCTGACTCGGACCTCCCCCAGGATCAGGTCCTTCCTGGGGCACAGCGCAACGCTGTTCGCCGATCTGCAACCGGGCATCAAGGCGCTCAGCGAGACCTCGCCGGAGGTGGCCTCCGCGCTCGAGACCGGCGCGAAGGTCCTGCCGGGCACCCCGGCGCTCAACGCGCAGCTCCCGCCCACCGCGAACACGCTCTTCGCCTTCTCCCAGGACCCGGGCGTCAAGGGCGGAATCAAGCGCTCGACCCAGCTCTTCAGCACGCTCACCCCGACCCTCCGCTTCATCACCCCCGCCCAGTCGGTGTGCAACTACGCGTCCCTCCTCCTCCGCAACGCCCAGAGCCTGCTGAGCGTCGGCGACGGGATCGGCACCAGCCAGCGATTCGTGACCTTGTCGGGCGGGCAGATCAGCCCATTCCCGCCGGGCGAAAACGCGCCGAACAGCGAGAACAGCCCCTCCTCGGCGCCCGCAAACGGCCCGAAGGACCTCAGCCCGCCGAACTTCACGCACGTAAACCCGTATCCGTACACCGCCTCGCCGGGGCAACCGCACGTTTGCGCCGCGGGCAATGAGAAGTACCTCACCAACAAGGTCGTGATCGGGAATCCGCCCCTGCTTCGGGGAGGCAGGACCGAGCCGACGAACTTCGCAGGAGTCGGACAGTGAGCCTGCTGCGTCGAAAGCCCCGCGGACCCGTGAAGCGCGACCCGGCCAAGCCCGGGCCCGACGAGCGGATCTTCGGCCGCCACTACCGTGGCCCGAGCCCCACCGTGATCGGCCTCGGGGTGGTCGTCGTGGCGGCGGCGCTCGTCTACCTCGCCTTCACCAAGCACATCCCGTTCACCGGCCACGGCTATGAGCTCCACGCCACGTTCGAGAACGCGACGACGCTGAAGCCGCAGTCGCCGGTGAGGATCGCGGGAGTCAACGTGGGCACGGTGAGCTCGGTGAGCGCCGCGAACGGGAACATGGCCAACGTCACATTCACGGTCTCCGGCGATGGCCTGCCGATCCACAAGGACGCGACGATCACAATCCGCCCGCGCCTGTTCCTGGAGGGCAACTTCTTCCTCGACCTCCAGCCCGGCAGCCCGAGCGCCCCGGACATGTCCAGCGGGTCAACGATCCCGGTTACGCAGACCGCCACCGCCGTCCAGATCGACCAGATCCTCACCTCGCTTCAGAAGGACACGCGGTCGAGCCTCAAGCGGGCCCTCGCGGGGTACGGCAAGGCGCTGAACCAACAGCCGACCGCGGCCCAGGACGCCACCCAGGACCCTGACGTCCAGGGCCTGACCGGCGGCGAGGCGATCAACAAGACGTTCCAATACGGCGGCAAGGCCGGCCGCACCACATCCGTCGTCAACCAGGCGCTGCTCGGCCTGCACCCGCACGACCTCTCCAACCTGGTTCGCGGCCAGCGCGACCTGTTCAAGAAGCTCGCCTCCACGGACGGCGCGCTGCCGGACCTGATCACCAACTTCAACACCACCGCCGGCGCCCTCGCCGCGGAGTCGACCAACCTCTCCGCCTCGATCCAGCAGCTGGCCCCCACGCTCGAGGAGGCCCAGCCGTCTCTGCGACACCTCAACAACGCCCTCCCGCCGTTCCGCAGATTGGCGATCGAGCTGGAGCCGGGTGTCCGCCAGCTCCCGGCGACGATCAAGGCCGGCTCGCCGTGGCTGGTTCAGACGCGCAAGCTCCTGGGCCAGGATGAGCTCGGTGGCACCGCCAACCTGCTCGCGTCGGCGGCGCCTCCGCTCGCCAGGACCACCCACGCGTCGCTGGCGTTGTTCCCGCAAATCGGGCTGACGAGCCGCTGCGTCACCCACAACCTCGTCCCGCTCGGCGACCAGGTGATCAACGACGCTGGCGGCGCGTATCCGTTCAGCACCGGCCAGCCGATCTCGCGGGAGTTCCTCTATGGCGTCACCCAGCTGGCGGGCGAGAGCCAGGGCTTCGACGGCAACGGCTCCTTCGTCCGCTTCCAGGCCGGCGGCGGCCCGCAGCTGGTGAAGATGGCCAATCCGCATGGCGGGCCCGGCAACAGCACGCTCTACGGCAACAACATCTCCGCCCCGCTTGGCACGCGTCCTCGCCTCCCGGCCAAGAACGGCGTCGCGCAGCAGCCCCCGTTCCGCATGGACGTCCCCTGCTACACGCAGGCGGTCCCGAACCTCAACGGCCCGGCCGGGGCCGTTGGCCCACCCGACCCGAAGGCAGTGCCGTGAGACGCGCGATCCGAGAGCACCTGCGCGACTTCGTGGCGATCGGGATCCTCATCGTGCTGGCGATCGTCACCACCGGGGTCATCCTCGTCCAGCAGTCGGCGAACTTCCCCTCCTGGATTCCGATCCTGGGCTCCGACAACTTCGAGCTCAAGGCCGAGTTCACCACCGCCCAGGCGATTACCCCGGGGCAGGGCCAGCAGATCACGATCGCCGGGATCAAGGTGGGAAGCGTGGGGGGCGTCCAGCTCGAGAACGGCAACGCGGTCGTGACCATGGACATCGAAAACAAGTACGCGCCGCTGATCCACCCCGACGCCACTCTGCTTCTCAGGCCCCGCACGGGTCTTCAGGACATGACGATCGAGGTCGACCCGGGCACCGACAACAGCGACGTGTCGGAGGGGTCCACGATCCCCCTTGCCCAGACGCAGCCGAACGTCCAGCCGGATCAGATCCTCGCCTCGCTGGACGCGGACACCCGCTCCTATCTCCAACTCCTGCTGCAGGCGGCGGGGCAGGGATTGCGCGGTCAGAATGGGCCCAAGCTCGCGGCGGGCCTGAAGCGCTTCGAGCCCACGGCGCGCGACCTGGCCAAGATCGGCGGCGCGCTGGCGAAGCGGCGTCAGAACCTTGCACGGGTGATCACGAACTTTGGGCGCGTCAGCCAGCAGCTCGGTCACAGCGACACCCAGCTCGCCGGATTCGTCCGCTCCTCCAACGACGTGCTCGGCTCCTTCGCGCGCCAGCAGGCATCGATCCGCCAGACGCTCCAGGAGCTGCCGGCGACGCTCAAGCAGACCCGAGGCGCCCTGCGCAGCGGCAACCGGTTCGCCCTCCAGCTCGGCCCCGCGTCCCGCCGCCTGATCCCCGCCGCGCAGGCATTCGGGCCGGCGATGCGCCAGATCCGACCCCTGTTCCGCAAGACCGTTGGCCCCATCCACCACCAGATTCGGCCGTTCACCCGCGCCGTCCGCAAGCCGCTCCGCGACCTGAAGAAGGCCGCGAACCCCCTGACGCGGACGTCCACCGGGCTCACCAGCGCCTTCAAGAACCTGAACCTGGGGCTCAACGCACTCGCCTACAACCCGCCCGGCTCGAAGCAGGAGGGCTACCTGTTCTGGCTCGGGTGGCTGAACCACGACACCAACGCGCTCTTCTTCACCCAGGACGCCGGCGGGCCGCTACGGCACGGCCTCGTGATGGATAGCTGCTTCCTGGCAACGGGCGGCGAGAGCGCGGCAATCCTCGACGCCAACATCCAGACCCTCCTGCAGCTCGCCGGTGTGCCGCTCACGAAGCAGATCCACAGCGTTGAGCCCTCGTGTGTACCCCTCAACCTGGTGCCCGGACCCTAATGGAGACCCGTCCGCCCACAGTCACCCGCGTCCTGGTCGCGATCGGCTTCGCGCTCTCGTGCTTCGCCCTGGCGCTGTTCCTGTGGATCGCCTTCGGCGGACCGCTGCCGCTGAAGCCGGAGGGATACCGGTTCACGGTTCCGTTCAAGGAGGCGACGCAGCTCGCGGTCCAGTCAGACGTGCGGATCTCCGGGGTCTCCGTGGGGAAGGTGAAGCAGATCAGCCTGGGCAGCGACGGTCGGGCCGACGCGACGATCGAGGTGGACAGCCAGTACGCGCCCATCCCCGACGACACGCGGGCGATTCTGCGGTCAAAGACGCTTCTGGGCGAAACCTACGTGGAGCTCACTCCCGGCTCCAAGAGCGTGCCGACGCTGCCGGAGGGCGGCACGCTGCCGACGGCGCAGGTCTCCCAGGCGGTCCAGCTCGACGAGATCTTCCGCACGTTCAATGCCAGGACGCGTGAGGCCTTCAAGGTGTGGATGCAGGGGGCCGCGGGGGCGCTCAACCACCGTGGTGCGGACCTCTCGGCGGCGATCGCCGAGCTCGACCCGTTCGCGCAGGAGACCAACCGCGTCCTGCGAACCCTCTCGAGCCAGCACGTCGCGGTCCAGCATCTGTTCCACAGCGGGGGGGACGTCTTCCAGGCGCTCTCGGAGCGCCAGGGGCAGCTCCGCGGCCTGATCCAGAACTCCAACGCCGTCTTCCAGACGACGGCGCGCCGCAACGCCGACCTCGCTCAGACCTTCCAGATCCTGCCGACTTTCCTGCGCGAGTCGCGCGCGACCCTGGACCGGCTGAACAGCTTCGCCGCCAACACCGACCCGCTCGTTCGCCAGCTTCAGCCGGCCGCGAAGCAGCTCAGCCCGACCCTGATCGCCGCCGGCAAGGCGGCGCCGGACCTGCAGCGCTTCTTCCAGGGGTTGCGGGGGACGATCGACGCCTCCCATGCCGGCTTCCCGGCCCTCCGCCGCCTGCTCGCAGACGACTTCACCCCGCTGCTCGCCCGACTCGGCGGCGGCAGCGACCCGTTCCTGGCCGAGTTCAACCCCATCGTCGATGTGCTCCACCAGTACAGGCACGAGATCACGGCCTTCCTGGCCAACTCCGCGGCGGCGACTCGATACGTCCAGCCCGCGCCGGAGGCGAACGGCGAAAACGTGGCCCTCCTCCGTACGACGAGCCCGCTCGGTCCCGAGAGCCTCGCGTCGTTCGCGAATCGGCTGACGTCCAACCGCGCCAACCCGTACATCAAGCCGGGCGGCTACAACAACCTCAAGCACGGCCTCGAGACGTTCGCCAACACGCCCTGCGGCGCCGGGATCAACGCGACGCTGCCCCCCACTTCCCAGGTGGCGAACGACCCCGCGTTCAACAGCCGAACCGGGCCAACCCCTCTATCCCCGAGCCGCATTGTCAACGCCACCGACTTCTACAACCGCCTGAAGGAGTACGCGTTCTCCGGCAAGCAGAGCACCACGACCCTGCCGGCCCCCCCGTGCGTCAAGCAGGGCAACTTCCAGTCAATCGGCCGCTCGCCGCAGTCCCATCCGTACCTCCAGACGCGGCGAGAGCCCTAGCGGGCAGCCCCAGCGCGCCCCAGCGTTCGCTGATACACTCGCCGCCTGTATCCCCGTCTGCCGGGCCATTGACGGCTAGCAGCGTGGGAATGACCAGGCGCGGACCGGGGAGAGGTCGCGCCGTTTTGCGCATCACGCGCGCACTACAAGGAGGAGTTCAATACATGCGCATTAGGAGGCGGAACGCCATTCCCGCGCTGACCGCGGCCGCGCTGCTCGCGTTCGCCGGAGCTGCATACGCCAACAACGTCTCGAGCGAGAACTTCACGTTCACGCCGAGCAAGGTCTCGAAGACGACCTTCACGAACGGAAAGATCTTCGTTCACACGCACACCACCTACACCCACCCGGGCGACAAGGCCCACGGCGGGTTCGCAAAGACCGTGACGTTGCTGTTCGACAGCGACTTCAGGTTCACTCCGGGGACGCTTCCGAAGTGCCCGGGGACGTTCGCAAGCTCGACGACGCTGAAGCAGGCGTACGCGGCCTGCGGCCCGAACGGCGGCGCCACCAAGAACGCCCTGGTCGGCACGGGGACGGCATCGACCGCCCCGGCGTCGAACTTCCCGGGCTGCGTGGCGGCCTTCAACGGGCAGCCCTCGGCCGGCAACCCGACGATCGTGCTGTTCACGCGCGTGACTCTGGCGCCGAACGGGACGGCCAACTGTGCCAACCCGGGCAACAACACCACGGGTAACACGAGCGTCACCCTGAAGGGCACGCTGACGAACGCCGGCGTCGCCGGCTTCGCCAAGAAGCTCACGGTGCCGAACATCGACACCGCGCCGCTTCCGCTGGACGACTTCACGACCACCGTCCAGCGCGGCAACTACGTCCAGGGCAAGTGCAGTCACACGCCCAAGACGTGGAAGATGCGGACCACGTTCGCCTACAGCGGCACCGGTGAGGCCGCCGACACGGTGAACGCGACCCAGGCGTGCACCAACCCGTAGCACGACTGTACGCGTAGGCGCGAGCCCTCCGGGCTCGAGCCGAAGCAGCAAGTGGGGCGGCCTTCGGGC
>JBOGZC010000070.1:0-19599 GCA_050697075.1 Solirubrobacterales bacterium | reverse complement strand
GCTTCCCCGGGGGTCGGGTCCCGGGGAAGCTCCGGCGGTTGATCCACGAGGGCCGTTTGGCCGGGGTGATCCTGTTCGACGACAACCTCGGCAGCCGCCGCCACGCCAGGCGGCTGAATCACCGCCTGCAACGGATCAAGCGGCCGTCGGGATTGCGCCAGCCGCTGCTGGTGGCGATCGACCAGGAGGGGGGCCTGGTGAAGCGTCTCGGGGGACCGCCCGAGGTCTCGGCACTCGAGATGGGGCGGCGCGGAAAGCGCTATAGCCGGCGCCAAGGGGCGGCGACCGCGCGAAACCTGAAGAGCGTCGGCGTGAACGTGGACTTGGCGCCCGTGCTTGACGTCGGGCGCCATGGCAGCGCCATTCGCGCCCAACGCCGCAGCTTCGGCTCCACACCGCGTCGCGTGATCGAAACGGCGATCCCGTTCGCGGCGGCGCTCGAGCGCCATGAGGTTGCCGCCACCGGCAAGCACTTCCCCGGGCTCGGGGCGGCTCGGGAGGATACGGACTTCGCGGTCGAGCGAATCCGCCTGCGACGCTCGCGACTGAGGCGCATCGACGAGCGCCCGTACCGCGACCTGGTCGCCCGCGGCGGAGACATGGTGATGATCAGCACCGCGATCTACACCCACTTCTCGCGCCGCCCGGCGGCCTTCACTCGCGAGATCGCCACAGGCGAGCTGCGCCACCGCCTGGGCTTCCGGGGGGTCTCGATCAGCGATGCGCTGGAGACCGTCTCGGCCCGGGACTACGGGGGGCCCGCGAAGGTGGGCCTCGCCGCGGCGCGGGCAGGCACCGATCTCCTGCTGTACACGGACTTTCGCGCGGCGGCCAAGGCGGGCGCTGCGCTCAGGGACCGGCTCCGGGCCGGGCGCCTGGCTCGCCCGGGGTTCGAGCGGTCGGTCCAGCGGGTCCTCGACCTGCGCGCGCGACTCGCATCCGGCTAGGCCGCGAAGTCCCCCGGTCCCCGCCGCTACTTCGCCGCCAATGGCGTGTTTGGACTTGCGACGGGGGCCTCAAAGAACGGAGGAGGGGACATGAGGGAGGATCGGACGCGCTGGCCGGGAGGCGTCAACTCGCGGGGAACCGCCCTACTCGCGCTGGCGGTCGCCGGCGCGATCGCGATCGGCGCGCTCGTGGCGGCCGGCTCGGGCGTCTCGCCCGCCTCGCCGGATCGGGCGGTCGCAGCCCCATCGTCGCCGAACGTGCTCGTGATCGAGTCCGACGACCAGACGGTGGAGTCGATGAAGGCGATGCAGAACGTCAACTCGCTGATCGGGGCGCAGGGGGCGACGTTCAAGAACAACTTCGTGAACTACTCGCTGTGCTGTCCGTCGCGGTCCACGTTCCTCACCGGCGAGTACGAGCACAACCACGGGGTGCTGGGGAACAGTCCGCCGGACGGCGGCTTCCAGCGCTTCCAGGCGCTGCACGGCGACAACAACCTGGCCGTGTGGCTCGAGGACGCGGGCTACTACACCGGTTTGATCGGCAAGTACCTGAACGGCTACAACAACGACCCGGCGGTTCCCGCCGGATGGTCCGAGTGGCACGCGGCGGCGCCCAAGACCCAGGAGGTCTACGACTACACGCTCAACGACAATGGGAAGCTCGCGACGTACGGTCGCGCCGCCGCCGACTTCAAGCAGGACGTGTTGACCGGAAAGGCGGTGGGCTTCGTCGATCGCCGTGCGCCGAGGCCGAAGCCGTTCTTCCTCTGGCTGACGTACACGGCGCCGCACGCCGGCGGCCCCAATCCGAATCCGCAGCCACCCGCCAACTGTCAGGACACGGCCAAGCCGGCGCCACGGCATGCGCACGCGTTCGACTCCGAGCTGCTGCCGATGCCGCCGAGCTTCAACGAGGCGGACGTGTCGGACAAGCCGGCCGCGATCCAGCGCCGCCCGCTGCTGGGCGCCAGCCAGATCGCCGACATCCAGCGCAAGTACCGCTGCCGCCTCGAGTCGATCCTCTCGGTCGACGAGGGCGTGAAGCAGCTGGTGGATGCCCTCCGGGCGTCCGGGGAGCTCGACAACACGCTGATCATCTACACGTCCGACAACGGCTTCTTCCACGGCGAGCACCGGATCCCGACCGGCAAGATGCACATCTACGAAGAGTCGATCCGGGTGCCGCTCGAGATGCGTGGACCCGGCATCCCGAAGGGGGTGAGCATCGACCCGCTGGCGATCAATGCCGATCTCGCGCCCACGATCGTCGACGCGGCGGGCGCGACCCCTGGCCTGACCATGGATGGTCGCTCGCTGCTGCCCGTGACGCGGAAGCCCAGCATCGAGAAGAACCGCCAGCTCCTGGTCGAGGAGCCGAGCTTCGAGGCGATCAGGACGGAGCGCTACATGTACGCCGAGCACGGCACGGGGGAGCAGGAGCTCTACGACCTGGCGAACGATCCATACGAGCTCGGCAGTCGCGATGGCGATCCCGCGTATGCGTCGGTCAAGGCGCAGCTCGCGAACCGCCTGCACCGGCTCGAGGCCTGCTCGGGGGCGAGCTGCCGCCTGCACGGCCCCGACCCCTCGCCCTAGGCGCCCGCTCCACAATGGAGGCAGTCAGAATTCAAACGTCGTGAGCGTGTGCCGCTGTTAACATCGCCTGGCGATGAGCAGGGGGGTGAGGCGCGTCGCTCCGCTACGGAGGCGCCTTTTCAGTTTGGTAGTGGCCACGGCGGCGGTGACCGCCGCGCTCGCGCTTGCCGGCCGGGCGGACCAGCCGTCCATGGGGCGCGCAGCGGTCTCCCCGGACGCGCCCAACGTGCTGGTGATCGAGACCGACGACCAGACGGTCGAGTCGATGAAGATGATGCAGAACGTCAACTCGCTGATCGGCGCCCAGGGGGCAACCTTCACGAACAGCTTCGTCAACTACTCGCTGTGCTGCCCGTCGCGGGCCACCTTCCTGACCGGCCAGTACGCCCACAACCACAAGGTGTGGAGCAACACGCCTCCGAGCGGGGGATTCAGCCGCTTCGAGTCGCTGCACGCGAGCAACAACCTCGCCGTCTGGCTGTCCAGTGCCGGTTACTACACAGCGATGATCGGCAAGTATCTGAACAAGTACGAGAACCAACCCCCGATCCCCCCCGGCTGGACCGAGTGGCACGCCGTCGCTCCCGACGACCAGACGGTCTACGACTACACCCTCAATAACAACGGCGTGCTGACCCATTACGGCGATACGGCATGGGACTACAAGCAGGACGTGCTGACCCGAAAGGCGGTCAACTTCGTCGACCGCCGGGCGCGAAAGCCGAGGCCGTTCTTCCTCTGGCTCACCTACACGGCGCCGCACGTCGGCCTACCGAATCCGAGCCCCCTCCCACCATCTGACTGCCGCGGCACGGCGAAGCCGGCCTCGCGCGACGCCCACGCCTTCGACTCCGAGCCGCTGCCGATGCCCCCGAGCTTCAACGAGGCCGACGTGTCGGACAAGCCGCCCGCCGTGCGCAAGCTCCCCCTGCTCGACGATGCCCAGATCGCCGACATCCAGCGCAGGTACCGCTGCGAGCTGGAGTCGCTGCGGTCCGTCGACGATGGCGTCAAGCAGGTGATTGATGCCCTCGCGGCCAAGGACGACCTCGACAACACGCTGATCATCTACACCTCCGACAACGGCTACTTCCACGGCGAGCACCGGATCCCGGTCGGGAAGACGCGAATCTACGAGGAGTCGATCCGGGTGCCGCTCGAGATGCGGGGGCCCGGGATCCCACAGGGGGTGAGCCTCAACCCGCCGGTGATCAACGCCGACCTCGCGCCGACGATCGTCGACGCCGCCGATGTGACCCCCGGCCTCGACATGGACGGCCACTCGCTCCTCCCAGTGATCCAGCATCCTGCGACCGACCGAAACCGCGACCTCCTGATCGAGGAGCCGGACGTGAAGGCCATCCGCACGCCGCGGTACCTGTACGCGGAGTACGGCCACGGGGAGCAGGAGCTCTACGACTTGCTGCACGACCCGTACGAGCTGCAGAGCCTCGACAAGAGCGCCGCCTACGCGTCAGTCAAGTCAACGCTCCGGTTCCGCCTCCACCAGTTGGAGGGATGCGCCGGACCGAGCTGCGTCATGCACAAGCCCGACCCCCCGGCCCCGTGATCCGGTGCCGCCTGTTAGGGTGACCGGAGCTATGGGCAGGCGGGGGAGTCTCCTCACAGCAATCCTTGCGACGCTGGTCATCACGAGCTCGTTGGTCGTGGCCGGCTCGACGAGCCATGCGCCCACGCTCGGCCAGGCGGCTGCCGCGGGGCGGCCGAACGTGCTCGTGATCGAGACCGACGATCAGACGCTCGAGTCGATGAAGGTGATGCAGAACGTCAACTCCATGATCGGCGACCAGGGGGTGACGTTCGCGAACAACATCCTCAACTTCTCGCTCTGCTGCCCCTCGCGATCCACCTTCCTCACCGGGCAGTACGTGCACAACCACGGTGTATGGAGCAACCAGTCGCCGAACGGCGGCTTCCAGAAGTTCGAGTCGCTGCACGGCAACAACAACCTGGCGGTCTGGCTGCACCGCGCGGGTTACTTCACCGCGATGATCGGCAAGTACCTGAACCAGTACAAGAACCAGCCGGGCATACCACCCGGGTGGTCCGAATGGCATGCGACGGCGCCGTACGACCAGCGGGTCTACAACTACCCGATCAACAACAACGGCACCCTGACCCAGTTCGGCCAGGACCCCAGCGACTTCAAGGACGACGTCCTGACCCGCAAGGCGGTGGAGTTCGTGAACCGCCGGGCGACGCAGCCGAACCCTTTCTTCCTCTGGCTCACCTACACAGCGCCGCACGTTGGGGGCCCGCCGAACCCCAATCCGCCGGACGACTGCAAGGACGCCGCCAAGCCGGCCCCGCGGGACGCCGACGCGTTCAACAACGTCCCGCTGCCGAAACCCCCGAACTTCAACGAGGCCGACGTCTCGGACAAGCCCCAGGTGATTCGAAAGCTGCCGCGCCTGACTCAGCAGCAGATCGGCAACATCCAGCGCAAGTACCGGTGCGAGCTCGAGTCGCTGCTGGCGGTCGACACCGGCGTGAAGAAGGTGATCAACACCCTCAAGGCCAAGGGCGCGCTCGACAACACGCTGATCATGTACACGTCGGACAACGGCTACTTCCACGGCGAGCACCGGATCCCGGGCGACAAGACACGCGTCTATGAGGAGTCGATCCACGTGCCGCTCCTGATGCGCGGTCCCGGCGTCCCGAAGGGGGTCACGATCAACCCTCTGGTGACGAACGCCGACCTCGCCCCGACGATCATCGACGCGGCCAACACCCATGCGGGCCTGACGATGGACGGCCGGTCGCTGTTCCAGGTGATCGACCATCCCCTGACGGACAAGAACCGCGAGATCCTGGTCGAGGAGCCCACCTACAAGGCGATTCGCACCCAACGTTACGTGTACGTCGAATACAGCAACGGGGATCGAGAGCTCTACGACCTCCAGAATGACCCGTACGAGCTGCAGAGCCTGCAGAACAACGCCGCCTACGCCTCCGTCAGGCAGACGCTCAAGACCCGCCTCCATGCCCTGGAGAACTGCGCCGGGCCGAGCTGCCGCGTCTATCAGCCCGACCCGACGCCGTAGCTAGCGACCCGTCCACCGCGGGGCGCGCTTCTCGGCGAACGCCCTGATGCCCTCGCGGAAGTCCGCCGACTCAAAGCACGAGCGGCGCAGCTCGATCAGGTCGCGCTCCTGTTCGGCGGTAAGTCGTGGATACGAGTTGAGGGTCTCGATCGCCCGCTTGTTGCCGCGCATGGAGAGGGGGGCGTTGGCCGCGATCTCGGCGGCGAGGCGCAGCGCCGTCTCCGGCAGCTCCCCCTCGGGAACGGTGTCGTGGATGAGCCCGATGGCCATCGCGCGCGGCGCGCTGAGGTTGCGCCCCGTGAGGAACAGCTCCTTCGTCCGAGCCACCCCGACCACGTCGATGAACTTTTGGAGCCCGGTGTGGCCGTAGATCAGTCCCAGCTTGGCGGGCGGCATGCCGAGCTTCGCCCCCATGACCGAGAGGCGCAGGTCGCAGCGGACGGCGAGCTCCAGCCCGCCCCCCAGACAGTGACCGTTGATCGCGGCCACCACCGGGTAGGGGTGCGCGGTGATCGCCTCCATGGCCGCGTGGAACGGGTGAGCCACCAGCGCCTCGGCGTCCGCCTCGAAGCTCTCATCGGGGATGTCCGCGATGTCGTAGCCGGCCGAGAAGATGCTCCCGTCGCCCGTGATGATCACGCACCGGATCTCGATCCCGCGGTCGAGGGTGGGCATCACCTCGGCGATCGCGTCGAGGATGTCGTGGTCGAGTGCGTTGCGCCGCTCGGGGTTGGCGATCGTGAGTCGCGCGACCGCGTCGGCAGGGTGATCGAGGATGAGCTTTCCGCCGGCGAGCGCCGTGCGCCCGCTCTGCGATGGTTCTGGCGACTCGGGACCAGCGGTCATTCGAGGACGACCAGGACGTCGCCCTCCTGGACCGACTGGCCCTCCTCGCACTTGATCTCCTTGACGGTGCCGGGATCCTCCGCCTCGACCGGCATCTCCATCTTCATCGACTCGAGGATGACAACCGTGTCGCCCTCGTCGACCTGATCGCCGACCCCGACCTCGATCTTCCACACGGTGCCGGTGATGTGGGCCTCGACGTTCATGACCCTGGGCGGGGGGACCGCGGGCGGGGCTGCGGGCATGTGCGCGACACGGCGGGGGAGAATATCCGGCCTTGCACACCGAACGGACAGGCGATCCCGTGGTGGTCCTCGCCGCGCACAACGAGGCCGACCGGATCGGCGCCACCCTCGACGCCCTGGCGAGGGCGTTCCCGAGCGCCGAGGTGGTGGTCGCCGACGATGCATCCACCGATGGGACAGCGGAGGTGGCGCTTGCGCGAGGGGCCCAGGTGGTCAACCGGCGTCGGCCGCACGGCAAGGGAGCGAACGTGACCGCCGCCGCGGAGGCCGCGCTCGATCGCGACGCCAAGGCCGGCGCACCCACCTTCGTGCTCTGCGACGCGGACCTCGGCGCCTCCGCCGAGGAGCTACCGCCCCTGGTGGCGGCCGTTAAGGGGGGCTCGTGCGACCTGGCTGTGGCCGGGTTTCGCAACCCGGTGGGCGGGGGATTCGGGATCGCGCTCGGATTCGCGCGGTGGGCGATCGAGCGCAGGTGCGGCTATCGGGCCAGCGCGGCGCTCTCCGGTCAGCGGGCGATGCGCGCGACGGTGCTGCGGGACGTCCTGCCGTTCGCCCACGGCTACGGGATGGAGACGGGGATGACGATCGACGCGGTGCGCGCCGGGTACAGGCTGCGGGAGGTCGAGCTCGACCTCGAGCACCGGGCGACGGGACGGAGCATCCGTGGCTTCCTGCATCGCGGACGGCAGCTCGCCGACATAGCGCGCGCCTACCTCTCGCGCGGTTAGCCTGCCGGCCGTGATCCTCGCCATCGATCAAGGGACGACCGGCACCACCTGCCTGGTGTTCGACCGCGAGGGACGGATCGTCGGGCGGGGCTACTCCGAGTTCGAGCAGCACTTTCCGCGCCCCGGCTGGGTCGAGCACGACGCCGGCGAGATCTGGCAGGTGACACAGGGAGTAGCCGCGAGCGCGCTCGCGGACGCTGGCATCCGGGGCGGCGACCTCGACGCGATCGGGATCACGAATCAACGCGAGACGGTGGTCGCCTGGGATACCGCGACCGGTGAGCCGGTCCACCGCGCGCTGGTCTGGCAGGACCGCCGCACGGCCGCCCGCTGCGACGAGCTCCGGGAGGCCGGCCACGAGAAGCTGGTGCGGGCGCGAACCGGGCTCGTGATCGACCCGTACTTCTCGGGCACCAAGATCGAATGGCTGCTGGAGAACGTCGAGGCCGCTCGCGGTGCCGCCTTCGGCACGATCGACTCCTGGCTTGCGTTCAAGCTCACCGGCCGGCACGTCACCGACTTCTCGAACGCCTCCCGGACGATGCTTTTCGACATCCACCGGCTTCGCTGGGATCCCGAGCTCTGCGAGCTCCTCGGGGTGGACCCCGGCAGCCTTCCGGAGCCCGTGCCCTCATCGCAGGTGTACGGGACCACGGGGGTCTTCGGCGGCCACGTGCCCGTCGCCGGGATGGCCGGCGACCAGCAGGCCGCGTTGTTCGGGCAAGCGTGCCAGCGGCCGGGGATGGCCAAGAACACCTACGGGACCGGGAGCTTCGTGCTGCTCAACGCGGGCAGCGACCCGCCGGAGCCCGGCGAGGGACTCCTGACCACGGTCGCCTGGGGTCTCTGCGAGCGGGTGGACTACGCGCTGGAGGCCGCCGTGTTCGTCACCGGCGCCGCCGTGCAGTGGCTTCGCGACGCCCTGGGAGTCATCGACTCGGCGGCGGAGACCGAGGATCTCGCGAGGTCGCTCCCGAGCAACGATGGCGTCTACTTCGTGCCGGCGCTGACGGGGCTCGGCTCCCCGTACTGGGATCCCTACGCGCGTGGAACCATCGTGGGCCTGACACGGGGCACCGGCCGAGCGCACCTCGCCCGAGCCGCGTTGGAGGCGATCGCCTACCAGACTGTCGACGCGGTCCGCGCCCAGGAGGCGGCCGCAGGCGCCTCGCTCGAGGTGTTGAAGGCGGACGGCGGGGCGGTCTCCAATCGCTGGCTGATGCAGTTCCAGGCCGACGTCCTGGGAGCTGAGGTGGTGGTTCCCGAGATCGCCGAGACGACCGCGTTGGGCGCTGCCTACCTGGCCGGGATCGCGACCGGCGTGTGGGACCCCGCGCAGGTCGAGGCGATGTGGCACGAGAAGGCGCGGTATGAGCCGCTGATGGGCTCCGATGAGCGCGCCGCGATGCTCAGCGACTGGTGGCGCGCGGTCGAGCGCGCCAGGGGCTGGGCGAGCGCGTAACCGCCGCGTGGCGTGGGGGTAGGAGGGGTGGATCCGGCTTGCCGGAACTCGCCCATGCCCGACATCAAGCCCCAGGTCTACAAGGACCCCCGACCCGCCGAGTACTTCACCCGGTTCCACGAGCGCTCGCGCACGGAGGAGCCCGACTGGGTCTACGACGTGGCGCGGATGATCCTGACCCCGCCGACGCTGCTCTTCTACCGGGCTCGGGCGATCGGCGCCGAGAACGTTCCCCGCTCGGGCCCGGTGATCCTGGCCCCGAACCACTTCAGCCAGTGGGACCACTTCTTCGCGGCCGTCTACGTGCGTCGGAAGGTCCGCTTCATGGCGAAGTCCCAGCTGTTCACGAACCCGGTCATCAAGTACATCTTCTGGCACGGGGGCGCATTCCCGATTCGCCGCGGCCACCAGGACGAGGAGGCGTTCAAGACCGCCTACGCGATCCTCGATCGCGGCGGCTGTCTCCTGATGTACCCGGAGGGTGGCCGCTCGCGAACCGGAGGGCTCGGTGAGCCGCGACCGGGAGTCGGGCGGATCGCGCTCGAGTCGGGCGTCCCGGTGATCCCCGTTGCGATCCACGGCTCAATGGGCGTGCGCCGGTGGCGCAAGCTGAGATTCCCGAAGGTCACCGTGCAGTACGGCGAGCCGATGCGGTTCGAGGTCGCCCCCGAGCCGACTCGCGAGCAGCAGCTCGAGGTCGCCGGTGAGGTCTTTCAGCGGGTGCGCGAGATGTACCAGGCGCTGGAGGAGAAGGGCCGCAGCGGAGTGATCAAGTCCCTGCGCGAGGGGATCGGCGCCCCCGCCGATCGCCGGATCCCCGCCGGGTCGCATCGCTAGCGGGCTCACCTCGGCCCGCCGCGCTCACTCGTATTTGGCGTCGAGGGTCGCCCAGTGCTCGGCGTCGTGGCCCGGGACGATCACGGCCCGCGGGTACTCCCGGTGGAAGAGCTGGAGCTCCTGCAGCGAGCGGCGCCAGAGGTGCGGGTCCTGAGGGCGCGGCTGCCCGGGACCTCCCTCGAGCTGGCGCATCGTGTAGACGGCGTCGCCGGCGATTACGAAGTCGCGGTCCTCGAGCCGGGCCAGCACACACATGTGGCCAACGGTGTGCCCGGGCGTGAAGGCAAGCCGGATGCTTCCGTCACCGAGCAGGTCGAAGGTTCGCGCGAAGGTCGAATAGGAGTCGACCGTCGGCCCGTCGAAGTCCACCAGCCGGTAATCGAACGCGAAGTCGTAGTGCTGCGGGCGGTAGCCGCGCAGGAGCGGCCTCGACCCGCCGGTGGCGGCGGTCCATTCGGCGCTTGAGAGCACAAAGGCGGAGCCCGGAAACTCGGAGATCCCCGAGGCGTGGTCCATGTGCATGTGAGTCATCACCACGAGCGGGATCGAGCGCGGGTCTGCGCCCCGCTCGCGCAGCTGAGACGGGAGGTCCTTGCCGGACTCGATGCGCGGGCGTGCGACGCGGGCTGCAAGGCGACCGAAGTTCTCGCGTGGCTCTGCCGCGATCGACGAATGGAGGCTCGTGTCGACCAGGATCGAGCCCGCCGCCGGGTGGGTGATCAGGAATGCGGGGCACGGGACCCAACGCCAGCCCTTCGAGCGCGAGGTGAACAGGCCGGTCGTCTTCAGCCCCTCGAAGGGGCCACCCGGGCGCTCGAAGGATGCCGCCGGGAACTCGACCTCGCCGCCGGAGAGCGGCTGGACGGTCACCGTGGCTCCCCGAGAGCCGCCCGGGAGCGGCTCGTCGAGGGGCTTGGGCTCGGTATGGACCTTCATGGAGGCCGCTCAGCGTAGCGGGGCAAAGGCGGGCTGCCACGCACCCCCACAAGGCCCGGGCGCGGCCTTGCCACGGATAAGCTCCGGCCGCATGGCCCAGGACGCCCCCTCCCGGATCTTCCGCCCCGGGCTGCTGGACGGTCGCGTGTGCGTCGTCTCCGGCGCGGGCACCGGGCTGGGCCGGGCGATCGCGCTCGAGCTCGCCACGCTGGGCGCGACAGTGGTGGGCTGCGGACGTCGCCCAGAGCCGCTCGAGGAGGTGGTGCAGGCGATCGGACAGGCGGGCGGCGTCGCCGAGGCCGAGCCGATGGACATCCGCGACGCCGAGGCGGTCGACCGGCTGTTCGAGGGGGTTGTCGAGCGACACGGGCGCCTCGACGTGCTGGTGAACAACGCGGGCGGGCAGTTCATGAGCCCGGCCGAGGCGATCACCGACAAGGGCTTCCGGACGGTGACGGAGCTGAACGTCCAGGGGACCTGGCAGATGACACACGCGGCGGCGACCAAGGCGTTCATCCCGCAGCGCTCGGGGAAGGTGGTCAGCGTCACGCTGTCGCCCCACAACGGGATGCCGGGGATGGTCCACTCGGGTGCCGCGCGGGCCGCCGTCGAGAACATGATGCGAACGCTGTCCGTCGAGTGGGCCCGGTTCGGGATCAAGCTGTGCGCGGTCGCCGCCGGACAGTTCGACACCGAGGTGCTGCGCACGAAGTATCCGCCCCAGGTGGCCGAGCACGTCCATCGCACGATTCCGCTAGGGCGCCTGGGCTCCCCCGAGGAGATGGCCTGGATGGTCGCCTATCTCGCCTCGCCGGCGGGCGACTTCCTCTCGGGGTGCGTGATCACCGTGGACGGCGCGCGCGACAACTGGTTCGGCACCTGGCCGCCGGCGACGGCAACCGGGGAGTCGGGCGAGCCGCTTGCCGAGGAGCGCAAGCCAGGCGGCTGAGGATCACCCGGAGAACGCCGCTCCGAGCGCCTCGATGAGGGCGCGTCCGCACCGGCGGCCCGGGTCCTTCTCGGGGTTGTAACAGGCGAGCGATACGCCGGCCAGGGCGGGTGAGGAGGCGAACGGCCCCAGGCAATCGCCCAGCTCCTCCCAGCTCATGCCGTTCGGCATGAGGTAGTCGGTCGCCCCGAAGACCTCCTGGTCGAGGACGTCGACGTCGAGGTGAAGCCAGAACGGCGCCTCCGCGGCCAGGCCCGCGGCCACGCGCTCGGCGACGGCGCGTGCCCCGGAGACGCGTAGGTCGTCCACCGAGACGTGGGTCAGCTCGCGCCCCAGCTCCTCGGGCTGGAGCATGCCGTGCTCCAGTGACTCGACCCGGTCTCGGTAGCCGACGATCGCCGCGTCCTTGACCGCGAGCGAGGGTCCGCCGGCCGCCTCCACCCAGCGCTCCGGGCCGCGGCCGAGCGCCACGGCCACGGGCATGTCGGCGGCCTCGCCGGTGGGGGAGGTGACGCCGTCGTAGAGGTCGAGGTGCCCGTCGAGATACGCGAGCCCGATCCGACCGAGCCGGTCCCGCGCGCCGGCGAGGGCGCCGGGCAGCTCGGCACAGCAGCCGCCGAGCAGGAAGGGTCGCGCCCCGCCTGCCAGCGCGCTCGCCACCGAGGTCCGGAGGGTCGAGGTGGTCGCCAGGACGTCAGCGCTCCCCACGATTCCGGTGGCCGGGTCGCGCTCCTCGCCGCGAACACGGACGTCCAGATCGCCGGCGTCGCCGGCGTTCAGGACCGCAGAGATGCCCAGCTCGCGAAGCGCGGCCGGCGCCAGCTCGGTGCCGCCGGATCGGCCCACCGAGTCGATCGGCACCCCGATCAGCTGGATCTCATTCATCGTGCGACGCGAGGTGGGCCGGCGCGCCCATCGGCGGGACAGCTAGGCGTACATGCCCCCGAACTGGCCGCCGGTGACGTTCACCACCTGGCCGTGGACGTAGTTCGCGAGCTCCGACGAGAGGAACAGGACGGGGCCGGCGGCCTCGGCGGGCTGCGCGGGGCGCCCGAGCGGGATGATCATCGAGGCCATCGCACGCTGCTGCTCGGGGATGCCGAGCTCGATCTTCTCGCCGCCGCGCTCGATCGCCTCGGCCTGCTCCTTGGCCTGGGTGAGTCGGGTCTCGACGAACCCGAACGCGACCGCGTTGACATTGATCTTGAACTGACCCCACTCCTTGGCGATCGTCTTCGTCAGGCCGGTGACGCCGGCCTTCGCCGCCGAATAGTTCGCCTGACCCGCGTTTCCCATCGTCCCCGAGATCGAGGTCACGTTGACGATCTTGCGAAAACGCTCCGTGCCCTGTCCGGCCTCCTGCTTCGCCGCCTCGCGCCAGGAGGGCGCCAGTGCCCTGATCAGTCGGAACGGCACGATCGTGTGGATGTCGAGCATCGCCTGGAACTGCTCGTCGCTCATCTTGTGGACGACGCCGTCCCAGGTGTAGCCGGCGTTGTTGACGACGATGTCCACCTCGCCGAACGCCTCGTTCGCCTTCGCCACCAGCTCGTCGCAGGTGCCCGGCTTGGTGAGGTCGCCGGCGAACACCGCGGTCTCGCCCTCGATCTCGCCGGCGGCCTGCTCGGCCACGTCGCCATCGATGTCGTTGATCAGGACCTTCGCTCCCTCGGTGATGAACAGCTCGGCCGTCGCTCGGCCGATCCCACGGGCCGAGCCGGTGATGATCGCGGCCTTGCCGTCAAGTAGTCCCATCTGCGCTCGTTCTCCTCTCGAAGGGCTTATCTGGAGCGAGAACCGTATCTGGGTCGTTGCCGTTCGGGCGTGGTAGCGTCGCTGCATGTCGGAGGGGAACGCGGGGTTGATTCAGCGCTTCTATGCGGCGTTCGCCGAACGCGATGGCGATGCGATGGCCGCCTGCTATACGCCGGACGCGCGCTTCTCGGACCCGGTTTTCGGCGACCTCCGCAGGTCAGAGCCTGGCGCGATGTGGCGCATGCTGACCGGCCGCGCCCAGGACCTGACGGTGGATCTCGTCGAGCACTCCGCCGATGGCGGTCGCGGCTCCGCGCGCTGGATCGCCCACTACACGTTCACCCAGACCGGGCGGCCGGTCACCAACGACGTCCGCGCCTCGTTTCGGTTCGACGACGGCCTGATCGCGGACCATCGCGACGAGTTCGACTTCCACCGCTGGGCGCGTCAGGCGCTCGGGACCTCGGGCCTGCTGCTCGGCTGGACGCCGATCATTCGTTCGGCCGTGCGCCGGCGTGCGCGCGCCGGGCTTGACGAGTTCATCGCGGGCGACGCTTCCGTCTGACCGTCGGTTTACGGTCGCACCGTGGATCGTCGGCGCCACGGATTCGTGGGGGGGCTGCTGGTCGGCCTGGTGGGCATCGGCATCCTCGTGATCTCCGCGATCGCCCTGTTGGTCGCGCCGGTCGTCGTCTGGTTCGCCTGGAACGTGCTGGATTTCGGCAAGGCGATCGGGGCTGGCGACCTGGGGTTCTGGGGCATCATCCTGCTCTCGATCTTCCTGGTGGGCGGGGCCTTCATCCGGATCGCCGTGGTCAGCCTCGTGTTCATCATCGACCCGGCCTGGTTCTCGAAGGCAGGGACCCTGATGTGGCCGGAGCCCACCTTCAAGATCTGGGTCGCCACCGTGCTCCTCGTCCTCGTCGCCTCGCACTCCGCAGCAGCAACGCGGCGGCGTTCCGAGTACCGGGGTGGCGAGCCCCCGAGCTACGCCTGACGGGCCACGAGAGCCGAGCTGCTCCGGGCACCGCAGTGCACTTTGATTCTTCAGCCAAAGAGTGGCCGTGGAGCGGTAGGCGGACTCGGTCATGGGCCTCAGGCTCCCGCTAGACCTATCGCCCCGACCCCGAGAATCGCCGCGCCCACGACCAGCCCACCGACCGCGAGCAAGACTGGCCACTCACGCTGGAGCCAATCGCTCGCCAGGCCAAGGACGCGGTCGGCACGGGCGGCGAAGGCAACGACCACGAAAAGGATCGCCAGCACGGGCAGGATGAACGCAAGGTTGAAAAGGACGAGCAGCGCGACTTGCTGCGTGACCGCTAGGTCCGAAGCGACGATCGCCGCAATCGCCGCAAGGTAGGGGAACGCCGTGGGCAGTTCCACGAGGCTGATCCCCGCCCCCAACGCGAGTCCGGGCCCGGAGCGCTTCGCGATGCCGGGAAGACTCCGGACGGCGAGCCGCTGGCGTTGAAACCACAGCGTGACGGCCGCGACGATGATCGCTGCGCCCACGATCACCTGCGTGATGTGCTTGGCGGCCGGGCTCGGCCGGGGCACGAGTGCGAGCAGAAGCTGGCCCGGACCGAGCGCGATCAGCGCCCCGCCGATCAGGTTGACGGCGAAGACTCCGAGCGCGAACTCGGCGATTTGGCGGCGAGCGTGGCGCGTCGTGGCCAGGTACAGCGCCGGCCCCACGGTCGAGGGGTTGAGCGAGTCGGCGAGACCGATCGAGACCACGATGAGGGCAAGTCGCGTCAAGGAGGGGTCAGGGTCCCTTGTCCAGAAGACAGGGGTGCCCGCGCAGTATCTCGCGTGAAGAGATGCGGCCGGACAGGGAGAGATGGGAACGGGTGCTCCAGTCCCCAAAAGCACCCATCCCATACTCGCCCTTGTCGGAGGTACAAGGGCCTGGATCGGAGGAACCGAGCCTATGCTGGCCATAGCCGCGTGGCAACGGAACATTTGTCCAGCAGTGGGAGGGAAGGCCCGTTTTGCAGGCGCTTTACAGCGTGCGGGCGATCACCAGGCGCTGGATCTCGTTGGTGCCCTCGTAGATCTGGGTGATCTTGGCGTCGCGCATCATCCGCTCGACCGGATACTCGTTGACGTAGCCATATCCGCCGAGGACCTGGACCGCCTCTGTCGTCACCCACATCGCGGTGTCCGAGGCGAACAGCTTCGCCATTGCCGAGTACTTGCCGATGTCGGGCTCGCCGCGATCGACCTTCGCGCAGGCGCGGTACAGGAGCTCGCGCGCGGCAGCCGTGCGGGTCTCCATCTCGGCCAGCTTGAACTGGATTCCCTGAAACGAGGCGATCGGCCTGCCGAACTGTTGGCGCTCCGAGGCGTAGCCCGCCGCGTAGTCGGTGGCGCCCTGGGCGATCCCGACCGCCTGGGCGCCGACGCCAAGCCTCGAGCGGTCGAGGGTCTCCATCGCGACCTTGAAGCCCTGGTTCTCCTCGCCGATCAGGTTCTCCGCCGGGACCCTCACCGCGTCGAAGATCGGCTGCCCGGTGGGCGAGCCGCGAATCCCCATCTTGTGCTCGAGCTTTCCCACGGAGAAGCCCGGCCGGTCCGCCTCCACGACGAACGCCGAGATCCCGCGCGACCGCCCCGCGTCAGGGTCCGTGACGCAGAAGACGACGTAGAAGTTCGCCACACCGAGGTTCGTGATCCAGTTCTTGGCGCCGTCGATCACCCACTCGTCGCCGTCGCGGACGGCGCGGGTTCGCATGCCGCCCGGGTCGGAGCCCGCGTCGGGCTCCGAGAGCGCGAACGCCGGAGTCCACTCGCCAGCGGCGCAGCGGGGAAGCAGGCGCTGCTTGAGCTCATCGGTGCCGAACAGCTTGATCGGCAGTGTCCCGAGCTCCTGGATCATCAGCATCAGGGCGCTCGAGGCGCAGGCGCGGGCCACCTCCTCGACCGCGATGTTGAGCATCAGCGTCCCCGTGCCGGTGCCGCCATGCTCGGCCTCGAAGGGGAGGCCGAGGAGGTCATGCGAGGCGAACAGCTCGCGAAGGTCCTGGGGGTATTCAGCCTTCGCGTCGATCTCGGCGGCCCGGGGCGCCACCCTTTCCGTGACCATCTTCCGGATCGTCTCGCGGAAATCGACGAACTCGCCGGGCAGCGCGTAGGCGGCGGCGCCTTCGAGGGCGGTCGTCATATCGGGCAGCCTATCCAGGCGCCGACGCGGCCAGCGGGCCTACTAGAGGCCGAGCTGGCGCCCGAGGATCTCCTTCATGATCTCGTCGGTGCCGCCGCCTATGGGGCCGAGCCGCGCATCGCGGACGGCCCGCTCGATCCCGTACTCGCGCATGTACCCGTAGCCGCCGTGGATCTGGAGGCACTCGTCGGCGACCTCGAGCAGCGCGCGCTGGGTGAAGAGCTTCGCCATCGTCACCTCGCGAGTCGCGTCGTTTCCCTCGGCGAACAGGAACAGGGCGCTGTAGGTCAGCGCTCGCGAGGCCTCGATCCGGGTGGCCATCTCGGCGAACTTGTGCCGAATCGCCTGGAAGCGGCCGATCGGCCGCCCGAACGCCTCCCGATCCTTGGCGTATGCGAGCGTCGCGTCGAACACCCTCTGCATGCCGCCGACGGCGCCGAGCGCCATCGCCAGGCGCTCCCACTGGAAGTTGGCCATGATCAGGTAGAAGCCCTGGCCCTCCTCCCCGAGCAGGTTCTCGTCGGGAACCTCGACGTCGGTGAAGCTGATCTCTCCAGTGTCCGAGGCGTGCCAGCCCATCTTCTCGAGCTTGCTGGTCACCTCGTAGCCGGGCATGTCCCGCTCCAGGATCACGAAGGACAGGCCGTGGTGCCCGCCCTCGGGGTTGGTCTTCAGGGCACAGACGAGGAAGTCGGCGCGGACGCCGTTGGTGATGAACGTCTTCGATCCGTTGACGACGTAGCCGCCGGGGACCCGGCGGGCGGTGGTGCGGATGTCGGCGACGTTCGAGCCGGCACCGGGCTCGGTGATCCCCAAGGCGCCCACCAGCTGGCCACGAATCCCGGGCGCGATCCACCGGCGCCGCTGCTCCTCGGTGCCGAAATTGAAGACCGGCGGCATCGCGATCTGGGCGTGGGCGTTGAGGCCGGCGGCGACCCCGCCCGAGCCGCCCGAGCGCGACAGCTCCTCGATCCAGACCGCCTCGTGGACGTAGGTGCCACCCTGGCCGCCGTACTCCTCCGGAAACTTGAGGCCGAGGAATCCCAGCTCGCCGCAGCGTGCGAAGAGCTCGCGCGGGAACTCCCGCGCGTCCTCCCAGTCGGTTACATGGGGGGTGATCTCGGCGGACACGAAGCGGCTCACCGACTCGCGGAGCTCCTCGTGTTCGTCGGTGAACGGGGGCATCCTCCCCCGCTCGCCGGTGTCCTTGATGACGCTCACTGCGAGCTCACTCGTCCATCGTGGTGTAGTGGCGCTCGCCGAAGTCGAAGCCGAGCAGGTCTCCGCGCGGATTTCGGCTGTCGCCGTGATGGTAGGCGCGAACCTCGGAGATCCTGCCGTCGCGCAGACGGAACCACTCCGTCCCGCGGTTGAGCCGTCGCTCGCCGGACTTCGGGTCACGCCACGTCATCGTCCATTCGATCACCGCCTCGTCGCCCTGCTCGATTCCGTGCTCGTACCACCACTTGCCGTCGAGGTTGGCCGCCCCCCAGCGGGCGTTCTCGGCGATCGCCTGTGCCCCTCGATGGGGGCCGAGCCGCGTGTAGTAGTGGACCGCGTCCTCCGTGAAATGCGACGCGATCAGCTCCGTGTCGGCGGTGTTCAGCGCCTCGTAGTAGGAGCGGATGTGGTCGAGGTGGCTCAGGGCGCCGATTCTGACCGATCGCAGCGCGCCGCGGATGAGGGGTGCTCTCGCGGGGGGGGTCCGTCGGCGCCGGATGCGAACATACGTTCGTGCTGCTCGGTCAGGAGGCGACGATCCTTCACGCGGACCTGGATGCGTTCTACGCCTCGGTCGAGCAGCGGGACGATCCGCGTCTGCGCGGCCGCCCTGTGATCGTCGGGGCGGGGGTGGTGCTCGCCGCCAGCTACGAGGCGAAGGCGTGCGGTGTGCGGACGGCCATGGGCGGCGCCCACGCCCGCCGGCTGTGCCCGCGGGCGGTTGTCGTCGCGCCGCGCATGTCTGCTTACGCAGAGGCGAGCCGTGCGGTGTTCGACGTCTTCGGGCAGACGACCCCTCTGGTCGAGGGGCTGTCGATCGACGAGGCGTTCCTCGACGTCCGCGGCCTGGAGCGGATCTCCGGCTCCCCGACTGAGATCGGCAAGCGGCTGCGGCGCGAGGTTCGCGAGCGCGTGGGGCTGCCGATCACGGTCGGCATCGCTTCCACCAAGTTCCTGGCCAAGGTGGCCAGTGCGGTGGCGAAGCCGGATGGACTGCTCCTCGTGTCGCCGGGCGGCGAGCACGCCTTTCTCCACCCGCTCCCGGTGGAACGGCTCTGGGGCGTGGGCCCCGTCACCGCGCGGAAGCTGCGGCGGAGAGGACTCGAGACCGTCGGCGAGGTGTCCGCGCTCGCCGAGCCGGAGCTCGTGGCGATCCTGGGCCGGGCCGCCGGGCGCCACCTCCACGCCCTGGCCCACAACCGCGACCCCAGGCGGGTGCGCGGACGGCGTCGGCGACGCTCGATGGGCTCCCAGCGCGCCCTCGGGCGCTGGGGCGGGTCGCGGGGCGATCTGGACACGGTCCTGGTCGGGCTCGTAGATCGCCTCGCCCGCCGGCTGCGGGCGGCGCGGCGGGTCTGCGGCACCGTCACTCTAAGGGTCCGATTCAGCGACTTCTCACGGGCCACGCGGTCCCGCACCCTGCCGGAGGCAACCGCCCACACCCAGCCGATCCTCGCCACTGGGAGAGGCCTGCTCGCCCAGGCCATGCCGGTGATCGAGCGGCGAGGCATCACGCTGATCGGGATCGCGCTCGCCAACCTCGACGACGACGGCGCGATCCAGCTGGCGCTACCGCTCGGTCGCGAGCGCCCTGGAGTTCTCGACATCGTGGTGGACGACATCCGTGATCGCTTCGGATCGGCCGCGATCACCCGCGCCGTGCTCGTGGGCCGCGACCCGGGCATCACGGTTCCCTTGCTTCCGGACTAGGTCGCGTCGACTGATAGCTAACGAACAACCGACTTGAGGAAGGCCCTCTCCGGGGATCGGGGAGGGTCTTTTCCTTTCTCAATCGAGAGGGAGGTTGTTCAGTGGACCTGGTGAGCGCAGAGCTTCCTGC
>JBOGZC010000069.1:0-19881 GCA_050697075.1 Solirubrobacterales bacterium | reverse complement strand
TCCTCGCGCTGCGCGAGGAGATCGAACAGTTCGGATGCACCCTGGCCGGAGTAGCTTCGAATGACCACGTACATGACGCCTCACTTTCTCTAGCTGCTTGCTCAGCCGACCATATCCTGGGTACGCACGGCGCGCGCTATCTCCACTTCTCCTGCGACATCGGCTACTCCGAGAGCCCGGCGGCTTTGAGGGCCTCGGCGCGATCGCTGAAGTTCCTCCAACGTGTGACCTTCCCGTCGCTGAACGTAAAGACGTGGGCATCCGTCTCGTCCATCTCGATCCCGCTGCCCGAGCCTCGCCCGATCAGGTGGAGGATCGCCACGATGCTGTGATCTGCCTCGATCAACTCGACGACCTCCGCCTGATGAGACTCCCACGCCGCGAGGAACCCCTCAGCCCATTCTCTCAGCTCGGTATGGCCGTGGAAAGGCCCCGGCTCCGGTACCTCGGGCCGGAAGATGACCTCGCACTCGGGGTCAAAGAGGACAAGCATCGCCTCGACGTTCGCTTGATTCCAGGCGTCCACGAGCCTCGCAACGATCTCGACGTTCTCCTGCGACTCGCCCGCGCAGTATCTCGTGGGGCCGAGACCGAGGGTGAGCGACCGGACTCGAACCGGCGACCACCTGGACCACAACCAGGAGCTCTACCAACTGAGCTACGCTCACCGCGCCCCGTCAATGTAGCCGAGTGGTCGTCGGCTGATCGTCCCTCTCGGCGCGGGCGCCGACGCGGTAGGGGTGGGTGCTGGATAGGCTGCACGCCATCGAACGCCGGGTGAAACAGGCAATAAAGCGAGCGGCGATCGTGGCCGGGTTGGCCGCGACGCTGGCGTTCGCGGCGGTGGCGATGGGAGCCGTCAAGCACTACCGCGGACCGGTGCAGCAGGGGGGCCACGTCACCTTCCAGACCAAGGTCAGGCACCACAAGGTCAAGCGGGTGAAGAAGTTCTATTTCTTCGACGTAAAGCTGACCTGCGATGAGGCGACGTTCCCGATCAGCAACCGGAAACCCTTGAACTTCCCCGTCCCGCCCATGAAGGTGAAGCACCGCGAGTTCCATGGCACGTTCGCTCAGCTCGGCGGGACCGGCCGCGTGACCGGCCAGTTCACCGATCACTTCAAGCACGCAACCGGCACGCTGAGAGTGCACGCGAAGCACATCCAGGACACGCCGTTCCACAACTGCGACACCGGCACGGTCGACTGGACCGCCGAGAAGCAGTAGGACGCGGGTGAGCGCCCGCCTAGGCGGGAACGGGCAGCTCGACCGGGGCCGGCTCCAGGGCGTGCTCGAGCACCTCGTCGATCGTCATCACGGGGTGGAAGCGCATCTGCTCGCGCACGTCCTCGGGGACGTCGTCCAGGTCGCCCCGGTTGCGCTCCGGGAGGATCACCTCGGCGAGGCCCGCGGCGTGGGCGGCCAGCACTTTCTGCTTGAGGCCGCCGATCGGCAGAACCCGGCCCTGGAGCGTGATCTCGCCGGTCATCCCGACGTCGTGGCGGACCGGGCGCCCGCTCAGTAGGGACGCCAGCGCGGTGGTCATCGTGATCCCGGCGCTCGGGCCGTCCTTGGGGATCGCCCCGGCCGGAACGTGGACGTGGAACTGGTGGCCGGCGAACGAGTCCTCGCCGATCCCGAGCTGCTCGGCGCGGCTGCGGACGTAGGAGAGCGCGATCCGCGCCGACTCCTTCATCACGTCGCCCAGCTGGCCGGTCAGCACCAGGCCGTCCTCGCCCGGCATCGCGGTCGCCTCGATGAACAGAACGTCGCCGCCCGCCCCGGTGACCGAGAGGCCTGTCGCCACGCCCGGGATCGCCGTCCGCTCGGCGGCCTCCTGGAAGAACCGCTGGCGCCCGAGCGCCCCACGGAGCGCCTCGACGTCGATGCGGACAGGCGTCTCGGTCGAGCCCGAGGCAACACCTGTGGCGGTCTTGCGCAGCACCTTGCCGAGCTCGCGCTCGAGGTTTCTGACTCCCGCCTCACGCGTGTACTCGGTGATTGCGGTGCGGATCGCCTCGTCGTCGATCTCCACCTCGTCCTCGCGCAGGCCGTTCCGCTGGCGCTGGCGCGGCCACAGGTAGCCGAGCGCGATCGCGAGCTTCTCCTCGGTGGTGTAGCCGTCGAAGCGAACCACCTCCATCCGGTCGAGGAGCGGCGGCGGGATCGTCTCGGCGACGTTCCCGGTGGCGATGAACAGCACGCCCGAGAGGTCGAGCTCGACGTCGAGGTAGTGGTCGCGGAAGCTGTGGTTCTGGGCCGGATCGAGGACCTCCAGCAGCGCCGCGGAGGGGTCACCGCGCCAGTCCGCGCCGACCTTGTCGACCTCGTCCAGCATGATCACCGGGTTCATCGTTCCGGCGTCGCGCAGGGCGCGGACCAGGCGGCCCGGCAGGGCACCGATGTACGTGCGGCGGTGGCCACGGATCTCGGCCTCGTCGCGCACGCCGCCCAGCGACATCCGCACGAACTCGCGGCCGGTGGCCCGTGCGATCGACTCGCCGATCGACGTCTTGCCGGTCCCTGGGGGCCCGATCAGGGTCAGGATCGCCCCCGAGCCGCGCTCGTCGGCGACGCCGCGCTCGGCGCGCAGCTTGCGGACGGCGATGTACTCGGTGATCCGGTCCTTGACGTCCTCCAACCCAGCGTGGTCGGCATCGAGAACCTCGCGCGCATGGTCGGGGTCGAGCCGTTCGGTGGAACGCTCGCCCCACGGCACCGCCAGCAGCCAGTCGAGGTAGGTCCGGATCATCGAGGCCTCGCCCGACTCGCCCATCCGCTCAAGGCGCCCGAGCTCGCGCTCGGCCTGCTCGCGGACCTCGTCGGGCATTCCCGCCTCCTCGATCTGGCGACGGTAGTCGTCGACGACCGATCCCTCGTCCTCGCCGAGCTCCTTGCGGATCGACTCGAGCTGCTTGCGCAGGAAATAGTCGCGCTGTTGCTTCTGTGCGCCCGACTCGACGTCGTCGCGGATCCGCCTGCGGACCTGAAGCTCGGCGAGGCGCTCGCGCTGCGCCGCGACCGCCTTCTCGAGGCGCTCGGTCACGTCCAGGGTCTCCAGCAGCTCGCGCTTCTGCTCGAAGCTCAAGTCGGGGGAGTAGCCCGCGGTGTCCGCGAGCGCCCCCGGCTCGACGATCGAGCGAAGGAAGGCTCCAATCCGCGGGTCTGCCTCGCGCTGCTCGAGGATCTCCTCGACCACCGCACGGTATTCGCGAGCAAGCTCGCCGGCCCGCTCTGAGCCGGAGTCGTCGTGATGCTCGCTCACCTCGACCCGCAGCCCGCCCTCGGTGTCGGCAACGGCGGGGCCGGCGATGCCACGGTGAAGCCCCTCGAGGGTCACCGCCTCGCCGCCGCCCGGGATCCGAAGGCGCTCGGCCACCCGGGCCACCGTGCCCACTGACGCGAAGTGCTCGTCGCTGCGCGGGACTAGGAAGACGCTTTCTGAGTCGCCGACATCGACCGCGAGCGTCGCGGTCATACCGGGAAAGACAACTGTGTCCTCGATCGGGATCAGGGTGAGGGTTTCCATAGCCGGTCCTTTGCCTTCGCCTTCGGTCACATCGACTATAGTAACGAACAGTTATGAGATATAAGTGATTTGGCGCACATGAACCCAGTTGAGACACCGCCGCAGAAAGATGCCGAAGCGGGAGACGCGACCCTCGTCTCCGGGTTCGGGCTCTTGATCTTTCGCCTCGCCCGCGCCTCCGCCTGGCGGCTCGGCCGCAGCCTCAGCGACAGCGGGCTGAGGTGGCCCGAGTTCGCAGTTCTCCACCACCTCGACGCGCAGGGGGCGGTCGCCCAGAGCGAGCTGGCGCTCGCGCTTCGGATCCAGCCGAGCAACCTGGTGGCCCTGCTCGACCAGCTCGAGGAGCGGGGTCTTCTGGCCCGCTTGCCTGATCCGGCCGACCGGCGCCGCCACCGCGTCCAGCTGACGCCGGGAGGACGGCGCGCCGTGAAGCGAGCCCGCGAGGCTACGAGGCGCGCCGAGAGCGAGCTGCTCGAGCCGCTCAGCGACGGCGAGCGCCGCGAGTTCCGCGCCCTCCTGGTCCGGCTCACCGCACATACGTGCGACCGCGGGGCGGCCGGGCGAGGCGGGCGGTGCTGAGCCCGCGCCTCGGCGGAGAGCGGCTGGATCGCCGCAGGCTGCTCGGGCTCTTTCGGCCCTACCGGCGGCGGCTGGCCTCCGTCCTCGCCCTGATCCTGCTGTCGGCGGCGCTTGGGATGGTCTCGCCATTCCTGCTCCGCGCGGTGCTCGACCAGGCGATCCCTGAGGCGAACACCGGGCTGCTCGTGGCCCTGGTGGTCGGGATGATCGGGATCGCCGTCGCCAACGGCGCCCTCGGCGTCGCCCAAACGCTGCTCTCCAACACCGTCGGCCAGCGGGTAATGCACGACCTGCGGGCGCAGGTCTACCGCCATCTCCAACGACTCTCGCTCGCCTTCTTCACGCGCACGCGGACCGGCGAGATCCAGTCACGGATCGCGAACGACATCGGCGGCGTGCAGAGCGTGGTCACGAGCACCGCGACGTCGATCGTCTCGAACGTGACCACGGTGCTCGCGGCCGGGGTGGCGATGTTCCTGCTCGACTGGCGGCTGGCGCTGTTCGCGTTGGGGCTCCTGCCGTTCTTCGTCTGGCTGACGCGGCGGGTCGGCGCCGAGCGGCGGCGGATCACGGCCGAGCGCCAGGGGCAGCTCGCCGACATCTCAGCGCTGATCGAGGAGTCGCTCTCGATCTCGGGCATCCTGCTCGGCAAGACGATGGGGCGCTCCGGCGAGCTCGCCGAGCGCTTCGAGCGCGAGTCGGCCGAGCTCGCGGACCTGGAGGTGCGCTCGCGGATGGCGGGGCGCTGGCGGATGGCCTCGGTGCAGATCGCCTTCGCCGCGATGCCGGCGCTCGTCTACCTGTTCGCGGGGCTCAGCATCGCGGGCGGCGCCCCCACCATCACGATCGGGACCCTGGTGGCCTTTACGACGCTGCAGACCAGGATTTTCTTCCCGATCCAGTCGCTGCTCTCCGTGAGCGTCGACGTGCAGAGCTCCCTGGCGCTGTTCGAGCGAGTCTTCGAATACCTGGACGAGCCGGTCGAGATCCGCGAGCGTCCCGGCGCGCCGCGCATCCCGGCGAGCGAGGTGCAGGGCGAGGTGGCGTTCGAGGGCGTCGGCTTCCGCTACGGGTCCGATGCCGACTGGACGCTCCGCGACATCGACCTCACCGTCCCCGCCGGCACCACCCTCGCGCTCGTGGGCGAGACCGGGGCGGGCAAGACAACGCTCGCGTACCTGCTGGCGCGGCTCTACGACCCTCAGCAGGGCGCGGTGAGGATCGACGGGATCGACGTGCGTGAGCTCTCGCTCCAGAGCCTCGCCGGGATCGTGGGCGTCGTCTCGCAGGAGACTTATCTGTTCCACGCCACGGTGCGGGAGAACCTGCGCTTCGCGCGCTCAGACGCCACCGACGCCGAGATCGAGGCGGCGGCGCGGGCGGCGCAGATCCACGACCTGGTCGCGTCGCTGCCGGGGGGCTATGAGACCGTCGTCGGCGAGCGGGGCTATCGCTTCTCGGGCGGCGAGAAGCAGCGGATCGCGATCGCGCGCGCCGTCCTTCGAAACCCGCCGGTGCTGATCCTCGACGAGGCGACCAGCGCCCTGGACGCGCACACGGAGCGCGCTGTGCAGGAGGCGCTCGACCACCTGGCGGCCGGGCGGACCGTGATCGCGATCGCCCACCGGCTCTCCACGGTGAGGCGCGCCGAGCAGATCGCGGTGCTGGAGGGCGGCCGCGTCGCGGAGCTGGGGCGCCACGAGGAGCTGCTCGAGGTCGGCGACCGCTACGCGGCGATGGTGGACCTGCAGAGCCACGGCGAGGCCGTGGCGGCCTGATCCGGGCAGGCTCCTGGTGCCGGCGTTAGCTCAGGTGAGCTCGGTGACCGGACGCTGCTGGTGAGTCGGATGCTCGGCGTTCCGCGCCTTCCAGCCCCCCCGGTTCGGGGCATGCTGATGTCCCCATTCCCCGAAAATCGTCAAAAGGACTCGGAAGCCGTCGCGGAAGGTCTTCAGGTTGGTCTCGCCATGGAGGCGGTCCGCCTCGTAGCTGGGCACCTCCGAGATCCGCATACCCGCATTGGCCACGCGCAGGTTGATCAGAGTCTCGACCTCGAAGCCGGCGACGTCGAGCGAGATGAACGGCAGGCACCGAGCCCAGAAGGCGTTGAAGCCGTAACAGAGGTCGGTGAAGCGGGTGCGATACAGCAGATTGACGATGCCGCTCAGCCCGTAGTTCCCCAGCCGGCGGAGCGTCGTGATGTCGACGCTTCCCCCAGCCGGGAGGAAGCGCGAGCCCTTGGCGAAGTCGGCCCCCGCCTCGAGCGCTGCCACAAAGCGCGGGATCTCGGCGGGATCCGCCGACCCGTCGGCGTCGATCATCACGATCAGATTTCCGGTCACGGCGGCGAAGCCGGCCCGTAGCGCATCGCCCTTGCCCGTTCCGGGCTGTCTGACGACGCGAATGTCGGGACGCGCCTGCTTCGCGACCCAGACAGTGCGATCGCGTGAGTTGCCGTCCACGAGGATCACCTCGTGGAGGTCCTCGGGGAAACGCTCGAGGACGTGGCCGATGTTCTCGGCCTCGTTGAGGGCAGGGATCACCACGCTCACCAGGGTCCGCCGGTCGCGGCGACGATCGGGGCCTCGGTAAGGCTGGCTCTTGGCGGCGAGGGACTTGACCTGGATCAGAGGGACGCCGCCTAGACGAACTGGCTCGGCCGCTGGAGCCTCGAGGAGGTCCAGCGGGTGTGGCAACAGGCTGACCGGCACGCCGAGCGAGCGAAACGTCTTGATGGTTGCCAGCAGGCGCTTGTCGTCGACGCTTCGCGACGCGATCACGACTCGATCCGCTGCGTTGCGGTCGACCATTCGCAGAGCAGACTCACGATCGGCCGGTGGAGCGGAGCTGGGCCCTGGCGGCGGAACCGAATGCACGATCCTGGCATGGACGCGCAGGGGCTCATACGCCTTGAGCCTCTCCACCGTCTCGGCGTCGCCCACCACCACCCATCGCTCGATGTGCTCGATCCGACGAGCGAGTGGAGCGGCGGCTATGGCTCCCAGCGCGCCCAGTGCAAACGCCAACATCCAAAGTGCTAGCTGACCGATCACTCCGAGCGCCGGGCCCTGGTCAGCTACCAGCAGAGATGCAGTCCATGCGAATAGCGCTGTCGTGAGGAGCCGACCGGTGACCGGCTTGCCGTTGAGACCCACTGCTCGCTCCGCCGGGTGCTCCGCCGTCCCGTAGAGACCCAGTATCTGGGACAGCCCAACGGGCAGAAGCGGGGCGAGGAGAATCGCGGGCCATGCGGCCGCGCCGCTGGCAAGCATGATGATCGCGAGCGCCGCCGAGGCGGCCAGGAAGTCGATCGCTGCCCGCAGCAAGGTGACCCGGCCATGCTTAACGCGCTGCAGGCTGGCGAGTGTCGGCCGCGATTGGACCAGGGCCGAGCTGTCCTCGGCCGGTGGGTTTGTGGCAACCCCGCTGCCGGGCGCGACTTTCGGGATGGCGGTGGTGGTTACGCGGAACATGGTCGTGCGCGATTGCAATCGGTGGTCCCGAGAACCGATGGGGCCCCAAGTGCGAACGCGTTGGCTCTTTCAGACCATCCAATCGGCGGATTCGAGGCAATCCATGAGTTCGACGGACGAGGTGCCGATTGCGAGCCGCCGACGGGGACGTCAGGCGGGTCGATCCGACACGGCTTGTGCCCGCGGGCGACCCGATCCCGGTGGGAGCACAATGCTTCACCGGATGAAGTGAGGCCGAGGGAATCGGCGGCAGACGTGGAAACCGCATAGCCGAGCCATAATCAAGGACACGCCCCCGTAGCTCAGCTGGATAGAGCAGCTGCCTTCTAAGCAGCAGGTCGCAGGTTCGAGTCCTGCCGGGGGTGCTAGACGTCAGGCCTGAGCGCACACTTGAAGCACCGAGCCTCGCCGTCCTCATCGACCGGGCCCAGCAAGCCGGGCCTCGATGTCGGCGACGTGGTGATTGAGGGTGTGGAGCGCCTCGTCGCCGAACCGCCGGGTCGCCGTGTGCAAGTCCTTGGCGACCGATTGCGCCGGCCCCGGCGCGGCAAGGTAGGTCTTGAGGTCTTGGGCACGAGAGCGAGCCTCGGCGAGCGTCGTGGCGTCGATGATCGCTTGCGTCCGAACTCGGAACTCATGCCGAAGCGGGCGGATCACGTCGGTGTCCAAGGCGTCCCGCTTCGCGTCCCAATCGGCGGCGTCCGCCCCATACTGCATCAGTCGCTCCGTGAGCCACGCCTTTTCTTGGTCGGTCGTGGGTAGCGCCATCTAAACATCCTCTCTGATTGCCCTGTCGCCACCTCGCGGATGTTCACACGTACAGCGCCGGTAGGGCGGTCACGCCGACAAAGTCACCCTCTCCTCCCCCATTGGTACGTGGCGCCACAGCCACTACGATTCGATAGCTCCCGTGATGGTCTCCCGCGCCTTGTTAGTCGCCACTACTGCCGCGCTGTTGCCAGCGGTGACCGCAGGCGCCGCTTCCGGGGCGAAGCCCGCACACAGCTGCCACGGCGCCCGAGCGACGATTGTCGGAACCCGAGGTGCAGACGGCATCACCGGCGCCGGGACGTGATCGTCGGCCAAGGCGGAAACGACGCCATTTCTGGGGTGCGCGGCAACGATGTGATCTGTGGCGGTCGCGGCTCCGACGCACTCTCCGGACAACGGGGCGCCGACCGCCTGTACGGTGGACCCGGACTTGACGTAGTGCATGGCCAGCAGGGAGCCGACCGGCTCTACGGTGCCGGCGGGGACGACGCCCTCCTCGGGATAAGGGGCGTGACCGGCTCTTCGGCCAGTCGGGAGGCGACTGGCTCTCCGGCGACAACGGGCGTGATCTTTGCGTCGGCGGGCCGCCGCGCCACGATCTCTCCCCACATGACACAGGCGACCTCGCGCGAAGGAGTTGCGAGGCGGTCAGGTCCGCCTTTCAGTCCTGACACGCGCCCAGAGCGAACCGGCGCTCGAAGCTTCCGTCGGCGCGCATCTGGAAGAGGCTGAAGGCGCGGTACGTATTAAACGACGCCCTTCGGTTGCCCGCTTAGTCGCCGGAGGTCTACACCGCGAGTCGAGGGTTCTAGGTGGATAATGCGGAGGATGCCGCAAGAGTCCAGTAAGCCTCAGCCTCAGCCCCGCATCGGGCCGCTGACGAAAGAGGAGGCGATGAAGCAGCGTGTTCAGCGAGCGGCGCTTGAGGTTCTGCGCAAGCGTCACCCCGATAGCGAGATAACGCTCTCCCCACCCGATAAGCCTTCTGGGCCTCGGCAGCCCTAGCGCCTTATCTAGTTCCGCGAGCTACTCGCCGCTGGGGCGCTCGGAGCTCGTGGCCGGCTTCGGTTGGCCATCCGTCTTGCCCGGGTTGGCGCCCGGCTGCTTGATCGCCTCGGCGGCGGCCTTCGCCTTGTCCTTCAGGCTGCCCTGACCCTTGGCGACGTCCCGCAGCTCGCCGGCGTCCTGCTTCACGCTGTCGGCTCCGCCCCGCTTCTCGACCAGGTCCTTCGCCCGGTTCGTCAGTCTCTTCAAGTCCATGACTGCTCCCTCTGATCTCTTCGTTGTTGGGATCAGGGTATTGATCGCCGGGTCGCGGCCCGGTCAGCGATCTTGCCATCCGGGCGTAGTGCGAACGTGTGTTCGTGGCATATCCTGCCTACCTCCGAGAAAAGGCTCGTCAGCTTCGAACTGAGCGGAAGCTCTCGCTGCTCGAGATCGCCGAGCGCCTTGCCCTCCCCAAGACAACGATCTTCTACTGGATCCGCGACCTTCCGGACCCTGAGATCAAGCACCGTGATAGCCCAGGCCGGCGGCGGGCACGAGACAAGGCCGCCCGTCGAAACTCGGCCAAGTACAAGGCGCTGCGGGACGCCGCATATCAGCAGGGGTGGGATGAATACCCAAGGCTGGCCCAAGAGCCGACCTTCACCGACTTTGTCTGCATGTACATCGGCGAGGGCTACAAGCGCGATCGGAACCGGGTCTCATTGGGCAACTCGGACCCCCGAGTCATTCGTCTTGCCAATCATTGGATTCGCCGTTTCTCACGAAACCCGGTCAGGTACATGTTCCAGTACCACGCCGACCAGGATCCCGAGTACCTCGTGAAGTTCTGGAGCTTTGGCCTTGGCGTAAACCCAGGCCTGATCAAGCACCAACGCAAGTCGAACAGCGGCCGGCTTTCGGGTCGCACTTGGCGGAGCAAACACGGCGTTTTGACCGTCTGCGCAAACGACACGAAGTTCCGCGCACAGCTCCAAGCATGGATGGATCGTGCGCAGGATGGCTGGCTAGACTCGCTGTTCGCCGGGGTGTAGCTCAGCCTGGTAGAGCATTCGGCCTGGGACCGAAAGGCCGGCGGTTCAAATCCGCCCACCCCGACTGCAACGGCTGACCTGCCCGAGGCACAACGTCTGCCGCTAGGCTCGCCTCGCCATGCAACTCGTGGTCTTCGGAGCCGGGCTGGCGGCGCGCCGTGCCGGAGCCGACGCGGTGGTCCTGGAGGCGCGCAACCGGATCGGCGGGCGGACCTGGATGGTCCCGCTCGGTCCCGGCTCGATCGATCTTGGAGGGGCGTGGGTCCACGACTCGGTAGGCAACCCGGTAGCCGAGTCTCTCTCCGCGGCCGGAATCGGCGCCCGGAACGATGGGCCCTACTCGCCGAATGGCCCCCCGGTCGGACGGCTGGGTCGACGCGGCCGACTGGACCGGGATCCTTATGCGCGGGGCTCCTACAGCTACATCCCGGTCGGCGCGACCGTCGACGACATGAAGTCCCTCGCGGAGCCCATCTCTGACCGCGTCTGCCTGGCGGGCGAGGCAACGGTGCTCGCGTCGTACGCGACGGTGCACGCCGCGTTTGCCTCGGGCCTGCGAGCCGCGGGTCACGTCCTCGGGAAACGGCCCGAACGGCTCTCGCTTTGCGCGGTTCCGGCGCACTGGCCCGACCGTTGAACGGCTGGCGCCAGGCGCGCGCAATCGCCCTGCTTCCCGGAGCCGTCGCCGTGCTCCTGCCAGCGATCATCCTGATCGTCGGCGACGGCCCGAACGTCGGCTGGGGCATCAACGGGCTCGCCGCGACACTGCCCGTGCTGCTGGGCGCGGTGCTCATCATCGCTGGCTTCGCCCTCTGGCTGTGGACGGTGCGGCTGTTCGCGCGGATCGGCAAGGGGACGTTGGCGCCCTGGGATCCGACCCAGCACCTGGTGGTCATCGGCCCCTACGCTCACGTGCGCAACCCGATGATCAGCGCAGTGCTGGCCGTGCTGCTCGGCGAGGCGGCGCTCTTCGGGTCGCCCGGGGTCCTGATCCTCGCCGCCGCCTTCCTGGTCGCCAACTACGCGTTCTTCCTGCTCCACGAGGAGCCGGGCCTCGAGCGCCGTTTCGGCGAGGAGTACCGCGCGTACAAGCGCGCCGTCCCCCGCTGGATCCCGCGCCGCCGGCCCTGGGTCGCCCGGCTGGACCGTCGTCGGTAGGCGCGTCGGCCCCGCCAAGCCGCCGGCGGCATTTCATAGGGTTCCGGCGTGGCCGAGGTCAAGCCGTTCCCGGCGCTCCACTACAACCTCAGCGCGGTCCCCTCGCTGGCGGACGTCACCGCACCCCCCTACGACGTCATCGACGCGCAGCAGCGCGCCGCTCTCCTCGCCCGCTCTCCCTTCAACGTGGTCGAGCTCGACCTGCCGGAGGCCCCGCCGGGCCGCGATCCCTACGAGCACGCGGACGAGACGCTCGAGGAATGGACGCTCCAGGGGATCCTGGCCTCCGACCGCGAGCCCGCGATCTGGGCGCTCACCCAGGACTACACGGGGCCGGACGGCAACGCATACACGCGCCGCGGCTTTCTCGCCCGCGTGCGCGTAACCGACTATGGCCCGGGCCTGATCCGCCCCCACGAGCGCACTCAGCCGGGCCCGAAAGAGGACCGACTTCGGCTCACTAGGGCCACCCGCCACAACCTCTCCCCGATCTTCGCCCTACACCCCGGCACCGTGTGGAACAGCCTCGAGCCCCACCTCGCGGGCGAGCCCTGGGGGGAGGCCACCGACTCGGACGGCACCATCCACCGCGTCTGGCGCATCGCCGACCCGGCGGTCCACCAAGCCGTGGGCGCGGCGCTCGCCGACGCTGAGCTCCTGATCGCCGACGGCCACCACCGCTACGAGACGGCCAGAACCTACGCTGATGAGATCGGCGGCGACGGGCCGCACCGCTACACGCTCGTCTGCCTGGTCTCGCTGGACGATCCCGGCCTGACGGTCTTCGCCACCCACCGCCTGTTGCGCGACCTCGACGGCGCCGCCCAGGAGCGGCTGGCCGCCGGAATCCGCGAGACCTTCGACGTCGAGGAGGTATCCGAGGACCGCCTCGACCCGGCCGGGAGCGACGGACCCGGCGTCTTCGGCTACATCGACGCCCGCTTTCGCCGCCCCTTCCGCCTTCGCCTCACCGAGGCCACCGCGATCGACCGGGCTCTCGCCGGCCGCTCGGACGCCTACCGCGGCCTCGACGCCGCCATCCTCGAAGAGCTGATCCTCAAGCGCACGCTCGGGATGAGCGACGACGACATCGCCGCCAAGCGCGGCCTGGGCTACGCGACCGGCACCGCGGAGGCCCTCCGGCAGCTCGACGCGGGCAACTATCAGGCCGCCTTCCTGCTTCGCCCCACCCCCGTGGAGCAGGTCCGCGAGGTGGCCGCCGCGGGCGAGACGATGCCTCCCAAGTCCACGTACTTCTTCCCCAAGCTGCTCACCGGGATCGCCTTCAACCCGCTCAGCTGAGCCGCCCGCCTGCGTCCGCTAGGGTCGCACTTCGGTGACGCGGATCTACACGAGGAAGGGTGACGACGGCACGACCACGCTGTGGTACGGCGGGCGAGTCGCAAAGACGGACCCCCGCACCGAGGCCTACGGCTCGATCGACGAGGCGGGCGCGACGCTCGGCGTCGCCCGCTCGCTCTGCGGGCCCGGCGACGCCAAGCTGGCCGCGGACCTCCTGCGCCTCCAGCGCGAGTTGTTCGTCGCCGGGGCCGAGCTCGCGACCGCCCCCGAGGCGGATGGCCGACTCGAGGACGGGGTCAGCCGCATCACCGACGCGATGGTCGACGCGCTGGAGCCCCTCATCGACCGCTACATGGACCGAGTCGACCTCCCCCCACAGTTCGTGATCGCCGGCGGCACCACCCTCTCCGCACAGCTCGACGTTGCACGCACTGCGATCCGCCGCGCGGAGCGTCGCGTCGTCGCGCTGAAGGACGCCGACGGCCTCGCATCGACCGCAGTCCTGCGCTACCTCAACCGAGCCTCCGATCTCGCGTTCGCGATGGCGCGAGCCGCCGACGTCGACCATCCCGAGCTCTTCGAGGGGCGCCGCGCGGGGGGCGGGGATGGTTAGGGTCGTCGCCCGGCGCCGCCAGGCCTTCACCCACGAGGTGGAGATCCAGGGCGGCCACCGGCTCGTGATCGACGAGCCGACCGAGGCCGGCGGCGGCGACCAGGGGCCCTCCCCCACCTGGACCCTGGCGGCAGCGCTCGCGTCCTGCACGGCGATCACCACCGAGATGTACGCGGGCCGGAAGGGCTTGGAGCTCGGCGACCTCGAGGTGGACGTCGAGATGGAGTACGACGAGTCGGGCGTGCCTCGGTCCTTCCTCGTCACCCTGCATCTCCCGCGCGCGCTCTGCGAGGACCAGGCGGAACGCCTCCGCCAGATCGCCGGCAGGTGCCCGGTCCACCGGGCGCTCAGCGGCGAACGCGAGGTGACGATCACCGACCGCGTTGAGCTGGGCTAGGGCCCCCGGTGGTCGCTCCGCGCTGATGGATCTCGGGCTCGTGGGCAGGGCGTGCGCGGTTACGGGCGCCAGCCGCGGGATCGGCCTCGAGGTCGCGCGGCGACTCTGTGCTGAGGGCGCCGGCGTGCTCCTCGTCGCGCGCACCGAGGACGCCGTCGAGGCCGCCGCGGCCGAGTGCGCTCGGGCCGGGGGCGAGGCGGCCGGCCTGACGCTCGACGTCACCGTCCCGGACGCCGGCGAGCGCATCGTCGCGGCCGCCGCCGAGCGCTTCGACCAGCTCGACGTCCTCGTCAACAACGCCGGGACCGCGAAGCGTCGCTCGCTCGACGAGGTCCCCGAGGAGGACTGGCAGGCCGCCTGGGAGCTGAACGTGCTCGCACCGCTGCGGGCGATGCGGGCCGCCGCCCCCACGATGGCCGACCGCGGCTGGGGGCGAATCGTCAACGTCTGCTCGTCCGCCGCCAAGCGGCCGTCGGGGATGACGCCGGAGTACTCGGTCACCAAGGCGGCGGAGCTCTCGCTGTCGAGGGTCTTCGCCGACGCCTACGCTGCACACGGCGTCCTCGTCAACGCCGTTTGCCCCGGGCCCACCAAGTCCGAGCTCTGGATGGATCCCGGCGGCCTGCTCGACCAGTCCGCCGAGCTCGCCGGCGACAGCCGCGACGAGGCGCTGGCCTCCGTGGGCGCCGGCCGCCCGATCGGCCGGCTCGCCGAGGTCTCCGAGATCGCGGACGCGATCGTCTTCCTGTGCTCGGAGCGAGCCTCCTACGTCGCCGGCGCCGCGTGGAGCGTCGACGGCGGCACCGTCCAGGTGATCATCTAGCCGCGATACTCCCCCGGGTGGATGAGCTCCCCGGCTCGCTGACCAACGCCCTACTGACCCCTGAAGAGGCCCAATCGATCCGAGCCCCGGGCGGAACCGACGCGGCGGTGCTGTTGGCGATGTTCGGCCACCCCGACCGGCCGGGCCTGGTTTTCACCGAGCGCCGAGAGGACCTGCGCCGCCACGCCGGCGAGATCTCATTCCCCGGTGGCCGCCAGGACTCTCCCGAAGAGGGGCTCGTCGCCACGGCCCTTCGCGAGTCGCACGAAGAGATCGGCCTCGAGCCGGGTCAGGTGGAGGTGGTGGGCGCCCTACCCCCGGTTGGGACCTTCGTCACCGGGTACAAAGTCCACCCGTTCGTGGGCCTGATCCCGGAGGACCTGCGCTTCGAGCCCAACCCGGACGAGGTCGCTGCCGTGCTGCTCTTCCGGCTCGACGAGCTACGGACCGGGTTCGCCATGCGCCGCCTGGTCAGGCGGGGCGTCCCGATCCGCACCCCGACGTATGAGGTCGGGGGGCACATGATCTGGGGCGCGACCGCGCGGATCCTCGGCGACTTGCTCGAGCGCATCGAGGCTCTCGACCGCGAGGGTTAGCGCCTAGGCCCGGCGGTACGCTCCCTAGTGTGAGCAGGGAGCGCTCGAGATGGGTGGCGGTCGCGGCCATCGCGGCGCTCGCCGTGCTCGCCGCGCCCGCAGCTGGGGCGCGCCAGCAAGGCGACTTCAACGGCGACGGCCGGCCCGACCTCGCGGTTGGGGTTCCATACGAGGGCCTGCCCCCGGCACTCGGCGGGACGAACTCCGCCGAAGGAGCGGTCGATCTCCTGTTCAGCGGCGCCAACGGCCCGCGGGGGAAGGGCAGCTCGTTCCTCCACCGGGGACTGCCCGGAATCAAGGGTGGAGGACCCGATCCTGGCGCGGCGTTCGGTACCGCGCTCGCAGTCGGCGACTTCAACGGCGACGGGCGCCAGGACCTGGCCATCGGGGTTCCGGGTGAGAACGGAGGAACGTTCATGGGCCCCGGCGCGGTGAACGTCCTTTACGGCGCCCGGCACAGGCTGAGCCTGAAGAGGGACACCTTCCTGACCCAGAATACGCCCGGGATGGCGGGCGACGGCAGCCAAGGCGGCGATCTCTTCGGGTATGCCCTGGCAGCGGGCGACTTCAACGGCGATGGACGCGACGACCTGGCGATCGGCGCCCCCTTCGAGAGCCTCGACGGCGGCCCAGTGAGCGCCCAGGGGGCGATCACAGTCGTCTACGGCTCTCGACGCGGCCTGCACCCCAACGGCAGCCGCTTCCTGACCGAGAACAGCGCCGGCATGAGCGGAAACGGCGCCAGCGACCGTGAGAAATTCGGCCTCCTGATGGCGTCAGCCGATCTCGATCGCGACGACCGCGACGACCTCGTGGTCGGCACTCCCGACGAGAACGTCGCGGGCACGGACGCGGGAGGGATCACGCTCCTCTACGGCTCGCGCGGGGGCCTGGGGACCAAGCGCAGCCGAACGCTCACGGAGAGCTCGCCCGGGATGCCGGGCAACGGCGCGCTGGATGGCGACGACTTCGGGGCCGCGATCGCCACCGCCGACTTCGATCGCGACCGCCACGTCGACCTGGTGGTCGGCATCCAGTTCGACGATGCCGCGGGGACCAGCGGTTCGGGCTCGGTGGTCGTGCTACCGGGCTCGTCACGCGGCCCCCGCGTACATGGCGCAACTTTGCTGACCGGGAGCACCCCCGGGATGGCCGGCGATGGTGCCGAGGTGAACGACGAGTTCGGTGCACGGCTGGTGGCCGGCGACTTCAACGGCGATGGCCGACCCGACCTGGCGGTTGGCGCTCGCGGGGAGAGCCTCGCCTCGGCGCCCGGCAGCGGACAGGGGGCGGTCAACGTTGTCTACAGCTCGGGTCAGGGACTGGGGACGAAGGGCAGTCAGTTCATCGACCAGGGACAGCTGGGGATCCCGGGGGAGGTCCCTGAGGACAACGACGAATTCGGCGACGAGCTGGCCGCCGCGGACTTCAACCGCGACGGGAAGGCTGACCTCGCGGTCGGCGTGCCGCTGGAGACCGTGCCCGGGAGCGCGAACAAGTTCGCCGGCGCCGTAGACCTCATACCCGGAGGCCGCTCAAGGCTTCGGCTCGGGCTTAGCCGTCAGCTCGACCAAGCGTCCGCTGGGATTCGGGACCGCCCCCAGGCCAACGACTTCTTCGGCCTGTCGCTCGCGCCGCCGGATGGCAACGCGCTGATCAACGTGTTCGATTAACGGCGCGTATCTCCCAATAGGGCGCTGGGCTAGACGTCCTTCTCGATCGGCACGTTGACCAGGTTCCCCCACTCGGTCCACGAGCCGTCGTAGTTCTCGACGTCGTCGATGCCCAGCAGCTCGTGAAGCACGAACCAGGTGTGCGCCGAGCGCTCGCCGATCCGGCAGTAAGCGATCACGGGATTGCCGTCCTGGATCACGCCCTTGGACGTGTAGAGCTCGCGGAGCTCGTCGGCCGACTTGAAGGTCCCGTCCTCGTTGACGGCCTGGGCCCACGGGACCGAGATCGCGCGGGGGATGTGCCCGGCGCGCTGCGCGCCCTCCTGCTCGTAGCCGGCCATCGCGATCAGCTCGCCGGAGAACTCCTGCGGGCTGCGGACGTCGACCAGGCTGGTGCCGCTGTCGAGCGCCTCGAGCACCTCCTCCCGGCGGGCGCGAATCGCCTCGTCGCCGGAGTTCGCCTCGAAGGTCGCCGCCGGATAGCTCGGCTCCTCGGTCGTCGTCTCGCGGTCCTCGGAGATCCACTTCTCACGCGGGCCGTTCATCAGCTTCACCTTGTCGTGGCCGTAGTAGAGGAAATACCAGTAGGTGTACGCGGCGAACCAGTTGTTCCGATCCCCGTACAGGACAACCGTGTGGTCGTTGGAGATGCCCCGGCCGCCCATCAGCTTCCCGAACTCCTCCGGGCTCAGGAAGTCGCGCTTGACCTGGTCCTGCAGGTCGTTCTTCCAATCGAACCCGATCGCCCCCGCGATGTGAGCCTCCGCGTAGAGCGCCGGATTCTCGTCGACCTCCACGATCCGGATCGAGTCGTCGTTCAGGTGGTCGGCGACCCAGTCGGTGTCGACGAGCACGTCCTTCACGTAGTCGGCCATCTGCTACCTCCTATTCGCCTTAATCCCTATCCGAGTTTACGGGATTTCGCTTGCTGGCTTTGGCACGGCGTCGCTCACCGGCCGCCCCCGACGAGCCGCTCGGCGGCGGCCAGCATCGTCTCCGTCCACGCCTCCCAGTCGCGGGGGTCCTGGTCCACGAGCGCCACCGGGATCTGCCACCTCTCCCCCGCCGCCCGGACGATCTCGCTCCCTCGCTCCAGCTGCTCTCGCGGCACGGATCCCGCGGCCTCATAAACGAACCCGCGCACCGGCGTGTCAACCAGCTTCTCGAGCAGGCTCTCGAGTCGGGTGCCGTGGAGCGCGCCGACCGGCTCCGGCTCTCCGACCGCCGAGCCCATCAGCCAGAAGACGAGCGTCACGTCGGCGACCTGGTCGACGATGGAGGCTCCCTGGTCGGGGTCGGCGACCGCGGCCTCGAGCCCAGCCGCGAGAATGTCTTCAGTGGCCCCCGCGCTCCGGGTCGTCCCGCGAACGAGCCACCCGGCCGCGACGAGACGCGTCCCGAGCGCCTGGCCACGGCATCCGCAGCCGACGATCAGCGCCCGCGCCACGCTCCGCTCGGCGAGGTGGCGCCCAACTCAGACGCCGAGCTCGTCCTCGAGCTCGTCAAGCCGGTCGTCGTAGGAGCTTCGCTGCCGCTCGCGGATCGCCTGATCCTCGCGCGCCATCCGCGAGGCGTCGTCCCGCGTCAGGTCGGCCTTGCCGCGGCGCCGGCGCATCTCGTTCTGCGCGGCAATCATCTGCTCGATGTCCTCGGTCTCCAGCCGCGCCTCGTCCTCGAACGAGCGGGTCGGGCGCCAGTCGACGAGATCGGCGCCGCTGCCCGGATAGGCCCGGGCCAAGAGGACGAGGACGAGGACGATGAAGCCAACCATCCCCAGGCTTAGGAGAATGAAGTCCATGAGCCTCGAAAAGACCATAGACGCTTTCGTCGTCGACGCGGTCCGCACGCCGATGGGGCGGTACCGGGGCGCACTTGCGGGGGTGCGCCCGGACGACCTGGCCGCCCACGTGATCCGAGCGGCCGTGGACCGCACCGAGGTGGACCCGGCCGACGTCCGCGACGTGTACCTCGGCGCGGCAAACCAGGCGGGCGAGGACAACCGCGACGCCGCCAGGATGGCTTCGCTCCTGGCGGGCCTTCCGGTGGAGGTCCCGGGGGTGACCGTGAACAGGCTGTGCGCGTCGGGGCTCGAGGCGGTCAACCAGGCCTCGCGAGCGCTGCGCCTGGGCGAGGGCGACGTCTACCTGGCAGGCGGCGCCGAGTCGATGAGCCGCGCCCCGTGGGTCGTCCCGAAGCCCGAGACCGGGCTGCCGCGCGGACCGCAGACGATGCATGACACGTCGCTCGGCTGGCGCCTCGTCAACCCGCTCATGGCGGAGCGCTACTCGACCGAGGCCATGGGTGAGACGGCCGAGAACGTCGCGGAGCGCTATGGAATCCCCAGGGATGAACAGGACCGCTTCGCGCTCCAGAGCCACGCGCGAGCCGTCGCCGCTGCGAAGGAGGGCCGATTCGCCGACGAGCTCGTCCCGATCGAGGCGCCGTCCCCCAACGGCCGCGACGATCCCGTGATGGTCGAGGCCGACGAGGGCCCGCGCACGGACACCTCGCTCGAGCGGCTGGCTCGCCTGCGCCCCGCCTTCCGAGAGGGAGGCACCGTGACCGCCGGCAATGCGTCGACCCTCAACGACGGCGCCGCCTGCCTGGTTCTGACGAGCGCCGAGCGAGCGGAGGCCCTGGGCGCCCGCCCGCTTGCCCGCGTGGTCTCGATCGGCGTCGCGGGCGTCGATCCCGCGTACATGGGCATGGGCCCCGTGCCGGCGATCCAGCGTGCGCTCGACGGCGCCGCGATCACCCTGGACGACATCGACCTGATCGAGATCAACGAGGCCTTCGCCTCCCAGGTGCTCGCCTGCGCCGGCGAGCTCGGGATCGAGGAGGAGCGCCTGAACGTCAACGGCGGCGCGATCGCCCTGGGTCATCCGCTTGGCTGCTCGGGGGCCCGCCTCCTGACGACGCTGATCTGGA
>JBOGZC010000068.1:0-20041 GCA_050697075.1 Solirubrobacterales bacterium | reverse complement strand
GTCCAGAAATGGCCCGCTGTAGCACGAGACCGCCCGAGTGCGATCGTGCTCCTCCAGCGCGCAGGCGAACGATTCGACATCGCTCGAGATCACGGCGGGGTTGAGGCGGAGCTGGATCGATCCGAGGAAGAGCTCAGGCGCCTGGAGATCACGGCGGAGAGTGTAGCAGGCCTGTCGGAGGAGCCCCCGCCCGTGCTCGGCGTCGGTTTCGGGCCAGAGGGAGGCGATGAGCTTGTCGCGGCTGAGGCCCCGCTGGCCTGCGGCGGCAAGGAGGGCCAGCAGTCCCAGGGTCTTCCTCTGCTGGGCCGCGCCGATGCCAGGGGTGCCATCGATGTCTACGGAGGGGCCGCCGAACGTCTTGAGGTGGAGCACGTTGCTCCGTTTGATGGCTCTTTGACGGGCTTCTTACGGGGTGCTTCTAACTTAGCCCCCGTACCGTGAACTGGCGAATCCAGCCGGGCACCCACCGAGGGACCCTTTGCTCAGTCAGGAGCCACCCAATGATCCACCGCAAACTTCTCATGGCCACCGCAATCATCGCCTCTGTCGTCACCATCTCCTGCTCGGACACGGCGGCTCCGAACCAGCTGGCAGCGGACGGTTTGTCCGCGAAGTCCTCCCGGAAGCACGGGGAGCTACATCTGACGAAGGAGTGTTCAGAATACACGGCCAAGGCGGGTGGTTTCTGCACCATCACGAAATCGAACCTGGACGAAATCACGGTCGGCACGAAGGAATTCGCCCTCAAGGATTTCGATCTGGTCGCCGGCACCTTGAACAGCGATGGCGTCCTCTATGTCAGGGATGGTGAGCTCGCGCTCAACCATTGCGATATCTTCCCGTCCACGGACGTTATTGGCAGGTGCATATTCTCGGGCGGGATCGGCCATCTCCGCGGGTTCCACGCGAACGTGGTCGTCTCGGTCAATAAGGACGACCCCAATAAGGCAGACTTTGATGGGACATACAGCTTCCGTGACCGCGATTGAGCCGAGAGGGAGCCTTCGATTGGCTCGGCCGCAAACCGAGCCTGCCCCAAAGAAAATGGCCGGCGCTGTTGCGCCGGCCATTGCCCCTCCTGGGCTCGAACCAGGACTCTCCTGATCCAGAGGAACCGCTGTAACCGCCTAAACTCCGGCAACTTGCCACCATTTACGCGAGTTCGTGCCACCCGCTGCCAGAGTTTGCCGGCTTGGATCCCGGACTTTGCCGGGCCTTACTCGCTCACATGCCGGAGTTTGCCGGAGTCCCTTCCAAGAGATCCCTTCAGGGCTGCCCGACTGGCGACCAGGTCCCCGCCCAATCATTTTTGGGCACTCTCCCTCTGGCGACCAACTTGTCCGACCTCCAAGCCCGACTTCAGGACGCCCTGGCCGATCGCTACAGCCTCGACCGCGAGCTTGGCGCGGGCGGGATGGCTACGGTCTATCTCGCGCACGACCTCAAGCATGATCGCAAGGTAGCCATAAAGGTCCTCCGTCCCGAGCTGGTCCACGCCCTCGGGCCCGAGCGCTTTCTGCGCGAGATCGCGACCACCGCCAACCTGCACCATCCTCATGTCCTGCCGTTGTATGACTCCGGGCGTACGGCGGAACCTTCCGGCGCTCTCCTTTATTACGTCATGCCTTTCGTAGAAGGGGAATCGCTGCGCGACCGGCTGAAGCGCGAGAAGCAGCTCCCCCTCGACGACGCGCTACGCATCGCGCGCGAGGTAGCGGACGCCCTGAGCTACGCGCACGCACACGGGGTGATCCATCGCGATATCAAACCGGAGAACATCCTGCTCGAGAGCGGCCACGCGCTGGTGGCGGACTTCGGCATCGCGCGAGCAGTAAGCACCGCCGGCGCCGACAGACTCACCGACACGGGACTCGCGCTCGGGACGCCGGCGTACATGAGCCCGGAGCAGGCTGCGGGAGACAGGGACGTAGACGGGCGAACCGATCTCTATTCCCTCGGCTGCGTCCTCTACGAGATGCTGGCGGGTCAGCCGCCATTCTCCGGCCCCACAGTTCAGAACATCGCTCATCAGCATCTTACCGCGACCCCGCCTCCGATCACCCAGCTCCGGCCGGCGGTGCCGGGCATGGTCGCAGCAGCCCTCGAGCGGGCGCTGGCCAAGAACCCTGCCGATCGCTTCAACCCGGTCGGCCAGTTCGCCGAGGCGCTCTCGGCGCAACAGCCACTCCCGCCTCCCGCGATTCCGAAGGGTTCGCCGCGGCGGCGGATGATGATCGCCGGCCTCGCAATCCTCGGCGCCATCGCGGCGGCCGTGCTCCTCAGCCTGCGCGTCGGCCACGGCGATTCCGCACTCACCATTGGTCAGACCGTGCAGGTCACGCGCGATCCGGGGCTGGAGGTCGACCCCGCGCTCTCACCCGACGGCAGTCTGGTCGCGTACGCTGCGGGTCCGCCTACACGAATGCAGATTTTCGTCCGCCAGGTTGGTGGCGGGCGCACCATCGCGCTGACCTCTGACTCCTCTCAGGGGTACCGCTGGCCTCGGTGGTCACCAGACGGGTCGCGAATCGCGTATCAGGGCGAAGACGGCATCGCGGTCGTGCCGGCGCTCGGGGGGCAACCACGGCTTGTGGTGCGGCTCGAGGCTCAGCCCGCGGAGTCAACCACGAGCGCGTTCACCCGGCTCAGTGGATTCGCGTGGTCGCCGGACGGGCGCCGCATCGCCTACAGCACCGGCATCGGGCGCGACATCACCGTGGTTCCGGTCGAGGCAGGGGCAGCCACCCACCTCACCGGGGTGCGCGACGTGCACTCGCTGACCTGGTCCCCCGATGGTACCCGGCTCGCGGGCGTATCGGACAATCCCGACTTCGTCTTTGGCAGTGTCTACTTCGGAAATGAGTTCCCCTCTTCCATCTGGGTGCTGCCCCTCAACGGCGGCCCTGCCATCCAGGTGACCAGAGACCAGCATCTGAACGATAGCCCGCAGTGGGCCCCAGACGGTCGGCATCTGTTCTGGGTCTCGGATCGGGGTGGGAGCCGAGACGTCTACCGAGTCCGCCTCGATGCATCGGGCGCGCCGGCTGGCGAGACGGAACGGCTCACCGCTGGGGCTGACGCCCACACGATCAGCGTCTCCGCTGACGGGCGACGACTCGCCTATGCGCGCTTTCGCACGTTTTCCAACATCTGGTCCATCCCCGTTCCAACCTCGAGGGCCGTGTCGATCGCCGGGGCACGGCCGGTGACGACGGGCGACCAGACAATCGAAACCGTCGATGTCTCCCGGGATGGGCGGTGGCTGGTGTTCAACTCGGACCGCAGCGGCAGTTGGCAGATCTACAAGATGCCGGCGGCCGGAGGAGAAGCGATTCAGCTCACCACCGATTCGGCCGGCGCCTACAGCCCCGCCTGGTCACCGGACGGGCACCGGATTGCATTCCACTCCATACGTAGCGGGAATCGCGATCTCTACACGATGGCGGCCGACGGATCCGGGATAATCCAGCGTACCAGCAGCCCGGCGCACGAGCTCGACCCGGCGTGGTCGCCGGACGGACACGAGCTGGTCGGAATGGTCATCCCGGCCGTCCAGAAGTCGGGAGATGCTTCGAAGTACCTTGCCGCCTCGACGTTTATTCTCGTTCCGCTGGATGGGAGCGCGATGCGGACCATCCCCGTCTCAGGAGATTTCGCGCACTGGTCACCGACCGAGGATCTGATCGCCTTCCACAGTCCGGCGGGCCTGCAGGTCATGTCCCCCGCCGGCGCCTCACGCGTGATCGTGCCTAACACGTCTACGGGCGAAGAGGCCTTCTTCGCCGCGTGGTCGCCCGACGGGAAGACCGTCTACTATGTAGCCAAGGGTCCACTCGGGTCGTCGATCCGGTCGGTACCGGTGACGGGTGGCCCTTCCCGACTGCTGGTGAAATTCGACGACTCTACCCGCCAGCATAGCAGCTACGGCTTCAGCACCGACGGCCGAACGTTCTACTGCACCATCGGAGCGCAAGAAAGCGACATCTGGGTGGCGCAACTGGAGGCGCGGTGACCCGGAGGGCCTCTTTGTCAGGTACATCTCCTCTGCAATACCCCTGAACACGCCTTCGATCCGCTCGTCGCGGTCGGTCCGATTGTGGACGAATGCTTAAGGCTGGCTTGCACTTGCGTCACACGCAATCTTTTCACTATCATATTGCTCGACTAGCAACTGGGAGTTCTGTCATGCTTGATGAGATCCGCACGTTCGTCGTCCTGGCCGAGTCAGGTTCGTTGCAACGGGCAGCCGAACGGCTGTTCCTGACGCCATCGGCGGTCACACGGCAGATCCAGCGCCTCGAGGCCACACTGAAGACGCCCCTGCTCGATCGTCGCGTGAAACCGGGGCGGATTACGCGCGAAGGCCGCGCGGTGCTCGACGGCGGACGACACATGCTGCGTATCATGGACGATCTCAAGGCGGCCGGGTCGAAGGACGCCGAGCCAAGCGGCATCTTCTCCATCGGACTCTCACATGCGCTCGCGCAACCGAGCCTCGTCGCGTCGATCCAGCGCTTGACGAGTCGCTTCCCCCGACTTCAACCGGTGTTGAGCACCGGTCTCAGGCAGGAGCTCATAGAGCAGGTGCGGACCGGCGAACTCGATGTGGCACTGGCGTTCCTCTCGGCCGCCGACACGCCGCCCGGCGATGTGGCCAGCAGCGTTTTGGCTACAGAACGTCTGGTATTGGTCAGGGCGAGAGGACCGCACCCTCGCGCGCGGCGCAGCAGCAAGTCGAAGGAGCGCGATCTCGACGCACGCTGGGTGCTCAACCCGCCGGGGTGCTTTATTCGTCGGTCGCTCGAGGAGAGGTTGCGCGAACGCGGCTCTCCGTTCGAAGTCGCCGCCGAGATCAACAATATCGACATGCAGGTGTCTCTCGTGGCGAGCGGGATCGGGCTCGGGCTCATCCCCGCGCGCTTTCTCGCCTCGCATCCCAAGCGCCGGCAGCTGGAGCGAATCACGCGGTCCGGCGTCAGCATTGAGGCTTCGATCGTGTTCATGCAAGCCGGCCATTTGGGCCGGCTCGAACCCGCGGCGACATTTCTCCAGGAAGAGTGTCGAGGCCATTTCGCGGAGCGCGAGATTCGTTGATCGCGACGAGGTCGGCTGGCTGGCAGCGGCGGATCGTCGCCTGCGATATGCTCCAGGCAGAGGCGCAGGTCCATGAATACCGCGCTGGAGCGATACCTGTCCATCGCGCCGAGTGGCTGATACTTCGTCATGCTGTGTTCGGCAGACCTACGCCGAGTCCTCGGACGTGCGACTGAACGTACATCTTCTGGAGTTCGGCGAAAGGCGGCGTGATGCGTTTGAGGCATCCGACACCGACGTTCGCGTCATCGCGGCGGATCACGTAGAACCGGCCGCTCGGAGGATAGAACTTCGCCTGATCCTCGATATCCGACGTGACCATCGCACCGATATCGAAAGACAGGCCGTACATCCCGGCGGCAACGCTCGCGAGCCATCGCAAATACTCGGCAATTAGTTCCCGCGCGGCGGCTCGCCGGGCCGCATCCTCGACGGCAACCAGCTCAATCGCCGCAGGGGTCATCTTATCGGGTCAGGATGGGCAGGTACGCGCGCCACGGCCCGACCGCGTCACGGTACTGCTTCGCCATCACACGAGCGACTTGCGCGATGTGCCCCAAGTCGTGGGCGACCCAAGTGGCCAGCAACTGCCGGAGCATGACCGTTCCGAACTCGGGGTGCTCCCCCTCCAGTGCGAGTTCAGTGTCGGTCAGTCGCCAGCCAGCGAGCGTCGTGAGGTTCGCCGCGCGCAGCCTCGCAAACTCGTCGAGGAGGTCTTCGAGCAACTGCCTCGGACTCTCTCGTGGCATGACGGGGTCGAAAGGGGCGAAACGGCGGGTCGGTCCCTGGGCGAGGATGAGCTGCGCGCGCGGGACCCAGTTGGTGCGCTCACCGTGGATCAGGTGCCGCACTATGGCATCCGGGCTCCATGTCTCCGGCCCCTCGGTCGCGTCGGCCCATGCGGGACCGAGTCCACTTAGCAACGCGCGTAGCGTCCGAGGTGTGCGTTCGAGGACCACGGTACCCAGCGCAACGTCAAACTCCATCACGCACCTCCGTCACCGCGCGGCCGCCAATGGAGCGCACCAGCTCAGGCTGCATATCCCATCGGCTGTCGCCGTACGGCAGTTCACGAGACAGGCCCGCGGCGAGAACGTCCCCTCGATGGCGGTGCCAACGTCGGTTCATGGCTTCTCCTCAGCTACTTGGCGACTGCCCTGCAGCCTTCCGTCCTGCTCGTGGCCGCTATTTGAAAGATCTTCCAGCCGTCAGGCCCCTTTCGAAGCAGGAAGATGTTGACCCCACAGACATCGATCCTGGTTTCGCCAGGGCGCGTGAGACTGAAATACGCCCAGAGAGAGGCAAGCTGTTCGTCGATCTGCACCTTGGGCGTTTCGATCCGTTCGTCGTTGCCGGGGCCGGTGCCCTTGCCGGTGCGTTCGATGATACCGTCGATGGCCGACGGAGCGCCCATGCCCGTGGGTCCGCCAACGGGCACCAATGTGGCGGCAGGTACGACTGTAGAGCGCATGAGCGAGGTGTCGCGAGTGCGAATCCCGTCCAGGAAGTTCGTCACCGCGGCGACAATTGCGTTTTCGTCGCTTTGAGCGCCCGCGGGAGTGGCGGCGAGCAGCGAGGCGATCGCCACGGCGACAAGTACGGTCGAACGGCTGATGAGCGCATTCATGACTTCCTGCCTCAACTTGGGGCCGGGCGCCGGCTGCGTGAACTCGAATGATGCCGGTGATAGGCGGTGGAAGAATGCTTAAGGGCGGCTCGCACGTGCGTCAAATGCACTCTTTTCACTATCATCTTGCGCGCCTGGCAACTGCGAGTTCCGTCATGCCCGGATGAGATCCCCACGTTCGTCGTACCGGCGCACTCGATGTGACATCAGGGGCCATCGCCTGCGCTTGCAACGTGCGTGCGTGGCAATATCATGGTGCTACGAATGCATTTGACGCACCATACCTCCCGACGTACACATTCGTCCACGGGGAGCCTGGTGGCGTAGCACGGACGATGCCTGACACTGACGTCTGGAGCGCGGTCACCTTGCTTCACATCTCTGGACCAACGACCGTGGGACTCGAATGGGGTCAGAACAGCTTGCGCTTTGCCTGGATGAAGCAAACGAATCCAACATTCGGGCCCATCGTCACCGACGGCGTTGCGATTGCCGCAGCGCTGGGTATCCAGCCGCGCGACCTTGCGGGCGGAACGTTGCCGGTGCAAGTCGCGTCGTCCGGACTCCGGTTTCTGTACGTTGCGCTAAACTCGCGCGCGGCGGTCGATGCGGCAGCCCTCGATCGCGGGAAGCTGTGCGCGTTACTCCGGGTGCTTGATCTCGAAGAGCTCCCCGTCTTTGTATTCTCGCCGACGCCAGCCGACGATGGCGCCACCGTCTACAGTCGAATGGTCGCACCTGTCTTGGGCATCTCGGAGGATCCGGCCACCGGCAGCGCGAGCGGACCCCTGGGTGCATATCTGCTCAAGTACAACGCTGTACCGGCCAAGACTGAGTCGCGGCTCGTGAGCCTCCAGTGCGTCCGCATGGGCCGCCCAAGTCGTATTCACATTGCGCTCTCCAGCCATGCTGGGGTTCTCGAAGAGGTCCAGGTCGGCGGCGAGGCGGTGGTCGTCGGCGAGGGAACGATCCGCGCATAGCGAGCTGCTTGCTTTATGCCGTGCCGGTGATCGCCTTTCGCGGACTCGGACCAGCGGCCATCGCCGGCGCCTGCGTCGTGCGCTGCCGGCAATATCATTGTGCTAAAGGTGCATTTGACGCACCACACCTCCCGACGTACACATTCGTCCACGGGAACCGGCCATCGCCGTTCCCCACCAGGCCGTTGACATCGCCGGCTGGAGGACGAGTATGGATGGGCTGCTGCAGGACTTGCGCTACGCGCTGCGGACGCTGAGGACAAGCCCGGCGTTCGTGACGATCAGCGTGCTGACCCTGGCGCTCGGCATCGGAGCGAATATCGCGATCTTTACCGTCGTGAACGCCGTGGTGCTGCGGCCGCTCCCGTTCCCCGAACCGGACCGCATCGTGCGCGTGTACGATGATCTGGACCGCGCCGGAGCCAAGGACGTCGGGATGTCCGTCCCCGAGCTGCAGGATTTGGAGGGCTCCGGGGTCCTCGAGCACATCAGCGTGATCTTCCCCGTGAGCGCGGGCCTGTCGGGTGGCGACAGAGTGGAGCGGATCGCGGCGCTGGGCACCAGCCCGAGCTACTTCGACGTTCTCGGCGCAACGCCGGAGCTGGGCCGAACCTATACCCAGGCCGAGTGGGTGCCGGGCTTCCTCGATGGCACCGTCATCAGCGACGGCCTCTGGAAGCGCCACTTCGGATCCGATCCGCACATCATCGGGCGACAGATTCGCGTGGACGAAGACGCGTACACGATCATCGGCGTCATGCCACCCGACTTTCGGCACCCCGGCAAGACGGAGGGCGGTGACGTCGACATCTGGTTCGCCACCGGCTTCGCCGGCGATCCCTTCCCGTCACCGCCGCAGCGCGGCCGGCGGTTCCTGCCCGGAGCGTTGGCTCGCCTGAAGCCGGGCCTGACGCTCGAACAAGCACAGCGGCGACTCGACGCGTTGGCGATTTCGTTGCAACAGACCTACCCCACCTTCTATCCCAAGCAGGCCGGTTGGTCGCTGCGCCTCGAGCGTGCCCAAACCAGCCTGACGGGCAATGTGCGACCGACTCTGGTGATCCTGCTCGCCGCCGTGAGTCTTGTCCTCCTGATCGCCTGCGTGAACATTGCCAGCCTGCTGATCGCGCGGGCATCGGCACGCATGCGCGAGTTCGCCATTCGCCAGGCGCTGGGCGCGTCGCGCGGCCAACTCGTGCGACAGGTGCTGACCGAGAGCTTGCTCGTCTCGCTTGCTGGCGGCGCGGCGGCGCTGGCGGTGCTCCTCATCGCTGAACGATCGCTGCTTACGCTGATGCCCGCGGACGTGCCTCGCCTCGCCGAGGTACATGCGGATTGGCGCATGGTGGCGTTCGCGCTGGTGCTTTCGCTCACGACCGGCGTGTTGATTGGATTGATGCCGGCGCTCCACGCATCGGGCATTGATCCCAACCGCGACTTGAGGGATGGCGGTCGCACCGGCGGTGGGCAAAGCGTGCGCCAACATCGATCTCGCGCCGCGCTGGTCGTGCTGGAAGTCGCCCTGTCCGCGGTCCTGTTGATTGGCGCTGGCCTATTGGCGCGCAGCTTCTCGGCCACGCTGCGTCAGGATCCCGGTCTCGACACTGGACGGCTTGTCGTGGGCCAGGTCTGGGTTCCCTTTCCGAACAATCCCAAGGCAAATCAATACCTGACCGTACCGCAGCGCGCCGGGCTGGCGAGGGAACTGCTCACACGGATCGCGCAGATCCCCGGCATGGAGCAAACGGCGATCGGTATGTCGAGCTCCATCCCGTTCCTCGGCACTGCGCTCTTTTCCGCTCCCGTCGCGTTTTCATTGCCTGACGAGGTGACCACACAGTCGAATGATCACGCTGCGGAGTTTACCTCCGTGACCGCAGGGTATTTTGATGTGCTCAGGACGCCGGTGAAACACGGCCGCGCTTTCACCGACCACGACGTGGACTCCACCGGGAAGGTCGTGGTAGTCAATGAAGCGTTCGTCCGCCGCTTCTCACCCCAACGAGACGTGGTTGGCCGACGGTTGCGGTTTGTCTGGCGGGGTCAAGGACAGGAAGCCGGCATCGTCGGCGTGGTCGGGGATGTGCGAAATGACGGATTGGACGTGGCACCGCCGCCGTGCGTGTACCAGTCCATGCTCCAGTATCCCAGCACAGATCTCGCAGTGTTTCTCCGCACGCGTTCCGACGCCGACGTGAAGGCGACGAAGCAAGGCCTTACGGCGACCGTAAACAGTATCAATCCGGAACTTCCGGTTTTCGGCGTCAGAACCATGGCGGACCTGATGTCGGCTTCGACAGCGCGGCGCCAGTTCGCACTGTCGCTGATGGCGATCTTCGCCGTGTCGGCGCTCCTGCTCGCCGCGCTGGGGCTTTACGGTGTGATGGCGTTCGTGGTCAGCCAACGCGCCCAGGAGTTCGGCATTCGACTCGCGTTGGGTGCGAAGCCGCGGGATATCCTGGGCCTCGCGTTCCGCCCCGGCCTCATGCTCACCGCCACGGGAACTATCGTCGGGCTGGGTGCGTCGATCGTCGTGACGCGGTTGATGGCGAGCCTCCTGTTCGGTGTGTCGGCGAGCGACCCGATGACGTTCGCGGTTGTGCCGGTGCTGCTGGGGATCGTCACGATGGCGGCCTGTTTCATTCCCGCGAGACGCGCCACGCTCGCGTCTCCGATGGAGGCGCTCAAGTAATGCCTGTCACACCGATTACCTCCGACCGTCTCGCCCAACCAGTCGGTCCATTTTCACCCGCTGTTCGCGAAGGCGATCGCGTCTACACGAGCGGTCAGGTCGCGCAAGATCCGGCCACGGGAAAACTGATCGCGGGCGGCGTAGCCGCTCAAACAGAACAGATCTTGCACAACCTCGCGGTGATACTGAGGGCCGCGGATAAATCGCTCGGCGATGTCGTGAAGGTGAATGTGTACCTCACCGACATGCGGGACTTCGCCGAGATGAACGACGTATACGCCAAACATTTTGCCCCTCCGTATCCAGCTCGCACGACGGTTGCGGTCGCAGCGCTGCCGCTGGGTGCGCAAGTCGAAATGGAAGCGATCGCTGGACGATGAGCCGGCACGATAGCGACTCGGTCGTGCGCCACCTTGCAACCGAGGACCCAGAGGAGCGCCTTCATGGGGACTTTACTTCAGGATCTGCGATACGGCTGGCGCATCCTGGTCAAGAAACCCGCGTTCACGATCGTGGCTGTGCTGACGCTGGCTCTGGGCGTGGGGGCCAACACGGCGATCTTCAGCATCGTGAATGCGGTGTTGCTGCGTTCTCTGCCGTACCGCGATGCCGACCGCTTGGTACGAATCTACTTTAACGAGCCGGGCCTAGGATTGCGGGACGTCAGGTTTTCCAAGCCGGAAATGGATGACCTTCTGACGCGAGCGGATGCATTGGAAGATGTGACCCCGATCTTCGAGGGTAGCGAGAATTTGACCGGCGTCAAACAGCCCGAGCGCGTAGAGGGCGTCAATACCAGTTTTAGCTACTTTGCCATGCTGGGTGTGACCGCGCAAATCGGACGGTTGTATGGTCCGCAGGACTTCGTGCCTGGTGTCGCTCCAGTGGTCGTGATCAGCGATGGCCTGTGGCGCCGGGCCTATGGTGCCGACCCAAATGTGATCGGCCGTACCATCCGAATCGACAATGACCCCCTTACAATCATTGGAGTTCTGCCACGCGGATTTCGCCATCCTGGACCGACGACTTCCGGCGACGCGGACGTGTTTGCCGCCTTCGGATTCATCGGAACTCCCTTTCCCCCGCCATCGCGGGGTACCCGGATTTTCCCAAACGGCATCGGACGACTCAAGCCAGGCGTCACACTGAAGGAAGCTCAGGTGCGGCTCACTGCCATGGCTGCCCAATTACGCCACGACTTTCCCGCCGATTACGCGCCGCAGGCGCAATGGACAATTGAGATTCAACCATTACAAGAAACTCTGGTGGGCCCGGTCCGGCCCATGCTGCTGGTGGTACTCGGTGCGGTCATCCTGATCGTTTTCATCGTATCGCTGAACATTGCCACTCTCCTCCTGGCTCGCGCTTCGGGGCGACAACAAGAGATGGCGGTACGGTTATCGCTGGGGGCGAGCCCCGGCCGCCTGGTGCGCCAGTTGCTGACCGAGTCCATGCTGCTGTCGCTCATCGGCGGTGCCGCGGGAATCGCAGCCGCAGTTGTTACTCTAGGCTTCATCCTGCGCTTTGTGCCGTCGAATGTTCCCCGGCTCAACGAGGTACGAATTGACTGGGTGGTGCTGGCCTTCGCTCTGCTGATTTCCATTCTTACCGGCTTAGCGTTTGGACTTGCGCCAGCGCTTCATTCGGCAAGAGTGTCTCTCTCCTCGGCTAGTCGTGAAGGCGGTCGCGGGTCCAGCTCCGGCACCAAGACCGGCCGGTTGCGGGATACTCTCATCGTCTCGGAACTGGCATTTGCCGTCATACTGATGGTGGGAGCCGGCTTGCTGCTGCGTACGCTCTGGGGTCTGTTGCAGGAAAATCCAGGCTTCAATCCAACTCACGTTGTCACGGCAAACACGTGGCTAGGAGTTCCCAACGATCCGAAGACGGATCCGTATCTCGGTATTCCTGGTAAGGTCACGTTTGATCGTGAGTTGCTGCGGCGCATGAAGGCACTTCCGGGAGTGCAACTCGCCGCAATCACCTCAGCACTACCGACCACCAATAGCAACCCCAACGCGGTCGGTGGCTTAGCGATTGAAGGCTTCGCGATTGAAGATAGACCGGTCGAGTCCTCGCAGGACCTGCGCGCCGAGAGAATTCGGATAAGCCCCGACTATTTTGCGGTGTTCCAGGCGACGCTCCTACGCGGCCGCTCATTCACCGAGGACGATGAAGACGGCAAACCGCTGGTGGCCGTCATTGATGAAAGCACCGCTCGTAAGTATTGGCCAAGCGACGATCCGTTGGGCCGTCGAGTGAGGTTCGGAAAAGATCCTACCAAGCCATGGGCGACTGTCGTGGGTGTTATCAAGGATATCAAGCATGACGGTCTCGACATCGATGGCGTTCCGCACATCTACGTTCCGGTCTATCAAGACCCCAACAAGCAAGTGAGCGTGGCGTTGCGGACGTCTCTGCCCGTGACCCTGCTCGAACCACAGATTCGGCATGAAATCCAGAGCATGGATGCCGGCTTGCCCGTCTTTAACGTCTCTTCCATGAACGACATCCTCGATCGGTCACTGGCTTCACGGCGTTTTTCTGCCGATCTGGTGGGCGGATTTGCTGGACTGGCGGTGCTTCTGGCCTCCATCGGAATCTATGGCTTGTTGGCTTATCTGGTCGGCCAACGATCACAGGAGGTCGGTATCCGCATGGCCCTGGGCGCGCAGCAGGGCGACATTCTGAGAATGTTCTTGCGCAAGGGGGTCACACTTGCTGGCGTGGGCATCGTTGCCGGATTGGTCATTTCTGCATCCACGGCATCCCTGATGGCAAGTCTGCTCTATGGGGTGCGCCCCCATGATCCGGCTGTGTTTCTGCTCGTGCCTCTGCTTTTACTTGTAGTGGCCACGCTGGCTAGCTATTTCCCAGCATACCGCGCGACGCAAGTGAACCCCATCGCCGCCTTGCGCGAGAGTTGAAAGGGCAGGATTAGCACTTTGCAAGCAAATTCGTAGACGCAGCGGCCGTCTGGAAGATCGTAGCACTCCCGGCATTCTGCTTAGCCTCCCCGGCCGAGACCCGGTCCTCGCCTGTCGCGTCCCGATTCAGGCGAGTCTGGGCCACCGAGCGCAAGGACCTGCCTCTGAAGGACGTCGCAGCGGTGGGCGGGTGGCGAGATACGAGCACGCTGCTGCGATATCAGCAGCCCCACGAAACGACGATGCGCAAGGTGGCCGACTTCGAGCGGTCGCCGGAGCCATCGCCCCCACATGGTCAAGCGGTGAGTAACTCACACACCCCCCGCAAATAGGCAAAGCGCGACGGCTGCCAAGCAGCCACCGCGTTTCGAGTTGCCCCTCCTGGGCTCGAGCCGAAGGCCACCGGAGGTGAACCAGGACTCTCCTGATCCAGAGGAACCGCTGTAACCGCCTAAACTCCGGCAACTTGCCACCATTTACGCGAGTTCGTGCCACCCGATGTTGGAGTTTGACGTCCATGATGTCGGACTTTGCCGTACTTTACTCACTCAAATGTCGGAGCTTGCTGCCATCCCTCGGGCCTCGCCCTTAATGTTGGCCCGGGATGGCGGCCGAGGGATCCACGGGTCCCAGTAGTCGGCGCTGTGAGCGATGACTCCTGAGCAATGTCATTCTTTCGTCATCCGAGCAAGCGCATTCCGCGCCTCGACCACAAAGGGTTGCAGCTGGGGGTCGGCTTGGCGCCAGACATCGACCACGAACTGGTACGACTGCATAGCCTTGTCACGCTCGCCCAGGCCCTCCGCGATGCGTGCTTGCTCCAGAACGCCGAAGACGAAGAGGGGGCCCCCGCCACTCCAGACCCAGCGATCGAGGACCGCTCCCGCCTGTCGAGCCTGCCCCTGTACCGTGAGGAGGCGGGCCTCGATGAGCTTCTCATAAAAGCAATCGTTCTCCAGACAGAGCGTGTCCGGAATCGACTGAAAAAGACGCAGCGCCCGGATGGAATCGGCTCGAGCCAGCGCGAGATACGCCGTGGCGGCAGCCTGGAGGTATCGGCCGCGGAGATTGCCCTGGGCGCTTCCCTGCATTCGGGCTTCCTGCCCGGCGCGGAGCGCGAACCGCGCCAGCGACGCCGTGTCTCTTCGGGCCAGCCACCAGGGGAGGCCACGCAGCTGCCGCGCGGTGCCCCAGGGAGACATCGGCCACGCTCTTCCAGGCTCGAGCGCGTGCCCAAAGGTCGTGGCGGCCAGGGACTCCGGGATCACCCCAAGGAGCGCGAGGGCACGGAAGGGATCACGGAAGTCGCTGAACGGCGAGGCGTTCGGGTCGAGGAGCAAGCGGCGATCCGTCGTGTACGCCTCTTGAAGGTGGCCCCGGTAGGCCAGCTCGAGCGCCAAGTACTGATCGTACATCAGTGTGTCCGACCAGGGATCGACACCGGTGCCGCTCCGCCGGGTCAGCGCTCGCAGGAGCCGGACCCCGGATTGGCCAGAGTCGGCCCACCAGCCGAGCTGCATCATACCGGCGCCAAAGAGTTCCTGGGCGGAGGCGCTGTCGATCATCCGAGCCGTCTCCGGCACGTGTGACCGCGCGGGATCGAGCATCAGCGCGACCAGTCGACTCGAACTGGCATTGACGTCGGTGGGATCGAGGCGCAGGTAGGCAGCGGCATACTTCCGGGCCAGGTCGGGGCGGTTCAACCGGATCGCCAGGTTCACCGTATGCTCGTACGCCGGCGCGAACCCCGGGTCGAGGGCGATCGCGCGGTCGAAGGCCTCGAGCGCCGGGGCGGGGGCGCCTCCCAGCGGAGGAGGGAAGTGAAATCGCGCTTCACCGAGGTCAAGCCACACCTCGGGGTCAGCGGGGTAGCGGCGGACGGCCTCCTCCGAGATGGAAAGATTACGATACCTGAAGCGGATCAGATCGGCCGGGTTGGTCGCCTCGTCAGCCGCGGCCCAGAGCGAGTCGGCGGCGATCAGCACACTATCTTTGGGAGAAAGTCCGCGATTCAGGCTCACCGCCCGGCGCGTATACTCCTCCATAGGCCGGTACGCGTGCGAACTCGAGGGGAACCAGCTGAGCACCAAATTCATGCGGCGGAAGGCAAGCGCGAACGTGCTGTCCTGCGTGGTAGCCTGGTCATAGTACACCAGGGCAGAGTCCCAGAGACCCCGCCGATAGAATTGTTCCCCGTACAGGAAGGCCTTCAACGCCGGGAGCGATCTGGACCCGATCGAGACGTGTCGCACCGCCCCGATCGGGCGATTCCGTCCCAGCACCTCAAGGATCCTGACCCCCAGGGAGTCGGCCAGTTCTCCGATGTCCGCCGTTGCACCTTTGACCTCCAGGTCTGGCTCGCCTCTCTTCCGGGCCAGGTCCAGCACCGTCGCTCGAAGGCTGACGGTGTCGCCCGCTGTGCTTACGCTCCCGAAGACCACCACCCCGGCACCCGTGCGGTGGCCGAAGCTCTCGGCTGACACGCGATCGGTGCGGCCGTGCCAACGCTTGATTCCGACCGTCTGCGGGACGGTGCGCAGAGGTCCGGCGCCGTCGAGGTCACGGGAGAGAATGTCCACCAGTCCCTCATGCCAGATTTGCAGTGACTGGTCGAGCACATCAAATGGGGCGATCGCTAACAGATTGGGATCCGTCGGCGGACCCGGCCGCGTCCGCCACAGTAGGACTCCAGCAGCCGCCAAGGCGGCCAGACCGATAGCGGCGCCCCAATGGCGTACCGCGATAAGGGTGCGCCGTTGCGGTGCTGCGCCGGGGTGACTCAGGGCCTCGGCGAACTCTGCGGCCGTCCTGAACCGGTCGGCAGGCGCTTCGGCAAGGGCCGGCCCGATCCCGCGCTCCACCACTGGCGCAAGACCTTCCCGTACCTTCCCAGCCGCCGCGTTTCCACGTGCCCCGTTTCTGGTGACTTGGCGGTGCTGCTCGATCCACTCGGTCAGCTCCGGCGGCGGGTCCGTGCCGAGCTCCGAGCGCACCAGCTCCCCGTAGGCGTCTCCACGGCGTAGCGCGTCGGCGTGCTCGCCGGCCTGGTCCAGGGAAGTCATCAAGCCGAGCGCGGCGTGGGAGCTCAGCGGGTCCAGCTCGAGCAGGCACCGCCACCAGTTCGCCGCCACCCGGTGGTCACCGAGTCTGGACGCTTCGGCAGCCAGGGCTTGCATCGCAGCCCCGCATTGGGTCGCCAGCCGGGCCCGTTCGGTTTCCGCCCAGGTCTCGAATTCCCCACCCCCGTTCAGGTAGAAGCCGTCCAGGAATGGCGCGGTGTAGCACGAGACTGCTCCGGCGGGATCGTTGCCTCCCAGCGCGGCGGTGAACGCCGCCACATCGCTCGAGATCACGGCGGGATTGAGGCTAAGCTGGATCGATCCGAGGAAGAGCTCGGGCGCGTGGAGATCGCGGCGGAGTGCGTAGCAGGCCTGGTTGAGGAGTCCGCGGCCGTGCTCGGCGTCAGTTTCCGGCCACAGGGTGGCGATCAGCTTGTCGCGGCTGAGGCCGCGCTGTCCCGCGGCGGCAAGGAGGCCGAGCAGTCCCAGGGTCTTCCTCTGCTGGGCTGCGCCGGTGCCAGGGATGCCGTCGATGTCTACGGAGAGTCCGCCGAACGTCTTGAGGTGGAGCATGTTGCTCCGTTTGACTGGCCTTTGAGTGGCCTCTGACCAAGGGCCTCTAATTTATCGCCAGTACCGTGAACTAGCGAACCCAGCGGGTACCCACCGCGGACTCCCCTTCCCTCAATTCAGGAGGTACTCCTCATGATCCACCGCACACTTCTCACCGCTGGCGCCATCATCGCCTTTGGCGTCATCACCGCCTGTTCGGATACGACCGCTCCGAAGAGCGTCGCAGCGGGTTCACCAGCGGCCACAAACAGCCAACAAGGCGACCAAGACCCAAGCGAGCCGCAAAGCGGAGCTCTTCATGTGACGAAGGAGTGCACGCAGTACACGGGCCTGGCCGGCGGCTTCTGCACCATCACGTCCTCGAACCTCAACACCATCAAGGTCGGCACCAGGGTCGTCTATGCAAGCGGGGTTGGTCCCACCGGGCTGGATACTGACGTCCTCCTCGTCCCGCCAAACCCGGGGCAGAGCACCGGGTTCGGCCATGTCGTACTCAGTCTGGTGACTCGTCAGGGAGTGATCACCATCTCGGGCGGGACCGGGAAGTTCAAGCTGCTCCAGGCCAGTGCCGTTATCTCGTACTTGGGCGGGCGCAACTGGGCCTGGGACGGGACGTACAGCTTCGGTGACGACGATTGAGCCGAGAGCAAGGCTTCGATTTGCCTCGGCCGCAGGCCGAGCCCTAAAAACCGGCTCCCGCTGTCGCGGGAGCCAATTGCCCCTCCTGGGCTCGAACCAGGACTCTCCTAATCCAGAGGGGCCACTGTAGCCGCTCAAATTCCGGCAAATTGCAGCCTTTTACGCGAGTTCGTGTCACCCGCGCCGGAGTTTGCTGGGTTTCATGCTGGACTTTGCCGTACTTTACTCACTCAAATGTCAGAGTTTGTCACACTCTCAACCGAGAGGCTTTGCGCTGATCTCTTGTCAGGCATGCAGGGAGAGTTAGCAGCGAAGGATAAACGAGCGGGAGCGCCCCTACGGGTGAAATGTGCCGCGCCCCGTGGGTTGCGAGGATCTGCTAGATCGAGTTCCTCCAAACCCGCCGAGAGCAGTACCGTCGCTGGCGACAACCATGTGGCCAATCTCCCGCTCCGGACGATCGGGTCAAGCGCCGCCACGGTCTGCTCGGCGTGCTGGCGCTGGTTGTCCAGGTGCCACCGGTAACGGGCCTGGGACCTGCCACCGGCCTGGTGCCGGTTGCCCGACTCACCCTCCACCCACCTCTTACTTCCCGTCAATAATCATGTTGCCGTCGATGTCACTGAGCGAGCCGTAGGGTCCAAAGTCGAGCACCCTGCTGGTGGTCTCGACCCGGCGCCCCTTGTTGGCGCCTTCGGTGATCTTGCCGACCAGGTGGGTCTGACCCGAGACCACCTCGACGGTTCCACTTAATTTTGCTTTGAAGGATTCTGAAGCCGGCACCGCTGTAACTACCCAGGACGAATGAATCAGTGCCTTGCCGGCTTCCCCGGACGACCCCTCGTCGAAGCCGAACACAAGGGTCGCCCGGCCCTGACGCTCGCCACTCACCGTACCCGTCATCGTGTACTGTCCCGCGCTGTCCCGCTTGATGGCCTTCACGTGATAGGACAGCTCGATCTTATTATCCTGACTCGGCTTATCGGCCGGAGTCGCACTCTGGCCGTTCAGCGAGCTTCCGATAGATACGAGTCCCAGGGTCAGCACCACAAACGCACGACTCTGGATTCTGGCGAATATGCTCCCGTGTTCCTTCATCATGTGGCCTCCTGGGCGAAGCGGGGCAAATCCCCGCCTCGCCAACCTGCGGTGTGGGGCACCCATTCTCAATGTTCGCTTAAACTCGACCGTTCTCTCACTCAATCTCACCTACGCGGGCAACCGCATCTGCTTCCGCAGACTCTTGTCGAACGCAGACGCGGGAACGAAGCGCCGAAGCAGACTGATCTGGCGCGCGGCCCGTCCCGCAGTGTAGCGGCCGCGCGGGTTGGCCTCGGTGGAAGCGTTCACTACAGCGCTCGCGACCAGCTCCGGCGTATCGGCGGTCTTCATGCCGTCGCGCAGGACTCCCTCGGCGTTGGTTCGTGCCGACCGATAGATGTCGAGCTGCTGGTCCGCCTGGTAGACGTTGCCCTCGAAAGAGGTCCGGGTGTAGGCGGGCTCGACCAGCACCACTCTGACACCCGAGTCTCTGATCTCATGGTCCAGCGACTCGGAATAGCCTTCCACCGCGTGCTTGCTCGCTGCGTACAGGGCCATGAACGGTGCCGGGATCAGACCCATGACCGAGCTCAGATTGACGATCCGCCCCGCCCGCTGCCGGCGCATGGCGGGAAGCACCGCCTTGGTCATCCGAATCAGGCCGAACAAGTTGACGTCGAAGAGCGACTTCGCCTGCGCCAGCGACGACTCCTCCGCTCCGGCGACCAGTCCCACTCCGGCGTTGTTGACCAGGAGATCGATGCGGCCGGTCTTGGACAGCACTTCACCAATCGCCGCCTGTACCGACTCGTCACTGGTCACATCGCACACCAGGTATTCGATGCCTGGCGCTCGCGTCGCCGGCGCCCGGCGCGAGGTGCCGAACACCCGATAGCCGGCCGCGTGAAGCGCCCGCGCGGTCGCGTCGCCGATCCCTCCCGATGCGCCCGTCACGATCGCCACGGGCCGACTCTGCTGCTCATGATTGCCAGACATAGCGTGCCTGCTTTCGGTTGATGTTGCTTACGTTTATATGACGTTCATCATATTTCTGAGCAAACGCCGACCAGGCACCGATGCGTAGGGTCTCAGCCTGTGGGGATGAGGTGGTTCAGCGCGGCGTCGCGCACTGCATCGGAGAGCTTGGGGTCGTCCACGGCCCGGGCCAGGACCAGCGCTCCGAGCGCGGTCGCTACGGCGACCAGCGCCCGCTCGTGCGCGTCCGGCTTCCCCCAGTCGGGGGACTGACGGCCGACGAGATCGATCATCTCCTTGATCCGCCGGGTGGCGACCCGCCGGACCTTGGGCGCCTGGCGCGGCATCTCCGAGCCCAGCGCGGCGATCGCGCACCCGGTCTCGACGCCTTCCACATGCTCCTTCGAGAGATAGGCGCGGAGCATGGCCTCGAG
>JBOGZC010000067.1:0-20573 GCA_050697075.1 Solirubrobacterales bacterium | reverse complement strand
GCCGGCCGCCTCTCGTTTGCATCTGTGAGACGGCCGCGGTTGTCAGCAAGATCACGGACCGCGGTGGCGAAACCGCCAAGCGCGTTGAGCAGAAATGAACCGAAGCACGCTTGCTGCCAAGTCAACGCTGTGCGAAGGTTGCGGGGGAACCCGCCCAACAAGGAGGAACCATGTCAGAGAGTGTTTATCGCGTTACCGAAGTGATCGGCGTCAGCTCGGACTCGTGGGAGCAGGCAGCGAAGAACGCCGTCGAGGCAGCCGGCCAGTCTGTGCGCGAGTTGCGAATTGCCGAGGTCATCCGCCAGGATGTGACAATTGAGGACGGAAGGGTCTCCGGGTTCCGCGTCCGTCTCGGAATTTCGTTCAAGTACAGCAAGGAGTAGTAAGAGCCCCTGGGGTCACCCACAGTCGCGTCCCGGCTTCGGGGCGAAGCAAGGCGGGAAGCCCGCTTACCGTCGCCGTCTGGGGCAGCGGCGAACGGGTCGTCCAAGCCGGCTGAGACCTCGAGGCTGTCGACCCATGCGCGCGACCTCGTCGATGTGGCGGTCGGTGGCTCCGGCGCCCCAGTAGGATCGCCCCACCTCTGGTGACCGGGCTACTCGAGCGGATCGGTGTCGAGCTGCCTCTTTTCCAGGCTGGGATGGGAGGGGGCCTGGCGGCTCATGAGCTGGCGGCCGCTGTCTCCGACGCCGGCGGCCTCGGCACGATCGGAATCCTCGACCCCGCGAGCCTGCGCACGGAAGTCCGGGCTGCCCGGCAGCGGACCGAGAAGCCGATCGCCGTGAACTTGCTGCTGCCCTTCGTGCGGCGCGGCCACTGGGAGGCGGCCGCTGAGGCCGACGTCGTGGTGACGTTCTGGGGACGGCCGCGGCGAAGAACCGACCGTGTCTGGATCCATCAGTGCGGGTCGGTGCAGGAGGCGCGTGCAGCCTATGCGGCCCGCGCGGACGGCGTGATCGCGCAGGGGCGCGAGGCCGGCGGCCACGTACGGGGGACCCTCCCCGCCCTGGCGCTGCTGGAGCGCGTACGTGCCGCGCTTCCGCGGGGCTACCCCGTGCTCACCGCCGGCGGCATCGCGGATGCCGGAGATGTTCGCGCCGCCCTCGCCGCCGGGGCCATCGCGGCGGTCGCCGGAACCCGCTTCCTGCTCAGCGATGAATGCCCGGCCCATCCCGAGTACAAGCGACGCCTGCTCGAGGGAACCGAGACGATCCTCACCGAGCTCTTCGGCGCCGGCTGGCCCGGGGCCAAGCACCGGGTCGCCCCCAACGCCGCAACTGAGCGCTGGCTGCGCCACGACCGGCGCGGCCCGGCGGCGGTGCGTGTTCTGAACGGTGTCTCCGCCCCGTTCGTCTCCCGGCTTCCATTGAAGTTGGTCAACCGCCTGGCGGCGGTCCAGCGTCCCGGCTTCCCCCTCTACGGCCCCGCGGCGGCGCTCGAAGGCGGCCCCGAGAACTTGCTGGACGCGGGCCCGCTGTACGCCGGCGAGTGCATCGCGCGGATTCGCGGTCTGCGGCCGGCGGGGGAAATCGCCCGTGAGCTCGCCGGCCGGCCTGGCTGACCTTTGTCGTCGGGGGCTCGTGCTCACTCATCGGGCCGCCTCTATGGGCTTCTCGGCGGAGATCCAGGCTCGGTGAGCTCGTAGAAGTCCTCGCCGAGGCGTCTGACCCTTCCAGTGGAAACGGCCCTGTTGAGCGCTCGCCTGAAACCGTGATCGGACCAGTGAGCAGCCCCGCAAACCTCCGCTAGTCGTTCGTGAGTCAGCGGTCCATATCCGCGCAGCGCTCTCACGATGTCCTCGACCTCCGCCTCGGTTCGGCTGTGGGGCCACGGCGACGCTGAGGCGGCGGAGTCGGTCATCGTCGCTCACCTCCTCGATCGCTTCTGTCAGGGTCGGCGCCGACCACATGCCCTTGGGGATCGATCACATACGCCGTCAACGGCAGCCCGAAGCGCTCCCGGACGTGTTCGATCAGCCCGCGCTCTTGCCAGTGGGCGTCGCCTGCGCTGAGCAACCCGATCAAAATGTGATCGGGCTGAAAGTCTGCGACGGCGTCGTCGAAGGCGACCATCATCGTGTCATCGCCGGTCCTGCCCCTGACCTGGGCCCCGATCGAGCGCATGTGCCTTAGCACCGCGTCGAGCCGCTCGTCGGCGCGGTGTCGAGGCTGATCGACGTCGTCTGCCAGCCAGGCGAGGCGCCGGGGGAGGCTCGGCGTGACCACGTAGACCTCATCCGCTTCAGCGAGCAAGGCGCGCACCGGAGGCGGCAGCTCATCCACTTCGGCGACCGCGGAGTCGGCGACCATCAGAAGTCGCTGAACCGGCGGGTCCGCATCTCGCGTCCGAGGTGTGCTCGAGGCCGAAATCATCGGCCCGCCAATGCGTGTGCATTCGCGCCCATATCTAGGTAGCGCCGCTTGGGGTCGGGTTCTTACCGATTCGCCTCGGACGAGTTGGGTTCGTCCACGAGGCCGGACGCGGATAGCGAGTCCAGGAGAAGGTGGAAGTAGACAACTCCGCCGTATGGGAACCAGCGCCCCACCAGCCGTTTCACGACGTCGTAGTCCAGGTTGGTGTCGATGTCGAAGAGGCGCCTGAGCTTGTTGTGTGCACCGACGTCGTCGCCGGGGAAGACATGCAGTCGACCCAGGCCACGCAGCAGCACGTATTCCGCGGTCCAGCGACCAACACCGCGCAGGTTGGTGAGACGTTCGATCGCCGCAGCATCCTCGAGCTGCTCGAGGCCCTCCAGGTCAAGATCGCCCGCGGCGATCGCTTGAGCGGCCTCGACGATCGTGCTGGCCTTGGCGAGGCTGAAGCCGAGGCGTTTGACCTCCTTTGGTTCGGCGGATGCGAGCTCCTCGGGGCCCGGGAACCCGCGCACGCCATCGATGTCCTCGGGCACTGCTCGCCCTCGTTCGGCCGTGAGGCGATTAAGCAGGTGGATCCCGACGTCGAGTGAGAGCTGCTGGCAGGCGATGCCGTTGACAAGCGCCTCGAAGACGGTCGGGAAGCGCGGGGGCCTGAGCCCCCGCATGCGGGCTGCGAGCGGGCCGAGCAATGGGTCGGGGGCCGCCATCGCCGCGAAGGCTGAGAGATCGACGTTCAGCCCGAGGAGACGGTCGAGCGCGTGGAGCAGGATCCTATTGGCAGTCTCGTCGATGGGCTTGCCTGCCGTCAGGATCGACAGCCGCGGCGCCTCCAGCGCCCCCTCCTGAGTCACCGAGAGCTCAACAGCTTCGTTGTCGTCGATGGAAACCATCCGTCGGTATGTGGACCCGTCCCAGCGGTCGATCTCGTTGTGCGGGCGGCGGCGCAGCGCCCAGGCGGTGAGGTCGAGCCGAAACGGCGCCAGTGGCTCCGTCTCGAGCCGGTAGCCCTGAGTGTGTTGGGTCGTGACAGGGGGCGCGGAGCTCACGAGCGCCCTGTCGCGGAGACGGGCTCGCTGCGTCACGTGGTCCCTTCGAGGTGGGCTTCGACGTTGATGGTCACCGCGGCGCTCAGCGCGTGCGAGATCGGACAGCACGCGACGGCTGCATCCGCGGACTCGGCGAACGCCGCGGCGTCGAGGGCAGTCCCCCGTCCGGCCACCCGGAGCCGTAGTCCAACGACCGTACGCCTGTATCCATCTTCCTGAACCTGACAAATCGCGTCCACGGTCAGCTCACGGGCCGGCGTGCCGCGACGGGCGAGCAGATCCGCGAGGGTGACGACGAATGATGCCGCCTGCGCGGCGGCCAGCAGCTCACCCGGGGTGGTGTGCGATTCGCCCGGATCGAGCTCGTCGTGCCCGAGCGAGAGCGGCAGCGCAGAGAACGCCCTGCTGTCGCCGCGAAGGTTGCCGCGCCCTCCGTCCCCGTGATCAATCCAGAGGACGTGAGCTTGGCGCTCGATCCTCGTCGCCGGGCCATCTTGGCGCTCCGTTACCGGAACCTCAGACATCGCGCAGCAGTTCGGCGAGCACGACAGCATTGTTGTGCTTGCGGTCGCGGGCGGCGTAGAGGATCGTGAGCCGGCCTCGTGCGGCGCGGTGGCGAAGCTCGTCGAGACGTTCGGATCGGGCGGCGAGCTCATCGCGATAGCGAACCCGGAACTCCGCGAATCGGTCCGGGACGTGATCGAACCACTTACGCAACTGGTCGCTTGGAGCCAGCTCGCGCGCCCACTCGTCGAGGCGGGCTCGCTCGTGCGAGACGCCACGTGGCCAGACGTGGTCGATGAGCACCCGGTAGCCGTCCTGGCGGTCGGGTGGGTCATAAATCCGTTTGGCCTGGACGTCGCTCACCATCGCCGGTCACCGCCCTCCCTGGATCTTCCGAGCATCAGGTCCTTGGACTGAACCGCTCCTACGCTCGGACGATGGACGACCAGCGTTGGTCTTTCGGAGTGATGGATGACTGCGCTCGACACGCTGCCAAGCAGCAGCGAACGCACGCCCGTCAGCCCTCGGCAGCCCATGACGATCGCCGCCGCATGTTCCCGGTCGGCGATCTCGAGGATCGTCTTCCAGACTGGCCCTGTGGCCTTGATGGTGATCGGCTCTGCGCCTAGGCCCTTCTCCAAGGCGATTTGGACGCCCTGGTTGGCGATGCGGCGGCCGTGCTCGGTCGCGGCGCGATCGAGCTCGGCGAAATTAACGATGCTCGTGTCTGCCCCCAACCATGCGTAGCCGCCGGGGCTAACGGCCGGTTCCCATACGGTTAAAACCAAAGCATGCCTTTCGCGGAGCAGATGCCCGGCACCCCTGATTGCGTGCTTGGCATCCTCGGATCCGTCGTAGCAGATGAGCAGCGGGCCGTCGGCGACCATGTGGCTCCTCGCGATTGATTTGGGCTGGGACGCACCCCGCGGCACCTCTGGATCTGGCGTCAGCGTGGCTCGACTATGTAAGCGCCGCTCGGGCCCTCGGTCTTACGTGCCTTCAGCTGGCCAGGGAGATGAAGCCGCCGACGATCGCGCCATAGGCGAGATGCGTCACGAGTGTCACCAGCGGCGTCCCTTGACCATAGTTGAGCATCATGGATCCGGGCGGCTCGAGAAGGGGCCGGTCGGCTGCGGAGCTGACCGGTGTTCCCATGCGCGGGTGGATGACCGGGAGCAGCACGCTGACCAACGCGCTGCTGACGAATAGCCCGTGCAGGAGACCGAACACGCCCCCGAGCGCCCAGCCACTGTGTCCGATGGCGACGAAGATTCCGAAGTAGACGAAGGCGAAGAACTGACCGACGACGAAGTGGAGGACGAAACCCAGCGCCTTGGCGCGGGTGCGGTCGTCCGTCAGGGCGGTGCCGAGCAGGAACGGCAGGTCCATTCGCGTCAAGCCGAGCTCGCTGGCCGCTCGCAAAGCCGTGGTCAAGAACACGGTGCCGACGAAGCCGCCCGCGATCGCGCCCCAGGCGCTCATGCGCCGTCCGCCTTGCCGAGCGAAACCGCGGCGTTGATCAAGCTGAGATGAACCAGGCCCTGCGGCATGTTGCCGAGGAAGTCCTTGGTCTCGGAATCAACCTGCTCGGCGTACAGGCCAACGTCGTTGGCCAAGCCGATCAGCTCCTCCATCATCTCCGCGGCTTCGTCAACGCGCCCGGCACGTGCGAGGGCATCGACCAAGAAGAACGAGCAGCACAGGAAGGTGCCCTCGCCGCCGCGCAGCCCGTCCTCGCCGCTGTAGCGGTAGAGCAACGATCCACGGCCGAGCTCCCGCCGCAGGGCATCGATCGTCGAGATCATCTGGGGATCGTGGGCGCCGCGGTATTCCATCAAGGCCCCCAGGAGCACGCTGGCGTCAAGCTCGCGGCTGTCCGCCGAGCGAGCGTAGGCATCGAGCTCGTCGGACCAGCAGCGGGCCTCGACGAAATCGCGAATCCGGGCCGCCTCCGACTTCCATCTCGCGGTGTGGCGGTGCGGGAGCCAACCCGCGTCGGCCATGCGCGTCGCGCGGTCCAGCGCCACCCAACACATCATCTTGGAGTGGGTGAAGTGACGAGGCTCGCTGCGGACCTCCCAGATGCCGCAGTCGGGCTGGCGCCAGATCTCACAGACGAGGTCCGCGGTCTCGGCGAGCCGGCGGCCGGTCTCGCGATCGAGTCCGTTGGCGGCCCGGCCATAGAGCCATGCAGTCTGCAGCAGATCGCCGTAGACGTCGAGCTGGCGCTGGTCGACGGCCCCATTCCCCACCCGCACGGGCTGGGAGTCGCAATATCCGGAAAGGGGAAGCTCGCTCTCCGGCGCCCTGGCGCCGCCGTCGAGGCGGTAGAGAACCCGCAGGCGCGGGTGGGTCAGCTGGGAGGCGTGCAGGAGCCACCAAAAGAACGCGTCCGCTTCACTCGGGCAGCCCAGCTGCATCAGCGCCTCGAGCGTGAACGCCGAGTCACGAACCCAGCAGAAGCGGTAGTCCCAATTGCGCTCGCCGCCGATCTGCTCGGGAAGCGACGCGGTGGGCGCCGCGGCAATCGCTCCCGAGGGTGCATGGATGAGCAGCTTCAGCGCCAGGGCGCTGCGAGTCACGGCTCCCCGCCATGCCCCGTCGTAGGCTCGGTCGCTCGCCCAATGCCGCCAGAAGGCCACCGTCCCCTCCAAACGTGATTCGACGTCGGCGCGGTGCGGAAGGACCAGTGGCTCCTGGTGGGCGCCGCTGAGGACGAGTAGCGCCGTTTCGCCTTGCCGCGAGATGAAATTCGCGCCGATCGAGCTAATGTCGACCGTGGGCTCGCCGGCGCCCCAGGAGGACAGGGCGATGGCCTGATCGCCGTCGGTGGCGACCGGCGTCACCCCCCGGCGGCCCAGATGCGGGGTCCGGCTCCCGTAGGCGAAGCGGGGCTCCACGCGCCAGCGCATCGGCACGCGCCCCGACAGCCCCTCCACGTGTCGCGCGAGCTCGCGAGCCGGCGCCAAGCCATTGCCGGGCAAAAGCATCGCGTCGGTCACGCGGACCACACCGTCTTGGGCAACAAACGTCGTCTCCAAGACGTTGGTCTCGGGCACGTAGCGGCGCTCGGTCGTGAATCTGCCCTCAGGGACAAGCCGAAAGCTGCCGCCGCGCTCGGCGTCGAGGACGCCGGCGAAAACGCTCGCAGAATCGAGGTCCGGCAAGCACAGCCAGTCGATCGAGCCGTCGGAGGCGACGAGCGCGACGGTTCGCCCGTCGCCGATCGCGGCGTAGTCACGAAGGGGCACGTAGCCGGCGCTGCGCACCGAGTCAGCCTAGATGAGCCGTCCCGATGCCCGTTGAGTTGACGCCCTGGTCAGGGGTCGGCCCGCTGGTCTGAAATCCGGGCGGGCTCCGAGGAGCCAGCAAGGTCGGTTGGAAACCGAGCAGTCGGAGGTCCCTGAGCAGCGATGCCAGGCGCCTCCGGTCGGGCTGTGATTCGTGCTCGGGCAGGTCGAACTCGATCAGCCATCCGATCCCGACATCGGTGCTCGGGAGGGGCTCGGTCAGGCGGGAAAGCCGGATGGTGCCCTGCGGTACGTCGCGGCGAAGCTCCTCGAGCTCCCGTTCGAGCCAGCGCTCCAGTTCCTCGCCCGCCACGGGAACGCGAGGGAGACATCGGATGGCGAACTGACCCATGGTTCCATCATCCGCCTCAGGCGTCCGGGGACAATGGGTGTGAACCTCCATCCCGCGGACATCAGGGTCGCGTCAGCGCGTTTGCACATGGCTGCTGTGTAAAGGGCCCGTCGGTTTGCTACTTTAGCCACTCCCTATGTGAAAACAGCGGTGGAGGCAAAGCGATGGCCTACGTGATCAACGAGCCGTGCATCGGGACCAAGGACAACTCCTGCGTCGAGGTCTGCCCGGTCGACTGCATCCATCCGGCGCCCGAGGAGCCCGGCTACGAAGAGCACGAGCAGCTCTACATCGATCCCGACGAGTGCATCGATTGCGATGCCTGCGTCGAGGCCTGCCCGGTGGATGCGATCACCCCCGAGGACCAGGTCCCGGAGGAATGGCAGAAGTACATCCAGATCAACGCGGATTACTACAAGCAGCAGGCCTGAGGGCGTCCCACTGGTGCCATCATGCGCGTGTGGAAGTACTCCGCGACGGCCACGGCCGGCGCATCTCCGACGTCCGCGTCTCGGTAACCGACCACTGCAACTTTCGCTGTCAGTACTGCATGCCGGCCGACGGGCTGCCATGGCTCAATCGCGCTCTGGGGGCTGACGATGCTGTGGCTGCCGGTGCCGGTGCTCGCCGAGGCGTTGTATCCGCGCCCGCGGTACGACGTGCGGCGCTGGTCGACGGTCTTCCCCGTAGGCATGTACGCGGCCTGCAGCTTCGTCGTTGGCGCCGCCGCAAGCGCGCCCGCGATCACCAGCTTCGCGCGCGTGTGGGTGTGGGTGGCCGTGGCTGTGTGACTGCTCGCGTTCACGGCGATGGTGCGCCGCGGCTCGCAGCTCGTTGGCGGCGGGCGCACGCCGATCGGCCCAGACCGCATCGACGAGCTCGCTCCCACCCGCCATGGCGCCCGCGAGGCATGACGCCCAAGTGACCCAGCCATTCGAATCCCGACAGGAGGTAACCGATGCCAATAGCGCTACGTGAAGCCGAGGTCATCTGGGAGGGACCGTTGGCCAGCGGGACCGGGACGCTGTCGGGCGCAAGCGGCGCCATCGGGGAGCTGCCCGTCACCTGGGCGTCGCGGACCGAGCGACCAGACGGCAAGACGAGTCCTGAGGAGCTGATCGCGGCCGCACATGCCAGCTGCTTTTCGATGGCGCTCGCGCTCGTGCTGGGCGAGAACGAGACGCCGCCCGAGCGTCTGGCGGTGAGCGCAGCCTGCACGCTCGACGAGGTCGACGGCGCACCCCGGATCACGACGGTCGAGCTCAATGTCCGCGCGCGGGTGCCCGGGCTCGAGCAGGCAGGATTCGAGGACAACGTCGCACGCGCGGCCGACGTCTGCCCGGTCTCCAACGCACTGCACGGAAATGTCGAGATCATCGTGCGAAGCGAGCTTGGGGAGGACTAGCGGGTCCTACCGGGCTCGCTTGGCCGCATGACGCCGGGCATAGAGCTTCTCGCGCAACGTCATCGCACCCGGATGGCCGCTGCCGGGCCACGGCGTCAGGAGCAGCAGGAGCCGCGCCTGCGAGGACGCGACGATCTCGTGACGCTCGCCCGGGGCGAACTCGATCAGCATTCCGACGCCGCCTTCGGCGCGCTCGCCCACGGCCGTCGTGACCTCGATCGCGCCGTCGAGCACGACGACCCAGGCGCGCTCGTGGACCTCGTGCTCCGAGAGGCCCTCGCCCGGCGCGAGGTCGAGCGCGATCGCCCGCGCCGCATCGCTCGTCGAGAGGATCTCCGGCAGCCGCGGCTTGAGGTCAAGGGCCCTGATGTCCCAGCTCTTCAACGCTTCCTCCTTCGGTCGCGACTTCTACTCATGGCTGGGCGGCTCATCCCGCTCTCCGGCAGACCGCCGAGCCAGGGCGTACAGCAAATCAGAGGCCCGATTGACGTAGGCCAGCACGGGCGCCTGGACTGGAGCGCCGGCCTCGAGGGCGCTGACTAGGCGGCGCTCGGCTCGGCGCAGCACCGTCCGTGCGACGTCAAGCGCGGCGGAATTGAGCGTCGCGCCGGGAACGACGAACACCGGTCGCAGCGGATGCTCGGCGACCACCCGGTCGATTGTCCGCTCGAGGTCGGCGGTCATCTCTGCATTCACCGATGAGATCCCGGGCGTGAGGCGATCGCGCGCACGCGGATTCGCGGCGAGATCCGCCGCTGCGACGAACAGCCCACGCTGTAACTTGAGAATCACTGCCCGAACCGCGGTGTCGGAACAAGTCGCGCGAGCGAGGCCGAGACAAGCGACAGCCTCGTCCAAGGTTCCGCAAATCTCGACCAGTGGATCGGCCTTCGACATTCGACCGCCGAACAGCATCCCGGTGCTCCCGTCATCCCCGGTCTTGGTGTAGATGGGCGACCCGGTGCTCGCCATCGTCGTCACCCTTGCGCCGGCGCGGCTGGCGGTGGACCGGACCACGGTTGTGGCTCGACGAAGAACGGCTCGGTGTGCACGCGTTCGCGCGCAGCGCCGAGCGCTTCGGCTGTGGAAGCGCAGGCGAGGACGAACCCTGGCGCACCGGCCACGAACACCTCATGCCCGGCGAGGTCGGGACAGATCTCAGGCAGGACGTGCGGGACGCGGCCGCGCGGTTCAACGCCGGGACCCCGGGTGAGCGTCCGGATGAAGTGAAAGTGCGCGTAGACGGCCTGCCAGCGGGCGAACCGGTCGCGGTCCAGCACGTCAGCCTCGGTGCGGGCCGACAAGATCAGGATCAGCGACCGCCATGGAGCGGCCTCGAGCGCCGCCTCGACCAGCGCCCGGATCGGCGCCAGCCCCGATCCGGCGGCCAAGTGCAGGCAGGGTTTGGTGGAGGCCGGGTCGGCGACGAAGGTGCCGTAGGGACCAGTGATGGTCACTTCGTCTCCCGTCCGCAGGCGGTCGTGGGCCCAGCCGCTGGTCTGCCCGCCCGAAACCCGCGTGACCAGGAGGGAGATCAAGCCGTCCGGACGCGGAGCGTTGGCTATCGAGTAAGACCGCGGCGGCACCTGATGGTCGCGATCCTCCAGCAGAACGTACTCGCCGGGCTCGTACTCCAGCGACTTGACCAGCGGGCGCAGCCATAGCTCGATGATCGTGGGGGTGCGGCGCTCGATCGCGGTCACTCGGTAGGGCGCTTGATCGCGCTCGGGGATAGGCGCCTTCGGCGCTGCGGCGACTGGCAGGTCAGCCATCGCTCAAGAGCTCGACGAGCACCACGGCGTTGTTGTGCTCTTGGTCGCGAGCGGCGTAGAGGATCGTCAGCGGACCGCTCGCTGCGCGACGGCGAAGCTCCTCCAGGCGTCCGGACTGAGCGGCGAGCTCGCGACGGTAGCGGGTCCGAAACTCCGCGAAGCGGGCCGGGACGTGGTCGAACCATTTGCGCAGCTCGTCGCTGGGCGCCAGCTCGCGTGCCCACTGATCGAGATGGGCACGCTCGCGCGAGACGCCACGCGGCCAGACATGGTCGATCAGGACGCGGTAGCCGTCCCGGCGATCGGCCTCCTCGTAGATCCGCTTGGCACGCACGTCTAACGCCATCCCAGCTCACTCCCCTTCATAGGTCAGCACGCGTCCCCACAGGCTCTTGGTGCCCCAGATGCCGCGTCGCAGGCATTCGAGCTGGACGATCTGCGAGTGGTCGACGAACAGGTTGACCTCCGGGCCGTAATTCTTCACATACCAGCCGAAGACCTCGGGGTCGGCGGCCTCGAACATGACCTTCTCCAGGCCCAGCTCGCGGGAGATTGTCGCGACCACGTCGGTGCGCCAGCTCGCCACCTCCTCGGTGATGCCCTCGGACTCGATCATGATCATGTAGGCGCCCGCATCGAGGCAGCGGTGGGCGAGGTCGATCGCGTAGCCGACGTCGCGCGTCCCCTCCTGCTCGAGCTCCGCGGGGGTGGTGGCCCCGCCGGCGCCGAACTGGATGCCGACTTCGGGCTTCGCCTTCAGGCCGGCGCGCTGAACGCGGTCCACCAGGCGCAGGATGTCGTCGGTCGGGATGCTGATGAAGCCGGCCGAGACCTCGAGGATGTCGAACCCGACGCGCGCCACCTCCTCGATGTAGGACTCGACGGCGTCCGGTCCTTGGGTGAGGACGTGCTCGATGAACCCGCCGGTGGAGACGAGCACCTCATGGTCGTGGGCGATCTCGATGATCTCCCGCAGGGCGGGCTCGGGCATCAGCGTGAACGAGCCGCCGGCGAACTTCAGCGCATCCACGTGGGTGCCCATCGTGTCGAGCACGTCGTTCAGGTAGCGGGGGCCCATGACGGAGTAGTAGGGGCCGCGGATCTCGGTCACGCCGCGGGTGCGGGGCTTTGAAGGGCGCTCGTTGGCGCGCAGGAATGGGAAGGCAAGCTCGTCAGTTGGGGTTAGCGTCTCGGGTGTCATCTGTCTCTCCTTGTCTTCAGTTGAGGCTCAGCCGGCTGGGCTGAATGCAAGTTGTCGGTCAGGGCGGGGTACCCGGACCGCGAGCAAGCGAGTCAGCTCGTCGACCTGGAGCTCGTCCAACCGCCTGACCGCGTTGGCGATCTCCGCGCGCGGCCCGGACTCGATGTGGCAAGCGGCGAGCTGCTCGAACTTCGCCTCCACGGCGTCCCAGCCCATCGGCCTGGTGTGAAAGCCCTCATAGTCGTGCCGCTCGCCCTCCAGCACGCGGCCGTCGCGCAGATGCAGTCGAAGCCGAGCGCTGTGCCGCTCGGGGAAGTGCCGCGAGAACTCGAGGTCTGGGCGCACCTCGACGCGCCGCATGAGGTCCTGCACGTCGTCGGCGAGAATCCGCGCGGGCATATATTGCTCCGGCAGCACCTGGCCGTCGAGCAGCGCGACCGCGAGCAGGTAGGGCAGCGAGTGATCGGCCTCCTCCTTCGAGCCCACGCGGTGCTTGTCGCCCTCCTCGCCGCCTCCGATGATGTCGAAGGCGACCTGGAAGGTTTCCAGCTCGATCCCCTCGACCTCGGGCCCCGTGAGCGTGTGTTCGGCACGCAGCTCGAGCAGCGCCTCGATCGCCGACTGGGAGTGGATCTCCGCGTTGTAGCGCTTCAGGATCGTGCGACGCACCGACTCGAGGTCCTCGTGCGACCAGTCAATTTCAAACGGCCCGGCGATCGCCTCGATGAAGCCCTTGTTTCCCTCGAAGACCTCGCGCGGCCCGGTGACGCCGCGCATCGCCAGGAACGCCGCGTGCGTCGCGGCGAAGGCGGTCGCCGGATAGGCGAGCCCCTTCCAATGCGACAGCTCGCCGGTGCGAGTCACCCGCAGTGCGTTCAGCGAGGTGCCGGCGATCGCGATCGCGTTGGCGGTGTGCTGCTCGTCGAGTCCGAGCGCCCGTGCGACCCCAGCGGCGACCGCATATGCGCCCTGCGTCGTGTGATCAAAGCCCTTCGCCCGCACCGGCGCCACGTCGGAGAGACGGCACTGGACCTGGTAGGCGACCGCCACTGCGGTCAGCAGCGTGCGACCGTCGGCGTGCGCGTACTCGGCGGCGGCGAGCACCGGCGCGAGGTTGTCTGAGGGGTGACAGGTTTCGCCGGGCGCCAGGTAGGAGTCGTTGAAGTCCAGGTAGCGCACCAGCGCGCCGTTGTAGAGCGCGGCGCGATCGGGCGCGCTCCTCCCCGCGCCGATCAGCGTAGTAAGCGGCGCGCCGCCGAACTCCTGCACCTGCTCGCGGACCATCGCCACCGGTTCGCCATCCAGCGCGCCCAGGGCCACGGCCAGCGAGTCCAGCACCCGCAGCTTCAGCTGCTCGCGCGCGGGCTCCGAGATCTGCTCCCAGCGCGACCGGCAGACGAACCGCGCGAGCTCCTCGACCTGGCTCGGCCGTGCCTGGCGGGTGCTCCCGCGATCGTGCCCGGTGGGAGTCCTGTCGGATATACGCGTGGTCATGCCCGAGGCCCTCATGCCGTTTGCCCAGCGGGCGGGCGTTTATCGCCAACCTCGAGGACCGACCGCTCGGCCTCGCCGGCGGGCAGGCCGTCGTCGCCGGCAGCCGCGGGCACAGCGTCCCCTAGCACCCGCACTGAGCCGACCTCATAAGCCACCTCGGGGCGAAGTGTGTGGCCGATGAAGCAGCGATCGCGCGCGAGGCCGGCTGCGACCTCGTACTCGGCCTGGCGAGCAACGTCGCCTCCCAGGACAGTGGGGCTGACCGCGATGCGTGCAAACCGGGCATGTCTGGGGAAGCCGCTCACCGTGCCGCCGGCGCTGACCGCCAGCGAGTCAACGGGAAGCTGGGCCCGGCGAAGGACCCCGGACAGCGTCGCCGTATAGCAGGACGCCACGGCGCAGACCAGCAACTCCTCAGGGTTGGTGCCCACGCCCCGGCCGCCCATTGATTCTGGGGCGGACAGCTCGAGCGCGAGGTCGTCGGTCTGGATCTCTCCCGCGCCCTGGCGCCCCGTTCCCGACCATCTCAGCTCGACATCGAAACCCAGGTCGCTCATGTCGAATCTCCTTTGTCTTGCTTCCAGGTTTAGCGTGCCCCAACCTGGGCGTTCTTACCTCGCCTGTTGGAGGTTCCCGATCCTGCTTGGCTGCGCAGGCCACAGGAGAGCGTCAGGGAGGTGCTGTCTCGCGCGCCGGCTTGATGCCGGGATCGATCAGATCCACCACCCAAGTTGCGTGGAGCTCCCAACCCTCGATTGCTGTCTCTGACGGCCGCCCGTAGGTGCGGCATTCCAATCGCCAGCGGTCCCCCTGATCCCGAAGCAGGTACAGCCCGCTATCGAAGTCCAGGCGCCCGAAAGCGAAGAACGGCAGATCGAGCTTGGGATGGCCGTGGAAGGTCATTCCAAGCTCGGAGCTCAGGCGGGCAACCTCCGCGCCGTTCATCTCGGCCCGGAAGGTGATGGCGAAAGGGACCGCGTAGGCCATCAGCGCCCGGCCTCTCCATGACGCTCGATCCTCGGGTTGCCGTCGGGTCGCGTTGAGCTGACGCCCAGCTCACGCACCAGGAACCGGGTTGCCGCCAGCAGGCCTGGAGGCGGTCGAAGCGAGCGAGGGGTCGGGCGGTTGTTGATCCCCCGAGAGCCTGAACTCGCAGGGGCGACTGGAATCGCTCCGAGGCCCATGGGTACGGAAAGGCCAGTCGGGGCTCCAGTGCGCTGGCGCTGCGATATCGACCTCCTCGGCGAGGTGACCCTCGGGCCCGACCCTGGATCGTGGTCCTTCGGATGCGGACGGTCGGTGACCCGGTGCTTCAAGAGGGGCTCCTCGTTCTTTCACACACTCACTATGTGTAAAAGGGTACCACCGCGCCCGGGCTGGGATTCGCCGCACCGCTAGATGCTTGGCCGCGCCCGGACCAAGACGCGCGCGGCGAGCACGCCGATCCGCGCACCGAGAAGCACATAGGCCAAAAGCAGGATCGTCGCGGCAGGGGCGCGCCAGCCGACGAAGCCGGTCAGTTGCGACAGCGCCAGGCCTGCGACGCCGACCGCCGCCAGCAGGGCGACCAGGTTGTCGCGGCGCGGCCGCGGGATCGGCATCGGCCAGGAAAAATTGCGGACGCGAACCACCACCGCGAGGAGATGCAGCAGGGACCCGAGGACAGTGAGGCCGATCCAGCCGGCGACGAGCAGTGTGCCGACCGCGGATCGCGTCGACCCGGCGAGCGCATGGGCGGCGCCCTCGTCGATCGCAGTCACGGCGGCGAGAAGCAAGCCGGCGAGGAGAAATAGCTGGGCCAGCCCGACCAGACGGGCGGGCAACGAGAGTGGACGCATCCCCCTCCGCAGCGAGGCGGCGATATTGACCGAGAGGGCCAGGGCCGCCAGCACCAGAGCCAGCCACCCTGCGACTGCGAACCAATCCAGGTTCCAGCCATAGCCGAGGGCCAGCGAGAGGACTCCACCCGTCCATCCCGCCAGCGCGACGTCCTGGAGCCGCGGATGTCGCAGCTGCGTCTGGGTCAGCGAGGGATAAAAGGTGTGGAGGGTGCCGACGATCGCCGCTCCGAACCATCCGGCGAGGTTGAGGGCCATGTGAGCGGCCAAGAGGTCGCCGTGCACCCAGACGATGCCGCGCGCCAGCAGCGCTCCCGCGACGACGCCTACTGCGAGGAAGCCCGCGCCGGACGCGTACCAGCGGGTTGCCCATGGAGCCCGCCGAAGGGATCGCCGGCGCATCGCGATCAGCGCGGACCCATAGAGCCCGAGCCCGACCAGCAGCAGACCGACCGCGATCCAGGTCAGCACCGCCTCCTGCTCAGGAACTGCGACCGCGAGCAGTATCGCGCCGCCGTTCCAGGCCACGAGCTGGGCGCGGACGAGCCCCCTCGGCGGCGGGTCGGTGGCCAGGAACGCGCCGACGAAGAACTGGCTGGCGCCGATGATCAGCTGCGAGACCCCGCCCAGAAAGGCGAGGTGCAGCGCCAGCCAACGCCCCGATGGCCAGTCGCTGAGGGCGTCCGCGGTCCCGGCCACCGCGGCGGCCAGCAGGAAGGCGATGCCACAGACGAAGAAGGCGCCGACGACATCGGTCGGCCTCAGGTCGTCGGGGCGTCGCGGTCGTGGCCTGCAACGCCGTGTCGGACGGGGATCGGGGCGAGGCTGCGACGGACGGTGAGCGGCGGCGCTCACGCCGGGTCGGGCCCAGCCTGAGGCTCGGAGGTCGGACCCGGCCAGCTTCCCCCGCCTACCTCGACCAGGCAGCCGCCGCGGTCGGGATCCCGCGGCTCGAAGCGTTCGAGGCTCGCCGTTGGGTCGAGCTCCGCCAGCAGACCCGCGGTGATCCCGCGATGCAGGGTGCAGACCACGTCCGCGTTTTCGCGCACCGCGTCCCGGTAGGGGCAATTGCCAAGCCGGCAGACGAGCTCGCCGTCGCCCCCCACCGCCAGCTCCGGCTGAAAGCCCAGGGCGGTGACGATCTGGCGAAACGCCTCCGGCAGATCGTGGGAATCGTCGGGCGCGAGCTCGATGCCGATCTCGCGACCGATTCGCTCGACCTCCCGAAGGCGGCGCGGTCCGGCTGGGATCGCGCGGGCCAGCCAAGCGGCCAGCTCGGCGTAGGCTGTGGGACGCTCGCCGGCCGGATCGGCACCGGCCGCGACAAGCCAGCGGTCGCGGGGGCGGCCTCTCCTCGCCGGGGCGCGCTGTCGTTCGACGAGCCCCGCCTCCCGCATCTGCTCCAGGTGCCTCCGGACCCCGTTCGGGTGAAGTCCGAGGCGCCGCGCCAGCTCCGCGGTGCCGGCGGCGCCCTTCAGCTCCACCAGTAGGGCGAAGATGCGCGCCCGGGTCGGTTGGGCGAGGACGTCTTCGCTGGGGTTGGGCAGGTCCACCCTGCGTGTAGTTTTACACATGTGTCTTGTGCAAATACGGGAACCTCTGCGTCGAGGTCTGCCCGGTCGACTGACGGCTCGGTCCGGGCCCCGCCGGGCCGCTTCAGTGGGGCGGGCATATGCTGCCCTCTTGGTACTCATGGCGGCAATCGTTTTCGTCGGCACCGCCCTCGCCTGGGACATCCCGTGGACCTGAGCCTGGGGCGCTCCACCCACCTGCGCCCAGCATGATCGAAGCTCCCGCGCTTTTCGACTTGGCGCTTGCGCCCGTTCATCAGGACTATCTCCTTCAGGCCCGCCAGATGCAGGCGCTGTCGTTTGGCGTGCACATCCCGCTGGTCTGCTTCGGAATCGCCTTTCCAGCGATGGTCCTGTTCGTCGAGTGGCTGTATCTGCGAAGCGGCGATGAGCTCTATCGGGCCCTCGCTAGGCGATGGACCAAGGTGATGGTTGCCCTGTTCGCCGTCGGGGTCATCACGGGGACGATCCTCAGCTTCGAAATGGGCGGTCTATGGCCGAACTTCACGGCCGTCTTCGGCGGGGTGTTCGGCCTCGGGTTCGCGATCGAGGGGTTCTCCTTCTTTCTGGAGGCGATCTTCATCGGGATTTACGTCTACGGATGGGATCGCCTCTCTCCGCGAGCGCACTTCGCCAGTGGGATCCCGATCGTGATCACCGGCTTCACCGGATCCTTGACGGTGATCTCGGTCAACGCCTGGATGAACCATCCGACGGGCTTTCAACTGCGAGGCGGAGAGGCCGTCGACGTGCACCCGTTCCAGGCGCTGTTCGGGAACGACTACCTCTGGCACGAGCTCGTGCACATGTACTTGGCCGGCTACATCGTCACCGGCTTCCTCGTCGCCGGTGTCTACGCCATCGGGCGCCTGCGAGGACGCTGGGGCCGCTACGAGCGCACCGCCCTGGCGATTCCGCTGACCATCGCGGCCCTGGCCGCGCCGGCGCAGGTGCTGGTCGGCGACTGGGCCGCGAGGGACGTCGCCCAGAGCCAACCGACTAAGCTGGCGGCGATGGAGGGCCTGCCGCGCACGGAGCGCGGGGCGCCCGAGCACTTCCTGGGCTGGTACACGGACGGCCAGGTCAAGTACGGCATCCGCATCCCCAAGCTGCTTTCGCTTCTGGCCTTCCACGATCCCAACGCCGAGGTGCAGGGCCTCGAGGCCGTGCCCCCAGGCCAGCGCCCGCCAGTCAACATCGTGCGGCTCGCGTTTCAGACGATGGTCGGGATCGGCACTTTCCTCGCCCTGCTCGGCGTCGTCTATCTGGCGGTGCGAGTGTGGCGAAAACGCCTCCCCGAGTCGCCGTGGTTCTACCGCGCCGTGGCGGCGGCCGGCCCCCTGTCGCTGGTCGCCTTGCTCGCGGGCTGGACCGTAACCGAGGTGGGGCGCCAACCGTGGGTGGTCTATCACGTGATGCGCACCTCCCAGGCGGTCACCGGTGCCGGCGGGATCCCCGTCGGCTATGCGACCCTGGCGCTCGTCTACCTCGGGGTGGTGATCGCGGTGGCCTGGATCCTGCGCCGCCTCGCCCGCGCGCCGCTCGAGCTGTCTTCCCCAACGACCCCCACCCCCGGAACCGATGCACCTGTATGACGTTCCGCTGATCTTCGCCCTTATCGGGCTGGTCCTCTACGCGGTGCTGGCGGGAGCCGACTTCGGTGCCGGCCTGTGGCAGCTCACCGCGGGGCGCGGCCCCGATTCCGCGCGCATCCGCGACCACGCCCACGACTCGATGGCGCCGGTGTGGGAGGCCAACCACGTGTGGCTCATCTTTGTGATCACCGTGGCCTGGACCGCCTACCCTGCGGCGTTCGGCTCGATCGCATCGACGCTCTCCGTGCCGCTGTTCATCGCCGCGATCGGGATCATCTTCCGAGGCGCCGCGTATGCGCTGCGCGCCGGCACCTCCTCGCCGCGGGAACTGCGCGTGATCGACACCGTCTTCTCGTTGTCGTCGATCATCACGCCGTTCGCGCTCGGCGCGGCCGTGGGCGGCATCGCCTCGGGCCGCGTGCCGGTCGGCAACGCGGCCGGGCACCTGTTCTCGAGCTGGCTCAATCCGACCTCGATCCTGATTGGGACGCTGGCGGTGGCCACTGCCGCATACCTTGCCGCCGTCTACCTCTCCGCGGATGCCGTGAGGCTTGGTGAGCGCGACCTCGCACGGCACTTCCGCGCTCGGGCATTGGGCGCCGGAGTGATCGCCGGGGCGGTTGCCCTGGGGGGCCTGGTCGTCCTGCACTCCGACGCCCACCACCTCTACGACCAGCTCGTGAGCGGCGACGCTCTGGTGGCCCTGATCGTGTCGATTCTTGCCGGCCTCGCCGCCCTGGGGCTGGTGTGGTGGAGCCGCTTCGAGCTCGCTCGCTACACCGCGGCCCTCGCTGTCGCAGCGATCATCGCCGGATGGGCGCTGGCCCAGAGGCCAACCTTCCTCCCTGGGCTGACGATCAGCCAGGCGGCCGCATCCCATGACACCCTGGTCGCGATCACGGTCTCGGTGATCGCGGGTGGCGCCATCCTGTTCCCATCCTTGGCGCTGCTCTTCAGGCTCGTACTGGGCGGACAGTTTGACCGTGCGAAGCAGACAAGCCCTCCGGCGCGAGCGGGACGGGTCGTCGTCTCTGCGTCCGCGCCCGGCCTGCTCGCCAGGTCAGCCGCGGCGTGCCTGATCGCGGGGATCGGCTTTCTGACCGTCGTGGACGCCGGCTGGGCCCACGCCATCGGGGTGGCGTCGCTGTTCGGCTTCATCGTCTTGGGCTTTCTTGCCTTCGCGCCGGCAGCGATGGCTGAAGCCCAGCCACGCGAGGTCTCCGGAAGGGGCTCGCGATGAGCGTCGCACCGCCATGACGGCAAGCCGCGCCAGAGCCGGCGCCTCGCTGATCGTCATCGGCAACACCGGCCTCCCCGCGCCCGGTAGCGTCAGTGAACCGGTGACACGCCACGCAGGCTGTTGCGTCTTGATCGTAAGACGGCCTTTTCATCCGGTCGCCGACGACGCGTGAGGAAGCCGGGCGCAGTGGAGGTCGCACTCGCGCCGATCTCACCGGAGGGGCTGCGGCCCGCGCTCGCTCCGGTTGGCTGGACGCGGCTTGAAGTGGCGCTGCGGGAGGGACGTGAAACTCTGCGCGGTAGGACGGTCTGGATGGTCAACTCGACCGCGGTTGGGGGCGGAGTCGCCGAGCTCATCCGCGGGGTTCTCCCGTACGCGCGTGGGGCGGGGCTGGATCTGCGCTGGGTGGTGATCCAGGCACGCCCCGCGTTCTTCAGGCTTACCAAGAGGATCCACAACCGGCTCCACGGGTATCCCGGTGACGGTGGCGAGCTCGGCGGGCGAGAGCGCCGTCTCTATGAGACCGCGTTGGGGCCGAGCGCCGCATGGCTGAAGCGCCGGGTGCGGACAGGCGACGTCGTCGTCCTGCACGACCCACAAACCATCGGACTCGCTCGCGCGCTGACGACACGTGGCGCGACCGTGGTGTTGAGGTCGCACGTCGGCGCCGATCGCCCCAACGCGTTCGTGCGGGCGGCTGAGGACTTCCTGCAGCCCTATGGAGCGGATGCCGACGCCGTTGTCTTCAGCCGCCATTCGGACAGGGCGCCGCGGCTGGGCGATGCCCACGTGGCGGTCATCGCTCCGTGCATCGACCCGTGCGGGACGAAGAACCGGGAATTGGACGATGCCAGGGCCCGCGCGATCCTGTGCCGCGCAGGACTGGCGGA
>JBOGZC010000066.1:0-20620 GCA_050697075.1 Solirubrobacterales bacterium | reverse complement strand
TCTACCGCGACTTCGTCGCTAGCTCCAACCGGTGCAGCCTTGGGCCACTAGCGGCAGGCCGTAAGCGTTCGGGCTGCCTTAGGCTTGCACCTGCACGATGGCCGAACCGTCGTTCAACCGCATTCTTCTGAAGCTGTCGGGCGAGGCCCTGATGGGCGGGCTCGATTACGGAACCGACCCGGCGCGAGTTGAGCGGATCGCGGCCCAGGTGCACGAGGTGTCCGAGCGCGGGGTGGAGGCCGCGGTCGTGGTGGGCGCGGGGAACATCGCCCGCGGCCTGGATGCGGCGGCCCAGGGCATGGATCGGGCCACGGCCGACTACATGGGCATGCTGGCCACGGTGCTGAACGCACTGACCCTTCAGGACGCGCTCGAGAAGCGCGGGGCACACACCCGGGTGCTGTCCGCGATCCAGGTCACGGAGGTCGCCGAGCCCTACATCCGCAGGCGCGCGATCCGGCACCTGGAGAAGGGCCGAATCGTGATCTTCGCGGCCGGCACGGGGAACCCGTTCTTCACCACGGACACGGCAGCCGCCCTGCGGGCTCTGGAGATTCGGGCGGAGGCGATCCTCATGGCGAAGCACGGTGTCGAGGGCGTGTATGACGCCGATCCGTCCGAGGTGCCCGACGCCAAGTTTCTCCCAGAGATCACACACCGCCAGGCGATCGAGCGAGGTCTGCGCGTGATGGACTCGACGGCGCTGTCGCTCTGCATGGACAACGAGTTGCCGATCTACGTGTTCAACCTGGCGGACGAGCGCAACATCGACCGAATCGTCTGCGGCGAGCGGGTGGGCACCCTGGTCTCGTCGGACGGCCCGGCGATGGGCGTTCGCGAGGAGGAGGCCGCCCGCAGCCGATGACCGAGTTCACCGACGAGCTGCTCGCAGACGCCAACGAGCGGATGAGGAAGTCCGTCGAGGCGTGCAGTCACGAGCTCGCCACCGTGCGGACCGGCCGAGCGTCGCCCCACCTTCTCGATCGAGTCGCCGTCGACTACTACGGAACCGAGACCCCGCTGCGCCAGCTGTCGCAGATCGCGGCCACCGACGCGCGGCTCCTGACCCTCACCCCATACGACAAGAACGCGATGAAGATGATCGAGAAGGCGATCCTCGAGTCGGATCTCGGGCTGACGCCGTCAAATGACGGCAACGTGATCCGGCTCCAGATCCCGGAGCTCAACGAGGAGCGACGCCGCGATCTGGTCAAGGTCGTCCACGGGGTGGCGGAGGAGGGGCGGGTGGCGGTGCGGAACATTCGCCGTGACGTGATGCATGACTTGAGGGAGCTGAAGAAGGACAGCGAGATCGGCGAGGACGACGAGCGCCGGGCCGAGGCGGAGCTGCAGAAGCAGACGGACGGGGCGATCGCCGAGATCGAGGCGCTCCTGAAGGGCAAGGAAGAGGAGATCCTGGAGGTGTGAGCGCGCCCAACCGGGCACGCTGCGTAGCCATCATCACCGACGGCAACGGCCGCTGGGCGGAGCAACGGGGGCTGCCGCCGATCGAGGGGCATCGTGCCGGCGCCGACGTGGTCAAGGAACGGCTGCGCGACGCGGTCGAGCTCGGAGTCGAGGAACTGACGGTGTTCTCGTTCTCCACCGAGAACTGGTCGCGGCCGTCCAATGAGGTCGAGGGCCTCATGCGGATGTTCGGCGAGCGGATCGATCGCGAGACGCCGGAGCTCGACTCGGAGGGCGTCCGCATGCGCTTCATCGGCCGCCGCGCCGGGGTCGATCCCGGACTGATTCAGCGGATGGAATGGGCCGAGGAGCTCACCGCGGCGAACGACAGGATCACGCTCTTCGTCGCGTTCAACTACGGCGGGAGGGCCGAGATCGTCGACGCCGCCGCCGGCTTTGCGGGCTCGACGGAGGAGGAGTTCCGGCAGCACCTCTACGCGCCGGAGATGCACGACCCGGATCTCCTCATTCGCACCAGCGGGGAGCAGCGGATCTCCAACTACCTGCTGTGGCAGTGCGCGTACGCGGAGCTGGTGTTCCGCGACGAGCTCTGGCCGGACTTCACCCGCCAGGCCTTCGAGGAGTCGCTCGGCGAGTTCGAGGCCCGGAAGCGGCGCTTCGGTGCCCGCACCTAGTGGGCACCGGCGCCCGCGCGGGGCCAAGCGCGGGCGTTAAGGTCGCGGCTTGATGGACTTCCCGCCACGCCCCCGGGAGGCCGCACCCGAGCCACCGCGGGCGCGTGCGAGTCGCCGTGAACCTGGGCCTCCCACTGAGCCTCCCGGACCCCCCGCGGCCGAGCCGCGCGGGCGCAGGCGCCCGAGGCGAGAGACGATTGCTCGGATTGCGGTCGCGGTGCCCTGGATCGCCCTGGCGATCTTCATCGTCGCCGTGGGGGGGATCCCGTTCGCGCTCGCGATGATCGGCTTCTCCGTGATCGGGCTCTCGGAGCTCTTCCGGATGACGAGGCGCTATCGGCCGATGGTTCCGGTCGCCTTCGCGGCGGCCGCCGCGATGGTGGTGGCCGCCTACTACGGGACCCAGTTCCAGATCGTGCTGGTGATCGTCGTGGCCTTCCCGGTGATGTTCCTCTACGCGACGAGGCGCCAACAGTGGACGGGGGTGACTCATTCGATGGCGGTCACGGTCTTCGGCATCGCGTGGATCGGGCTCCCGTTCGCGCACGCCGTGCTCCTCCGCGAGTTGCCCGCCCACGGCGGGGCGCTGGTGATCGACGTCCTGGTCGGGACCTTTCTCACCGATACTGCTGCCTACGCCGGCGGGCGGCTGTTCGGGCGGCACAAGCTGGCGCCGACCCTGTCGCCCAACAAGACGCTGGAGGGCCTCGCCTTCGGGCTCGTGGGCGGGACGATGGGGTTTTGGTTCGCGGGCCTCTACCAGGACTGGCTCTCGGGCTTCGATGCCCTGGCCATGGGAATCTGCATCGCCATCTTCGCCGTCCTCGGCGACCTGTTCGAGTCGATGGTCAAGCGCGACCTCCAGATCAAGGACTCGGGCAACGTCTTCGGGCCGCACGGCGGCCTGCTCGACCGCCTCGACGCCCTCATGTTCACCATCGTCGTCGGGTACTACCTCGCGGTCGCGTTCGTGTACTGAGGGCCGCAGTCGGAAGACCTTGACGCAGTCGGCGCCCAGGGCGGCGGCCTCCTCGAGCGGCCTCTGGGAGGCCGCGTGAGCTCCTATACGGGCTTCGGGCGAGCCATCCGGGCGGAGGCATAGGTGGGGTTTAGGCGACCCCAAGGAGCGCCCCTACACTGCCTCGAATGAAGCGGATAGTCATCCTCGGCGCGACCGGGTCGATCGGCGAGCAGGCGCTCGAGGTGGTCTCGGGTTCGGACGAGTTGGCCGTGGTCGGGCTCGCCGCGGGGCGAGGCTGGGAACGAACGGTCGCCCAGGCGCGCGACCACGGCGTGCCCGCGGTCGCGCTCGCGGATCCAGCCGCCGCGGGCGCGGCCGCCGAGGCATGGAACGGCCGGGTCCTGAGCGGGGAGGACGGGATCAGGGAGCTGGTTGCCGATTCCGGCGCCGACCTGGTGTTGAACGGGGTCGTGGGCTCGGCGGGCCTCGGGCCGACGATCGTCGCGCTCACCGAGGGGATCGAGCTGGCGCTCGCAAACAAGGAGAGCCTGGTGGTGGGTGGGGAGCTCGTCACAGCGCTTGCGGAGGCCACCGACACGCGGATCATCCCGGTCGACTCCGAGCACTCGGCCCTGTTCCAGCTGATCCGCGCGAACGCCCCGGGGGTCGTGGAGCGGCTCGTGCTCACGGCGTCGGGAGGCCCGTTCCGCGGACGGGCGGACCTGACGGACGTGACGCCTGAGGAGGCGCTTGCGCATCCGACCTGGCAGATGGGCGGCAGGATCTCAATCGACTCGGCGACGCTGCTGAACAAGGGATTCGAGCTGATCGAGGCCCACCACCTGTTCGGGCTCCCATATGGGCGGATCGACGTCGTCGTGCACCCCCAGTCGATCATCCACGGGCTCGTTCACCTCAACGACGGCGCGACGCTGGCCCACCTCGGGTACCCGGACATGCGCGTGCCGATCTCCTATGCGCTGCACTACCCAGAGCGGGCCGACGTGGACCTCCCGAGCCTCGACCTGCCCGCCGTCGGCGAGCTGTCGTTCGAGGAGCCCGATCTGAGCGGAGTTCCGTGCCTGCGGCTCGCTCGCGAGGCCGGCGAGGCGGGGGGTACCGCGCCGTGCGTGCTGAACGCCTCCGACGAGGTCGCGGTGGAGGCGTTTCTCGACCACCGCATCCCGTACACGGGGATCGCGGAGGTCGTGGAGAGGACGCTCGAAGCGCTGCCCCCGACCACCCCCGGACACTTCGAGGACCTGTTCGCGGTCGACGCCGAGGCGCGCGGGCGGGCGCGGGAGCTGATCGCCCAGGTGGGCGCCGCGCGATGAGCTGGGTGCTCACCGTCGCCGGGTTCGCGGCGCTGGTCATCCTCCACGAGGCCGGCCATTTCGCCGCGGCCAAGGCGACCGGGATGAGGGTGGAACGCTTCTTCCTCTTCTTTCCCCCCAAGCTGGTCAGCGTCAAGCGGGGCGAGACCGAGTACGGAATCGGAGCGCTCCCCCTCGGCGGGTTCGTGAAGATCACCGGGATGAATCCGGACGAGGAGCTGCCTGCCGAGGTCGCTCCCCGCGCCTATTACCACCAACCGGTCTGGAAGCGGATCGTCGTGATCTCCGCCGGGCCGGCGATGAACCTGCTGATCGCGTTCGTGATCCTGTTCGCGCTTGCCTTCGGCCTGCGGAACATCGACAGCCGCGTGGGCCAAATCGATCCCGGGTCGCCGGCCTCGATGCACCTTCAAGCCGGCGACAGGATCGTCGCAGTGGACGGAAAGAGCCTTCCCAACGCGTCGGCGGACTCGCGGTTGGTCCACTTTTCGCACCTGGTGGGCCTCCACAAGTGCCCCGGCGCGCAGACCGACGGCTGCAAGGCGAAGACGCCGGTGAAGCTCGAGATCGAGCGCGGAGGCCATATACGGACGCTCTCGATCACGCCCGTGTACGACCCCAACGTTCACCGCACCCGATTGGGGTTCTCGTATGGCTCCGTCGCCGCCGGACGCTCGGCGCCGGGCGCGGCAGCGTGGGCAGCCGGGCAGATGTGGCGGGTGACCACGGGCACGATCGGCGTTTTCGGGAAGATCTTCCAGGCCCAGGAGCGCAAGAAGATCCACGGGATCGTCGGGATCTCGGACGTGACGCATCAGGCGTTCGAGTTCGGCGTGCGAGAGGCGCTTGGCTTGATCGCCCTGATCAGCCTCTCGCTCGCGATCATCAACCTGTTTCCGTTCCTGCCGCTCGACGGCGGCCACATCTTCTGGAGCCTGGTCGAAAAGGTCCGGGGGCGACCGGTTCCGTTCAGGGTCATGGAAAGGGCCAGCGCCGTGGGCTTCCTGCTCGTGATGATCCTGTTCGCGGTGGGTCTCTCGAACGACCTGCGCACGCTCACGAACGGCGGCTTCAACACACGCTGAGTGCGCGCTCGATCGCTCGGGTAGGCTTCCGGGCGGGATGCAGGTCGAGACCCTCGGTAGGACGACCGGGCGGCCAGCCGCGTTGGACGCTCGGACGGCGTGCGAGGCCTTCCAGGCCACCGCCGCCGCATACCCGGAGCGGACCGCGATTCGAACCCGGCACGACGAGTTCAGCTGTACCTGGGGCGAGTACGCGGAGCGGGTGTCCGAGCTCGCGGCGGGGCTCGCGAGCATGGGGGTCGGTCGCGGCGACACGGTCGCGCTGATGCTCAGCAACCGGCCCGAGTTCCACCTCGCCGACGCCGCGATCATGCACCTCGGCGCCGCCCCCTTCTCCATCTACAACACCTACACGAAGGAGCAGATCGAGCATCTCCTGAGCGACGCCGGCAGCCGCGTGGTCATCACCGAGCAGGGGCATCTGGACACGATCCTGGCGGTCGCGGATGAGCTCGACTCCGTCCAGGACGTCGTCGTGGTGGACGGCGAGCCCCGGGGGAACACGATCTCGCTCGACGACCTGGCCGCTCGCGGTGACCCGGCATTCGACCTGGAGGCGGCCTGGCGGGCAGTGGAGCCCGACGACGTGCTGACGCTGATCTACACGTCGGGCACGACCGGGCCGCCGAAGGGGGTCCAGATCACGCACGCGAACATCTGCGAGACCGTTCGCTCCTACGACGGCCTGATCGAATTCCCCGACGGTGGACGGATCGTCTCCTACCTCCCGATGGCTCACGTCGCCGAGCGCAACGTCAGCCACTACCTGCCCATGCTCTGCGGCTTCACGATCACCTGCTGTCCGGATCCGCGCGAGGTGATCTCCTACCTGCCCGAGGTCAAGCCCACCTGGTTCTTCGCCGTCCCGCGGATCTGGGAGAAGCTCAAGGCTGGACTCGAGCAGACCCTCGCGGCCGCTCCAGCCGAGCAGCGGGCCGCGGCCGACAAGGCGCTCTCCGCCGCGATCGAGAAGGTCCGCCTCGAGCAGAGCGGGGAGCCGGTGCCCGCCGAGCTCGCCGCCGGGGTCGAGGCCGCCGACAAGGAGATGTTCTCGGGGCTCAGGAGCCACCTCGGCCTCGACGAGATCCAGGCCTGCAACGTCGGTGCCGCGCCGACGCCGCTGGAGGTGATCGAGTTCTTCCACGCGCTCGGCATCCCGCTGGCCGAGCTCTGGGGGATGTCCGAGACGACGGGCGCCGGCACCTGCAACCCCCCCGAGCGGATCAAGATCGGAACCGTCGGCCCGCCCGCCCCCGGAATCGAGATCAAGCTCGCCGAGGACGGCGAGGTGATGATCAAGGGTCCGGTGGTCATGAAGGGCTACCGGAACCTGCCCGAGAAGACCGCCGAGACGTTCACCGACGATGGCTTTCTGCTGACCGGCGACATTGGCGAGTTCGACGAGGACGGCTACCTGAGGATCGTCGACCGAAAGAAGGAGCTGATCATCACCGCCGCCGGCAAGAACCTCTCGCCGGCGAACATCGAGGCGCGGCTCAAGCAGATCCCAATGGTTAGTCAGGCGATCGCGATCGGCGACCGTCGCAAGTACATCAGCGCCCTGCTGACGCTCGACGCCGAGGCGGTCGCCCGGTGGGCCCGTGAGCGCGACCTCGAGGGCGATCCGGCGGAGCTCGCCGGCAACGAGGATCTGGTCGTGGAGATCCAGCGCGGAGTGGACCGGGCCAACGAGGACCTGGCAAGGGTCGAGCAGGTGAAGCGCTTCGCGATCCTGCCCGGCGACTGGGAGCCCGGCGGCGACGAGCTCACGCCGACCATGAAGCTGAAGCGAAAGCCGACCTTCGAGAAGTACGCCGCGGAGGTCGAGGCGCTCTACGAGGGCTGAGGCGCGGGGGCGGAGCCCCGAGCCCCGCTAGCTGACGACTTTGAACGTCCTGCTCGCCGGCGTCGGGTCCGTGGATCCGGCGTGGGTCGCGCGGACCTTGAACGTGTGCTGACCCAGGCTGAGCCGGGGGAGGGTGTCCGGGCTCGAGCAGGCCTTGAGTGCGCCGCCGTCGAGCTGGCACTTGAAGGTGGCCGGCGTGAGACTGGACTTGAACTTGAAGGTGGGCGTGCGGTCTCTCGTCATGCCGGAGGGGCCCGAGGTGATGGTCGTGTCGGGGCAGGCGCGCTCGGTCGGCGCGGTGTGCGTGTTCCGTGGATGAGGCGACCCGGTCGCGAAGTCCGCGGAGCTCTTGTTGGTGTCGTCTGAGACCTCGAGGAGCGTCGGGCAGCCCGGGGAGATGCGGCGAACGAGGGCCATGCCGTTGGGAATAGCGGGCGCGGGTGAGCCGGCGGGGGAGGGCAGCGGCGTGCCGCTCGTGTTGTGGAAGGCGCCCCAGGAGACGCAGTCGACGCTGGTCCAGCACACGGCCCCGCCGCTGGGGCTCAGGCGCTTGCCGGAGTTAAAGCTGATCGGGAAGTCCCGGGCGACTCCGAGGATCGGGGTGGTGGTCGCGAACAGGATGGTCCCCTGGGACTTGCTGGGCACGTCAGTCGGCGAGGACGTGCCGATCTTGTTGCCGCTTGTGTCGAAATAGGCCATCTGGCCGAAATGGAGGAAGTTCTCTCCGGCCACCGGCATCTGGAGCTCCACGTACTGCGAGCTGGGCACGGCCATGGTCCCCGGATAGACCTCCCTGATCTTGTTGAGGTGGAAGGATGCGCTAGCGGCGCCGGGCGCCACGGCCAGCGCGAGGAGGGTCAGCGCGCCCACCACGAGGGGGCGGCCGCGTCGGTGGATCTCCTCCCTGGGGGGCCTCACGTTAGGGGGTAATACCGCTGTGGGGTGGCCAAGGTTCACCCCGGTACCCTCTCTGCGTGGCTTCCAAGCGTCAAATCTGGGTCAAGGACGTTCCCATCGGGGGGGGCGCGCCGGTCGTCGTCCAGACGATGACCAAGACCGAGACGGCCAATCTCGCGGCGACGATGGAGCAGATCCAGCGGGTCGCCGAGGCGGGCTCCGACCTCGTTCGGGTCGCGGTCCCCCGCGAGGCCGACGTCGAGGCCCTGAAGTCGATCGTGGCCTCATCGCCGATCCCGGTGATCGCGGACATCCACTTCAACTACACGCTGGCGCTGAAGGCGATCGACGCGGGCGCACACTGCATCCGCCTCAACCCGGGCAACATCGGCGGCCCCGACAAGGTGGCCCAGGTCGCCCAGAGTGCCACGGCGGCTGCCGTGCCGATGCGAATCGGCGTCAACTCCGGCTCCCTTCCCAAGCATCTTCACGAGCTCGAGCGCTCCGACCCTGTCGCGGCGCTCGTCCAAGCCGCGGTGGAGTTCGTGGAGCTGATGGAGCGGCTCGAGTTCGAGAACTTCAAGGTCTCCATCAAGTCGACGAGCGTTCCCAACACGATCGCCGCCAACCGCCTGCTGGCGTCGAAGATCGAGTATCCGATCCACCTCGGGATCACCGAGGCGGGCACCAAGTGGACCGGGTCGCTGAAGTCGGCCGTCGGGCTCGGAACCCTGCTCGCCGACGGTGTGGGCGACACGATCAGGATCAGCCTCTCGACCTTCCACGCGGAAGAGGAGGTGAAGGTCGCCTGGGAGATCCTCAAGGCGCTGGGCCTGCGCGAGCGCGGTCCGGTGCTCATCGCGTGTCCGACGTGCGGGCGGCTTCAGTTCGACATGGACACCGTCGTCGCCGAGATCGAGACCCGCCTCGAGCAGTACGCGGAGCCGATCGAGGTGGCGGTGCTCGGCTGCGCTGTGAACGGGATCGGCGAGGCCTCGCACGCCGACTTCGGGATCACTGGAGCCAAGAACGAGGGCCTGATCTTCGCCCACGGCAAGCCGCTGCGCAAGGTCCCGCAGGGTCAGCTTGTCAACGCGCTGTTCGACGAGATCGATCGGTCGCTCGATCGGGGCGATGTCGAGGTCGACGCGCGAAAGGCCGCCGAGGGGGCTGCCTGGCTGAAGCGGATCGAGGACGAGAACGCCGACGAGCTGACCCCGGAGCGGATCGCCAAGATGGAGGCGGCGGCCGCGAAGGAGAAGGGCCAGGACGTCACGGCCGAGCCGTTCTTGAAGCCGGTCACCGGCCCGGCGATCGACGAGGAGGCCTCGCCCGTCGCCGGTCGCCGGTTCACGCGGACGACGTAGCCGCGGCCGGCCGAGGGCTCGCGCCGGGCTGGGCCGACGCCAGCTCGCCCAGCGGGTCGTCGCCGGCGAGTCGGTCACGGTAACGCTCGTGCCAGAGGTGGAGGAGCGTGACCGCGAGCACCCCGCGATGGAGCGATGGCTCAGCCAGGCCGGCGGCGAGCGTCCCGCCCGTCAGATGGCGTCTGATCTCGTCACTCAGCGTGCGCTCGAGGGGCCCCTCGGCGAGCACGCGCTCGTACCCGCGGACGGCGGCGGTCGAGAGCCCCCGCCGAGGGCGCACGATGGCGGGTGGCGAACGCATCTCATGGGTCGAAGGGAGCTCACCGACCCCCCGGTTCACCCGCTCGAAAAGCGCGCGATAGATCCTGGAGTGGAACTTCTCCGAGGGACGCGTACGTAACAATGCGGCGGCGACGCCGTGATCGGCGCCGGGCGTCACAGTAACCAGATCGGTGCCGAGGACCGCGTTCGGGGTGAGGGAAATTCCGCGAACGGTCCTCGTCGTATAGAAGCTCAGCACCACCTCTGCCGGATGGCCCCGGAACCGGTTCGCCTCGGCCATGAACTGACGCCGCGCCAGTGACTTGAGCTCGTCGTCGATCCCCGATGACAGAACCCGTCCGGGGGCGTGGCGCATGACCTGTCCGAGGAGCCTTGTCCAAAGGGCCTGTGCGATCGCGGGGGTGCCATCCGGCCGGATCATCGACTCGGAGTAGTACGCGTCGCCGGCCTGGGCGAGCGTGTCCAGGGCCAGGCCATCCGTCGCGGCTCCGGAACGCTCGCTGAGTGCGGCGGCGAGCGGCATCGGCCAGGGCGGGGCCGCGAGCTGGTAGTCGACTCGCAGCGCCCGCTCGCGGGTGTCGCCCCAGAATTCCTCGGCCCGGCCCTCCACCGTGGAGTGACGCACGCTGAGGGCGCTGGCGACCTCCGCCGCAAGTGACTCCTCCCGGGTGTGGCCGTTGTCCGGGTTCACGGTCAACGCCTGCACATCGTGACCGCGCTCCGCCAGCATGCACAAGAGCAGCCGGGAGTCCCGGCCGCCGCTCAGCGTGCAGGTCACGGGGCTCGCCTCGAGCGGCGACAGTGCGCGCCGCATGGCCTCCACCACGGCGTCGGAGCCGTGATCCAGGTCGAGGTCGGGCTCGATCTCCGCCCATGGCCAGCGGTGCTCGATGGTGCGTCGGCGCTCAGCAGATGCGTCCCACTCGAGCGTGCTGAACGGGCGGAGGCGCTTAACCTCGAGGAACGGCGTCCGTTCACCCAATGGAAAGCGCAGAAAGAAGATCGATGCCCAGGCGCGCCAGTCGACCGTCAGACGCCTCGGCAGGCCCTTGACGAGGGGATCAATTCGAGAGGCGAAGTAGACGGCCCCGTCGTGCTCCAAGTGGTAGACGGAAGCGATGCCCGAGACGCTCGAGTGCACCCGCCGGCGCTGATCCTGGACCACGAAGCCGCAGGCGGCGAGCTCGACGGCGGCGTCCTTCCAGAAGCGCACGGCCCGGGCGCCCGGGCGGCCCTCGCTCCAGGCGAAGCCCCGTCCCCGGCCGCGCCAGCGGATCGGCGCGCGGTCCAGCAGCAGGATCGAGCTCCCATCGTCGTGCATGACGGAGAGGTCGGCGTCCATCCGCCGCCCTATCTCGCGGACCAGCGCGGGGTCGTAGTCGCCGAGCGCGCCGCAGGCGACGGGGTTGCGCCGCGGCTCGTCCGCGCCACTCATCGCAGGGGGGCCTCGAGCGTCGTCCAGCGATCCACCTCTGGCAGGCCGAACTCGCAGACCTTCGGAACCTCACCGATTCTGCGATAACCGAAGTGTCGCTCGTACCAGGCGATGGTGTCGGGGCGGTCGGCGTTCGTGATCACGCGAGCCGCCCCGGCATCCAGCATCAGCTTCATGCGCAGCTCCTGGAGAGCCCGGCCGATTCCGCGCCCGCGCGCCGTGGGGTGAACGACCAGCAGGGTGGTCTTGCCCACCGGCCCGTCGGGCGCGTCCAGGAGCCGAAAGCCGGCCACGCCCACGATCACCTCGCCTGTCACGGCCACATGCCAGCGGCCGACGTCGAAGTCCTCCATTTCCGGCGACGGGACCCGATGCATGTTCGCGGTCTCCAGCACGCGCAGGATGGCCTCGCGGTCGGCGGGCAGTCGGGCCGGCCGGATCCGGTATGGCGGCTGGCTCGGTGGCCCCGCGGCGGGGTCGATCGAGCCCTCTCCCATAGGCCCGGATCCTAAGAGAATCCGACCGTCGAAAAGGATTCACCGGGCCCTGGATCGCGGAGCCTCCGCTGGGCACGCGGATTGGGGGTCAACCGTCTAGGCTCGCGAACTCGTGACCAGGCTCGCCAACTACTTCCTTCCCACGCTTCGGGAGGACCCCGCGGACGCCGAGTGGGAATCGCACAAGCTGATGGTTCGCGCCGGCCTCATCCGCCAGCTTGGTGCGGGGCTGTGGACCTGGCTGCCCGCCGGGCATCGGGTGATCCGGCGAATCGAGGCGATCATCCGGGAGGAGCTCGACGCGATCGGGGCCCAGGAGATGCTGATGCCTGTGCTCCAGCCGGCGGACCTGTGGCGCCGCACCGGCCGTTACGAGATCGACGAGCTGTTCAAGCTGCGGGATCGAAAGGACACCGACTACGTCCTCGCGATGACCCACGAGGAGAACGTCACCCATCACGTCGCCCGCGACGTCCGCTCCTACCGCGAGCTGCCGATGTTCCTCTACCAACTGCAGACCAAGGAGCGCGACGAGCCCCGGCCACGAGCCGGGGTGCTGCGGGCGCGCGAGTTCACGATGAAGGACTCGTACAGCTTCGATCGCGATGCCGAGGGGCTGGAGCGAAGCTATGAGCTCCACGTGCAGGCCTACGACCGGATCTTCGATCGCTGCGGCCTCCGGTGGCATCGGGTCGAATCGGACGTCGGGATGATGGGCGGGTCGGGTGCCCACGACTACATGGCGCCCTCCGCGGCGGGAGAGAACGAGATCGCCCTCGCCCCCGGATACGCGGCCGACGTCGAGGTCGCGGTGGCCGACCCTCAGCCGGTGGAGCTCCCGCCCCCCCTTGATCAGCCCCGCGAGGTGCCGACCCCCGGGCTCACCACGGTGGACGAGGTCAAGGCGGCGCTCGGGGTGTCCGCCGGCGCGCTGATGAAGGCGATGCCGGTGATCGTCAACGAGCGCATGGTGTTGGCGCTGGTCCGCGGCGACCATCGCCTCAACGAGCTCAAGCTTCGAAAGGCGCTGGGCGCCGAGTGTCGGGCCGCCCACCCCGAGGAGATCGCGGCCGCGCTCGGGCCGGCCGGGTTCATCGGGCCCGTCGGCGCCGATGTGCCCGTGCTGAAGGACGCGGCGATCCAGGGCGAGGGCTACGTGTGTGGCGCCAACGAGGCGGACGCGCACCTGATCGGCGTTGCGCCCGGGAGGGATTTCAGCTTCGAGGAGGTGGATATTCGCTCGGTGGCGGCGGGCGACATCGCCCCCGGCGGCGGCCGGATCGAGCTGGAACGGGCGATCGAGATCGCGGGGATCTTCAAGCTCGGCACCCGCTACTCCGAGGCGCTCGGCGCCACCTACCTCGACGAGCAGGGGGAGGAGCGGCCGATCGTGATGGGCAGCTACGGGATCGGGCCGGCCCGCGTGGCGGCCGCGGCGATCGAGCAGCGGGCCGACGACAAGGGGATCGTGTGGCCGCGCTCAATCGCGCCTTGGGCCGTGCACCTTGTGGGGCTCGGCAGGGCCGGAGACGAGACCATGGAGGCGGCGGACGCCCTTTACGGGGAGCTCCGCGCCGCTGGCGCCGACGTCGTCTACGACGACCGCGACGCCGGGGCCGGAGAGAAGTTGACCGACGCCGAGCTGCTCGGCTGCCCGCTGCGGCTCGTGGTCGGCAAGAGGGCGCTGTCCGAGGGCGCGGTCGAGGCGCAGGCCCGCCGCGGCGGGGAGGCCGAACGCCTCCCGGTGGCTGACGCCGCCAGTCGCGCCGTCGAGCTGCTCGATGGCATCGACTAGAAGGCTCTTCGGCCTCGATCGCTCCGGCCCAAGGCCGGTTCAGACGCGCCGCGGGCAGCCGCTGCACCCGCTGACGATCCCGAACCTGGTCGGATACGCCCGGCTCGCCGGGATCCCGGTATTCCTCTATCTGGCGCTCAGCTCGGGGGACGGCCGAACCGCCGCCGCCGCGATCCTGTACCTGGCGATCTCGGCCGGCGACTATCTCGACGGCTTCCTCGCTCGAGTGACGGGCCAGTACAGCCGGATGGGCGCGCTGATGGATCCGGTGGTGGATCGGCTGACGATCCTCGCCGGGCTCGTCGTGTGCTGGAGGTTCGAGCTCCTGCCGAGATGGGCGCTGGCAGTGCTAGCCGCGCGCGAGCTGCTCACGCTTGTGCTGGCTCAGGCCGCGCTTCGCCGCGGCGTGGACCTGGAGATCAACTGGGTCGGGCGAACGTCGGTGTGGTTGACCATGGGCGGGATCTTCCTGGCGCTCGCGACGAGCGCCTGGATCGCCACCGCGATGTTCCTCGTCGGCCTCGCGGGCTCGTTGCTGGCCTCCGCGCTGTACGTCAACACAGCCCTGAGGCAGGCCCGCCAAGGCTAGTGCGGAGGTGCCTGCCGGGTCAGGTTGGAGCCCTAACCCGCCGACACCGGACGCGAAGCGGAGGATGTCGGGGGAGGAATTTGCCGGAAATATTCGTGCAAGGTCCCTCAACCTCAACTTGACCTTTGCGGCGCGCCTATAATCGAGCCGGCCGGCCCAAGCACGAGAGGGAGCAAATAGTGGAGGAAACCTTTCCCGACGTCAGCTCGATGAGCGACGAAGAGCTCAAGGAGCTGATCGATCAGCTCACCGACGAGGAGCGACAGATCTCATACAGGCGCCGACTGCTCCACGGCAAGATCGACATCCTCCGGGCCGAGCTGGTCAACCGCCTGAAGGCCCACCGCGAGGCGGGCGAGGCGCTGATCAGCGGCCAGGACGTTCAGCAGCTCACGGACATCCTGCTCGGGAAGGTGCCGGCGCCGGACGACGAGGGGTCGTAATGGAGGCCGGTGATTGATGGCCCTGCACTGCCCCGAGTGCGGGTTCGTCAACCCTGAAGGGGCGAACTACTGCCAGAAGTGCGGCGCGTACCTGGCCCGGCCGGAGGGCGAGGACGCTTCGACGATGGCCTACAAGGTCGGGGAGACCGGCGAGTACGAGCCGGTTGAGGTCGCCGACGAGGTGGACAAGGCCGGGGCGGCCCTCGTGATCCGGTCCGGCGGGGGCCGAGCGGGCGAGAGCTTCACCGTCGAGGGCGACCGGATCAGCATCGGGCGCACGCCCGATGCGGCCGTGTTCCTCGACGACGTGACCGTCTCGCGCAATCACGCGCTGATCGTCCGGCGCCGCGACGGGCTCTATATCGATGACCTCGGCTCCTTGAACGGGACCTACGTCAATCGGCGCCGAATCGAGTCACACAAGCTCGAGGACGGCGACGAGATCCAGGTCGGCAAGTACAAGCTGAGCTATCTGGAGCGCTGACGATGGCGATCGCCACGCACAGGGGAGAGGGTGACGCGGGCAGCGCCGAGAGGGGGCGCCGGCCCGCCTCCGACAGCGGCTCTGGCTCACGGCCTCGCAAGGCGTTGACCATCGGCGCCGTCGCCAAGATCCTGAGCCAGGAGTTCGACGACATCTCGATTTCGAAGATCCGCTACCTCGAGGATCAGAAGCTGCTGGCACCCCGCCGGACGCAGGGGGGCTACCGGCTCTACAGCCAGGCCGACGTGGAGCGGTTGCGGGCCATCCTGCGCATGCAGCGAGACGAGTTCCTGCCGCTCAGGGTGATCCGCCAGGAGCTCGCCACCGGCGACTTCAGCGGCGCCAGGCGCGGCAGCGAGGCGGCGGCCACGCGGCGCGCCGGGTCCGTGGACGCGCCGGTGTCGACGCTGACGCTCGAGGAGCTCCTCGACGAGGCCGGCGTTTCGGAGGGGCTCCTGCGCGAGCTCCAGGAGTTCGGGATCGTGCAGCCCGAGCGACGCGACGGACGCTTGGTGTACGACGAGACCGACCTCGAGATCGTGCGGGCCGCCGCAGAGCTCTCCCAGTTCGGCGTGGCCGGGCGCAACCTGAGGGTGTTCCGGACCTCGGCCGATCGCGAGGCGGCGCTGCTTCAGCAGCTGGTGGGCCCAGCGCTTCGCTCCCGCAGCCAAGCGCGCCGGAAGGAGGCGATCGAGAACCTGGAGAGCCTGGCGGCGGTCTGCGGGCATCTCAAGCATCTCCTCCTCGTCCGGGACCTCCGCCGCCTAAAGGGCGACTAGGGCGCTGCCGCGCGTCTCGAGAAAACGCCTGATCGATGCGCCTCGCGGCCGGGTCTGGGACCTGGTTTCCGATCCCCATCATCTGCCGCGGTGGTGGCCGCGTACCGTGCGGGTCGAGGACGTGCGCGCCGTCAAAGGTGGCCATCGCAGCCGCTGGACCACGGTCCTGGGGACCCAGAGGGGGAGGGGCGTCAGGGCGGACTATCGGTGCAGTGGCGCAACCGTCGCCGAGCGTTATGTCTGGGAGCAGGAGATCGAGGGAACCCCGTTCGAGAAGATCCTGCGCTCCGCGGAGCTCGAGATCCGGCTCGCGGGGCGGGATGAGGGCACGCTCATCACCCTGGTGAGCAGCGAGCGATTGCGGGGCCTGTCGCGACTGGGCTCGCCGATGATGCGCCGTGCCACGCGGCAACGCCTGGACGAAGCCCTCGCCGGGATCGAGCGGGCCCTGACGTGAATCGCGATCCCCGTCCGGATCCGGATCACGCGCCCATGAAGTGGTGGGGCTGGGGTGATCCCGCCAAGCGGGCGGAGCTCGGCGAGGAGGCGCGGGCGGCGTTGCAGGATGAGCTCGGTGCGGCCGAGCCGGCCCAGCGGGTGGCGCTCGAACAGGTGGAGCTGCCCGAGCCGGCGTCGCTCCCGCCGGAGATCGCCGCGGCCGTTGGGGCGCCCTGGGTGGTCACCGACCGCGAGCACCGACTGCTTCGAGCGGCCGGCCGTAGCTACCCCGATCTGATCCGCCTTCGCGCCGGACGGCTCGAAGGGGCCCCCGACGCGGTCGTGCTACCAGGGAGCGCCGCCGAGATCAGGCACGTGTTGGAGATCTGCGCGAACGAGGGGATCGCCGTCGTCCCATTCGGCGGCGGCACCAGTGTGGTCGGCGGCGTCGATCCCGCCCGCGACGGATTCGAACGGCTCATCTCCCTCGACCTCGGAAGGCTTCGCGACGTGAGCGTGGACCATCGATCGCTGACCGCGACGCTCGGACCGGGCCTGCGCGGCCCGGAGGCGGAGGCGGCACTCGCGGCCGAGGGCGTCACGCTTGGCCACTTTCCGCAGTCGTTCGAGTACGCGACCATCGGCGGCTTCGCGGCGACTCGCTCCGCCGGCCAGGCGTCCACCGGCTACGGGCGCTTCGACGGTCTCGTCACGTCGATCGCCCTGGCCGCGCCCGCGGGGGAGCTCCGCACGCTCGAGACGCCTCACAGCGCCGCAGGCCCCGCCCTGCGGGAGCTCGTCGTCGGCTCCGAGGGCACGCTCGGCGTGATCACCGAAGTCGAGGCACGGGTCAGGCGGGCGCCCGAGCAGCGCCGCTACGAGGCCTGGATGGCGCCCGACTTCGAATCGGGGGGCGAGGTCGTGCGGTCGCTTGCCCAGGCGGGCGCGCTTCCCGACGTCGTTCGCGTATCCGATCAGACGGAGACGCGCATCTCGCTCGCGCTCTCGGGCGGCCACGGGCCAAAGCGGGCCCTCGCCTCGACCTACCTGCGGCTGAGGGGGCGTGCGGACGGCACGCTGGTCGTCTGCGGCTGGGAGGGCGACCGAGACTCGGTGGCCCATCGCCGGGCCCTGGCCACCCGCCAGCTACGGGCCCAGCGCGCGGCGCCCCTTGGCGCGGCGCCCGGCCGGGCGTGGGAGCGGGGCCGCTATGAGGGTCCGTACCTGCGCGACGAGCTGCTCGAGCTCGGCTATCTCGCGGAGACGCTCGAGACCGCCCACGAGTGGAGCCGCCTCGTGGAGCTCTACGAGAAGGTGAGGTCCGCCATCGGGGATGCGCTATCGCGCCAGGGCACCCCCGGGCTCGTCATGTGTCACCTCTCGCACGCCTACCCCGACGGCGCGTCGCTCTACTACACGTTCCTGGCTAGGGCCAACGTCGGAGCGGAGCTCGAGCAATGGCGGGCGGTCAAGACGGCGGCGTGCGACGCGATCGTCGAGGCGGGGGGGACGATCACCCACCATCACGGAGTTGGCCGCGACCACGTCCCCTACATGCGCCGCGAGATCGGCGAGCTCGGGGTCGAGGTTCTGCGCGCGGCCAAGGAGCGCCTCGACCCGGCCGGGATCATGAACCCGGGCAAGCTGATCCCGGACGCCTCGAGCTAGCGGCAGGGCGTCCAGGGTGTGCCGTTGAGCGAGAAGTCCGAGGCCTTCTTGATCGAGCTGACCCCCAGGCTCGCCGCCTTGCCGCAGAAGCGGCTCGGCCGGAGCTGGTACTCGACCTGGAACACCGCCTTGCCCGCCCGGGTGAACGCCTTGTAGCCCGGAGCTGGATTGTTCGTGCACTCCCGGTACTGGAAGCACTGCTCGTTGATCGCGTAGTCGAATCGAGGCTCGAGCTTCGGGACCTGGCCGAGGTCGTTCTTGAGCGCCGCCGAGAGCCCGTTGCGATGGGCGATCGACGCCAGTGCCCGGTCGAATACGAGCTGCTGGTGGGCGGTGATGTGCCATCCGGTCACCTTGTGGCCTTGGGCGTAGGCGTCCACAACGTCGTACTCGACGCCGTCGAACCCCGCGCGAGCGCACTTCTTCGTGCGCGCCTCCACCCGCCCCAGGATGAAGTCCCGCTGTCCGTGGGCGTTGCTGAGGTTGAGCCAGTACTCGTTGGGGAACCTCGCGCTGAAGGGCTTCCCCATCAGGCTGTGGCCATGGCTGCGGTCGAACGCCACGTACCGGGAATAGTCGGGGCGAAAGCGCTCGGCGGTCCCGGCCGACATGTAGCAGACCGCATGAGCCCCGCGGTTGTGGATCGCCCGCACGGCGGCCGTGTCGATCGTGTGATCGTTCCCCGAGACCTGACCGTCGACGTAGAGGTCGATGTCGAACACGTCGGGGCGGACACAGTGGCCACCCGAATGAGGGGGCCGGCAGATGGACACGTCGATCCCCCCGGTGGATGCAAGGTGGCGATTCGAGCTCTCGAGCTGGTACTGCCAGCGATCCGTGGGCAAGGGCTCCCAGACAGCCTGCCGGGAGTCGCTCGAGGACGATCCGCCACCCTTCGCCACCACGCCGGCCGCGACGACGGCGATCCCGAGGAGTGCGAGGAGCCCGGTCCGCATCGCGGCGGAGCCCACGTGGCTACCCGGTCTCGCTAGCCATTCGCGCCGCCCGCGCTCTTGCCAGCGCGTGAGGCGGGGATCGTCCCGCTGAGGACCGTTACTCCCGGCTGGCGCACGAGGCTCTTCTGCTTGCGAGCGGCGTTGATCGCGGATTCGACGGCTTGCACGGGAGCGAGTGAGACGTCAATGGATCGGGCCCGCTGCGCGATCAAGATCTCCGTCGCCGGAATGGTGATGCGGTTCTCATAGCTGCCGTCCTTCGACACGTTGAGCACCGAGGGCACGGGGTAGCTCTGACTTGGTGTGAGCACGAACCACATCACGTACGCCTGTCCCTTCGGGGGAGGCTTCAGTCCGTTCAGCGTCACGTCCATGTTGAGCTGGGAGGCGTTGGCGACGCTGAACACGGCCGATCCGCTTGCGTTGCCGCCGCCGGGTGGCTTCAGCTTCACGCCGGCGAGCCGCTGGTTCCCGCTCGCGGTGGTGGTGGCGGCGGTGGTGGCGTCGCTCCCGCCGCTGAAGGTCCCGGTGACGGCGAGGATGCCGACGATGACGAGCACCGCGGCGCATCCGAGCAGGACGGAGAGCTGCGCCTGGCGGCGGGTGAGCGTGGTGCGGCCAGCCGCGGCGTCCTCGTTGGGCTCCCGCCGCCCACCCCGGAGGCGCTGGAGGATCGGCTCACGCCCGGCTGACGGGCCGCCGCGGCGCCGAGGGCGAGCACGCCGCTCCTCGCCCGGGAGTCGCGGCAGGTCCGCCTCGGGGGCGACCAGCAGGAGCTTTTGGGATAGCTCCGCGGCGAGCGAGAGGTCGTCGGGGTCGTCCTTGAGGTGCCGCACGGCGTCGGCCCTGCCGATCGGGTCGGCCTGGCCGAGGAGATAGTCGGTGAGCCCCACGTTGCGGTCCGGATCGGCGCCGGCGAGATCGGTGAGCGCCCCCCGCGCCCGGGAGCGCACCTCGGCCTCGTCTACGCCGAGCACCGACGCGAGATCGGCGTAGCGCTGCCCACGCTCGAGCAGAAGCTGGAGCATCGCCTGTTGGTCCGCGGAGAGAGGCACGTACGGAAGCCTACGGATTCGGGTTCGGGCGGGTACAGGGGCCGTCGCGAGCCGGGTTGGCGGCGAAGTAAGGTGCGCGACCGTGGCTCGGCTCGCCGATCTCGCGTTGAGGCGCCCCGGGGCGCTTCTCGCTGGGAACCTGGCGGCGCTGGCGCTGGCCGTGGTACTGGCCGTGGGAGCGCCCGACCGACTGGGCGTCGGCTCGCTTGCGATCGGTGAGCAGGCGAGGGGCGGGGGAGAGCCGGACCTGGTGGTCGCCACCACGGGCCACCAGCCCGTGCATTCGGGCCCCTACCGGGTCGCGCTGAGGGTGATCTCGGCGCAGCTCAGCTCCGACTCCGGCGTCTCGACCGTGCATCGAGGCCCGGTGTCGTCCGACGGGCGCTCGACGTCCCTGGAGGTCACGCTGGCCCCGGGTGACGATGCGAGTCGTCAGCGCACCGTCGAGCGAGTCGAGCGGGAGATCGATCCCGGGCCGCTACGGGTTGCGTACGGCGGCCAGGTCGCGACCCTGATCGAGGCTCGACACGACCTCTCCGGGGACCTGTGGAAGCTCGAGCTCGCGGCGGCGGCGCTCGCGCTGGCCCTGCTGGTGGCGGTGCTGGGG
>JBOGZC010000065.1:0-21126 GCA_050697075.1 Solirubrobacterales bacterium | reverse complement strand
CCCTGGCACACAACCCCGCTCGATCGACCTCGCGGCCAGGCGGCGCCGAGCGTGCGGGCGCCGCGGGGGCCGGGGACGGCGGGCGTGACGGGGCGCCCGCGAATGCGGCTGGATCCCCAAGCGGTCGCGTGTCGGCGCGGCCGGTGAGCGCTCCGATCCCCGACGGGGATGCGAGTCAGGGCGGCGGTGGCAGCGCGCCCGCGGCCTACGTGGCCGGCGGCCTCGCCGCGCTGGTCATGGCCCTGGCCGCCGGGTTCCTCTGGTACCGGCGGCGACTTCCCTAGTGGCCGATGGCCCACCACCGGTCCGCTCGCGCCCGGGTACGGTTCTCGAGATGGACGTCGAGACGGCGATTCGCAGCCGCCGCACTCACAAGGCCTTCCGGCCCGATCCGGTGGCGAAGAGCCAGCTCGACCAGCTCTTCGAGCTCGCCCGCTGGGCGCCCAACCACAACCTGACCAACCCGTGGCGATTCCGGGTGGTGGGGCCCCGAGCGCTCGAGGACCTGAAGCGGGCGGCGGGTCCCGAGGCGGCGCCGAAGCTCGACCGGGCGCCGACGCTGGTGGTCTGCTCATGCGTGCTGTCCGGCGACCCGGTGCAGGACGAGGAGGATCTACACGCCACGGCCTGTGCCGCTTACATCGTCCTGCTGGGCGCCCACGCGCGCGGGCTCGCCGGCTACTGGCGCACCCCCGAGGTGCTGAGGACCGACGCCGGGAGGAGGGCCGTCGCGCTAGGGGACACCGAGCGGTTCGTGAGCCTGATCCACCTCGGCGAAGGGATCCAGGACCGGCCTGCGCCGGCCCGCGCGCCGGTGGCCGAGACGGTCACTTACCTCGACTAGATGGACGAGCGACGACCCCGCACACCTGAGCGATGCTGACCCGAGAGGATGCCCGCGAGGCGGTTCGCGAGGAGCGGTTCGACGTGGTCGTGATCGGCGGCGGGATCACCGGCGCGGGGGTGGCCCTCGACGCTGCGTCGCGCGGCTACTCGGTCGCGCTCCTGGAGCGCGACGACTACGCCTCCGGAACCTCGAGTCGCTCGTCGAAGATGGTCCACGGGGGCCTCCGGTACCTACAGAACTTCGACCTTGGCCTCGTCCGGGAGGCGCTTCTCGAGCGCCAGCTGATGGTCCGGCTCGCGCCTCACCTCGTCTATCCGGTCCCGTTCCTCGTCCCGACCCTCGGCGAGGACCGCCGCGACTGGCGGATCGGGATCGGGCTGAACATGTACGACGTCATGGCGACGACTCGCGTCGGGCAGGGCAGGCGCGAGCGCCAGGCGCACGAGCGCGCCTCGCGCGAGCTCGGGCTGGTCGAGCAGACGTCGGAGGAGGACTGGGCTCCGGACCGCCACCGCACGATCCCCGGCGATGAGACCGCAGAGCTGATCCCGGCGCTGGCGCCGCGGGATCCGAAGGAGGCCTATCTGTTCTACGACTGCCAGACGGACGACGTGCGGCTCGTGCTGACCGTGCTGGGCGAGGCGGAACGCTACGGCGCCGTCTGCCTGAACGGCGCGGAGGTGGTGGAGCTGCTCGACGACTCCGGGAAGGCGACGGGGGTCGTGTGCGTCGATGCCGAGACGGGCGAGCGGTTCGAGGTTGGCGCCGCCAACGTGGTCAACGCGACGGGGGTCTGGGCGGATCGCATCCGCCCTGACGAGATCCTCGAGCAGGAGGAGGTGCCCCGCATCAAGCCCAGTCGCGGCACCCACGTGACCGTCTCCCTGGAGCGATTGCCGCTCGGCTCCGCCGCCTGCATCGTTCCCGCGGGCGAGGACCGCACAATCTTCGCCCTGCCGTGGTACGGCCGCGCGCTGATCGGGACGACCGACCGCGACTACGACGGCGACGTCGCTCACGTTCAGCCGTCAGGTGAGGACGTCGACTACCTCCTCGACGCCGTCAACGCGTTCTTCGGGCTCGAGCTGGCGGGCTCCGACCTGACCGGCGCCTACGCCGGCGTGCGACCTCTGATCTCGACCGGCGACCCGCGCAAGTCCGTGGACATCTCGCGTCGTGCGGAGCTGTACGAGACCTCGTCCGGGCTCCTGACGATCACCGGCGGCAAGCTCACGACCTGGCGGCGAATGGCCATGCAGGTGGTCGACCGGATGGTCGAGCGCGAAGGCCGCGAGGCCCCCTGTCGCACCGCCGAGATCCCGCTGGGGATGTCGGCCACCGATCAGGACCTCACCTCGCCGCCGGGCTTGCCCGAATCGGACCTGCCCGAGGGCTGGCGCCGGCTGCTCACCTTCCGTTACGGGCACGCGGCGCGGAACGTGCTCGAGCTCGCGGCCGACTCACCCGAGCTCGCGCGCCCGATCGTGCCCGGCCAACCCGACCTGGTTGCCGAGGCCACGGTCGCGGCGCGACTCGAGCAGGCGCGCTCGGTTGCGGACGTGCTCTTGCGGCGCACTCGGCTCGGGGTGCTCGCGGCGCCGCAGCTCCGCGATGCGGAGGCGGTGATGCCGGTTGCGGAGGCGATGGGGGCGGAGCTCGGCTGGAGCGGGCGGCGCGTCCGCTCCGAAGCGGACGCTTGGGTGGATGCCGCCCAAGCCGAGGGGGTCGATCCGGCCAACGCCGTAGGATGAGCCCCAGCGCATGAGGCTCTTCATCGACACCGGCAGCGTCTCCGAGGTCGAGGAGATCGCCGCCTGGGGGATCCTCGCCGGCGCCACCACCAACCCATCGTTGCTGGCCAAGGAGGAGGGCGATCCGGGCGAGATAATCCGCCGGATCTGTGACCTGGTTGGCGGCCCGGTCTCCGCCGAGGTCGTCTCGCAGGACCCCGACGGGATGATCGCCGAGGGCCGGGCGCTTCACGAGCTCCACGAGCACGTGACGGTCAAGGTCCCATTCTGCAAGGAGGGCCTGGCGGCCACGCACGCCCTCACCGCGGAGGGGATCCCGGTCAACGTGACCCTGGTCTTCTCGGCCAACCAGGCGCTGCTCGCGGCAGGGGCCGGGGCGACCTACGTGTCGTGCTTCATGGGCCGGCTCGACGACATCTCGGTCGACTCGGGACAGGTCGTCGCCGAGATCGTGGAGTGCTTCCGCGCCGGGGGCGTCACCTTGCAGACCATCGCCGCGTCGATTCGCCACCCGGAGCACGTGATCGCCGCGGCGCAGCTCGGCTGCGAGATCGCGACCGTCCCGGCCAAGGTACTCGGGCAGATGCTCGACCATCCCCTCACCACCGCGGGCGCGGAGCGCTTCCGCTCCGACTGGGAATCCCGCCCCGAGTTCGGCGAGTGGCTCCAGGGGTTGGTCGCCGAACGAAGCGCCACGTCGCCGCGCTAGAGCTAGCGACGAAGTCGCGGTAAACGCGGAGGTGCCTGCCGGGTCAGGCCGGCGCCCTAACTCCGCCGCCCCCGGACGCGAAGCGGAGGAGGCGGCGGAGTTATTCTGGAGCAGCCGCCGGTGGATATCCTCCGGCGCCTGATGGCGCAGAAGCTCACGGACCTGCACCTCGCCGACCTGCACGCGCGGGCCGCCCAACTCGGGGTTCCCCGGTTTCGTCTCCTGCGGCGCGAGGATCTCGTGCGCGAGATCGAGGCACGGGGCGGGGGAGTGGCGGGTGGTGGCGAGTCTCCGGAGGGAGATGACGCCGGCGAGCGACGGCGCGAGGTGGCGCCGGCGCGGGACGATCGGGCCGACGAGGCGGAGGGCGGCCGCGAGCGTGAGCGGCTGGAGCCCGACGAGACCGAGGAGGTGACCGGGCTCCTGGAGATCATGCCGCAGCGCTTTGGCTTCGTGCGGCTGGAGGGACTGGAGGAAAAACCAGGGGACGTGTACATCTCGGCCGCCCAGGTCAGGCGCTGCGAGCTCCGCTCGGGTGACCAGGTCTCGGGGCCCGCCCGGTCGCCCCGCCGGGCCGAGCGCCACCGCGCCCTCGTCCACGTCGACAGTGTGAACGGCGTCGAGCCCCAATCCGAGCGACCGCGGTTCGACGATCTGACCGCAGTCATGCCGAAGCGCCGGGTCGCCCTTGACCACGACCCCGCGGACGTCCTGACACGGGCGGTGGACCTGCTGGCGCCGGTTGCGCTCGGCCAGCGGGTGTTGATCCGGGCGGCGCCGCGCTCAGGTCGCACTACGCTCCTTCGCGGCCTCGCGCGGGCGATCGGCGCCGTCGAGGAGATCGGCGTGGTCGTGCTCTTGATCGACGAGCGTCCCGAGGAGGCCACGGCATGGCGGGAAGCGCTCCCGGACGCCGAGATCGCGAGCGCCACCGCGGACCTTGCGCCGGCGGACCAGGTGCGGGTCGCCGACTTCGCGCTCGAGCGGTCTCGGCGGCGAGTCGAGGCCGGCGAGGACGTGGTGCTGCTCGTCGACTCCCTTTCGAGGCTGGCGGTCGCCGCGGGCGACGTCACCGAGGTCAAGCGGCTGTTCGGGTCGGGCCGCGAGACCGCCGAGGAGGACGCGGGCTCGTTGACCGTGATCGCGACCGTGCTCGACGGAAACGATGACGGCGGCGCGGCTGAGCGCGCGGTGATCACGACGGAGAGCTCGTTGATCCGGCTCGATCCGACGCTCGCCGCGTCCGGGGTCGTTCCGGCGCTCGTGCCCAGCGAGTGCCTCGTCTCGAACGAGGAGATGCTTCGGCCCGCCAAGGAGCTTGCGTCGGCACGTGGGCTTCGCTGGCTGCTCGCCGACCTGGATCCCGTCGACGCCGCCTCGCAGCTGCGGCAGCGGATCGAGGGCTCCGCGTCGAACGCGGAGCTGCTCGCCTCGCTCGGCTAGCGGCGGTAGGCCAGGCGGGCCCAGGAGGGCTCGCGTGAGAGCTCGATCGGCTCGGCCTCGCGGTCGGGCTGGACGTAACCGAAGGTTTGGGTGTCGGGCTCGAAGACGACGTCGAGCTCGCCCTCCTTGACGCGCTGATCCAGCCAGGCGCCCCGGAAGACCAGCCGCCGGATCCAGTGCACGAGGCTGCGGCTGGCGGGTCCGACGAGCTCGGTCCAGTGCTCGTTGATGTGCTCGCCGAGCGACGAGCTCGGCTCGGCGATCTCGCCGTTGACGGCGAGCTCGAGCAGATCCTGCAGCTCGTCGCCCGCGAGGCCGACCTCGACGAAGTCAAGCTTCACCGCCGCCTGCTCCACGCGCTGGGCGAAGTCCTCCTCGTTGAAGGAGAACCGCAACTCGCCGTACTCGAGCACGTAATCGGAGCCCGAGTCGTAGTTCCCTCTGCGAGTTGCTTTCTCCACTTATTCGTATCGGCCCCGATCTGACCCAGGTCCGCGGCCGCCCGGACGACTCGAATCTTCTCCGATGCGGACGCAGGTTGGGGACTTCCCGCCTGGGCTGAACGCTGGTTTGCATCGGGGGCCGACCCGGCGCGGCTCGCTCGGCTCCGGGGCGTCGCCCCCGCCCGCGGGGTTGGACGAGGTCGTGAGGGACCTAACGGACAAGCGGCCGCGTCGTCTGCGAGGGCTTCCGCGGGCCGAGATCCGCGGACGACGAGTGCCGGTCGCGACCTCGAGGCCGGCTCGCCTCCTCGGCCTCTCGCACCTCGACCGCCGCCGAGCCGGAGTGGGCCTCCTGATCCCCGGCTGTCGCAGCGTGCACACCTTCGGGATGAGGTTCCCGCTGGACCTCGTCTTCCTCGACTTCGATTTGCGGCCGGTGGCGCTGCGGCGGGCGGTTCCGCCGCGGCGACTCGTGTACGAGCGTCGCGCCCAGGCGGTTCTCGAGCTCCCAGCCGGCGGGCACGGAGGCGCAGCTTGACCTTGCCGCTCGAGTCAGACGCAACGGTCGTGGTCTGCGAGGACGACGTCCCCACCCTGGAGCTGCTCTGCGACCACCTGGAGGCCGATCGGTTCCGCGCCCTGCCGGCGCCCTCGGCGTCGGATGCGCTGCGCCTCTGCCACTACAAGGAGCCTGACGTCCTGCTCCTCGACCTTCGGCTTCCCGACGCGCCCGGGCTCGACGTCTTGCACGAGATCCGCGCTTCCGGTGGAGCCACCGGCCGGTACGACCCCGCGCTCCCGGTCATTGTCCTCAGCGGCCGCGCCACCGATGCGGACCGCGTGCGGGGCTTCTCCGAAGGCGCGGACGACTACGTCGTGAAAGCGTTGGCTTCGGTTTTTCCGGCTAGTTCAAGCGGTACGCGGGCGGGCTTCGTCTCGAATCCGTAGTCCTCCTCGCCGTCCGCATCGAACATGGTGACGAGTTCACGCCGCCACTCGGGGGTGATCGTCGCCTTGCCGTTCACCGGAATCGAGACTTGGAAGCTGGCGAATAGCTTTTTGAGCGCCGCCCGGACCGCCTCCACGCCCTTAGCGTCCGTGACTTCGCCGGCAATTGCCTTCCGTATCTCGGCCAGCCGTTCCAGCGTTCGCCCCTCGGCGTCCTCCAACTCGGTCCACGACTCGACCTCGGGGAGCTTCGCTTGTAGCCGATCCACCGCAGCCATCGCTGCGTCCCGCTCCTCGATCAACTGTGGTCGCTGCTCGGCCCAATCGTCGGCCTCGATAGCGCCGCGCTGGTAGTCGCGTTGGACCCGCGTGTACGCCTCATCCGCGAGCTTCGCCTCGCGCTTCGCGCTGCGTAGTTCGGCTTGGACGGTTGCTAGTCGCGAGTCGTGGGCCTCTTGCATTCTGGCCTTCGTCGCTTCGATGTCTAGCCCAACTTCGTTGAAGAAGGAAAACACCGTCTCGTCCAGGTCGGCGCGTCTGAGTGGAGGCATCGAGCAGCGGTCCTTGCCCTGGACGCGCTCGTAGCAGATGTAGACCTCGTAGGGCTCGGACTTCCGGTTCTCGCCTGTCCGCGTGATCATCGGCGCGCCGCACTCGCATCGAAGCATCCCCTTCCGGAAGAGGTGCCGACCGGCTGGATGCCGCCCGCCCTTGTACGTCCTGCGAGCCGCCTTACGAAGCGCTGTCGCCTTGTCGAATGTCTCCTGGTCGATGATCCCGAGCTTCACGTAGACGTCATTGGCGAGGATCGCTCGGACCGTCCCCTGGTACCACCGACCCCCTTTGGCGGTGGGCACGCGATCGTCGTTCAAGTTGCGCGAGACCACCTGCTGGGCGAACCCGGAGACGTATTCATTGAAAATCCGGCGGACGTTCGGGACCTCGGCCTCGCAGGGAACCCGCTCGCCATCGCGATATTCGACGCCGAACGGTCGTGGACTGCCGTGAGGCTTCCCGGCCTCGCGTCGCCGCTGATGCCCGCCCTTGACAGAGCGCGACTTGCGAGCACTATCCGCCCGGTTGCGCTCGCCGATGTTGGCAACCGTCGCGCTGGACTTCAGGTCAAAATCGTCCTCAACGGACCGTAGGTGGACATTGCGGCGGCGCTCCGCGTGCCAAATCTCGATCAAAGCCTCGGCTGCTCCGGGCTTGTCGCCGCCACCCCGCGAGAAACGATCGGAATGCTGGGCGAGGAGCATGACGACCTCGCCCGATTCTTCAGCAAGACGGGCCGCGTGGTCACGGGCCGCTGCCAATCCAGGCCCCCGGTTCCCGCTGAATGCCGAGAATCCTTCGTCGCGGTACTCGGCGACGACACCCCAACCTTCGCGCTCGGCCATCACCCGACCATCATCTAGCTGGGTCGGAATCGAGCCGTGTTTGTCTTTGGTCGACTTCGCGGCGTAGATGACGGCGGCGGGTCGGTCCCTATCCTTCGCATCGCTCATGGGATGTACCTCCTATGGGCCACGGCGCCCGGCTGTGTATGCAGCGCGGGCGCCTTCCTTCTCTGTGCAGATCGTCACAGAATCCTACCTCCCTCGCGGGTCGCCACAGCGGGGCGGGGAGGACCGAAACCTCGGATGTTCGTTCCGGGGCAGCCACATCGAGCGCGCGGCGATCAGGTCTTCGATCGAGCCGCCGCCGCACCCAGCGTGGCAGTAGAAGACCCCCTTGGCGAAGTTGATGTTCATGCTCGGACGAGCGTCGGCGTGAAGGGGGCAATAAGCAGGCCACTCGTCTCGCCCCGGCGGTCCGGCCAGCACGCGAACGGCGAGATACGGGAGGAGCGGGTCCAAGATGTAGGACCCGCCCTTCTCCCGTATCCATTCTTCGGCCTCGGCGTCGAGAGTGCCGTCGTTGCCGAGTAGCGGTCCCGGCATTTCGTTACACCTGGGCCTTGGTCATTGCACCTTGGTTTCGGCAGCGGTCCCTATACGCCCTCTGCCGACAAGCGTCCGAGCAGTAGGCGACATCGCGTCGCCGCGTGAACGGGATGCGCTCGCGGCAAACGAGGCACTCCCGGTCGAAACCCGGATACCGATACACCGGCGACCTCGGCATCAGTTGCTCGACGGACGAGGGCCGAATCGCTTGGTCATCAACCGCTCGTAGGTCTTCTCCGCGTCGCCGGGTTGCGTCTGCGAGGTTGCCCAGAAGGGCGATTCCCTCGATGGGGTAAGGAATGCGGAGTTGGGTTTGACCTTGTTGTCCTCGTCGTCCTTGTGCTTGGCGATGAAGTCGTCGCCGATTCGCCAGCGCTCGGCGTCGCTGACCTTTTCGTCGGCCACGCTCACCGCGTACAACGCCGACGTGTAGAGCTTGGCGTCGTGGATCAGATCGGTGACGTCACGCTTCGTTGCTGTCGCCATCGTGAGTCTCCTTCCATAGCGCAGACCGCCATCCCGATTCCCGCCACCTACCCGGCCTGCTTAGCCGGTGGCGAGTCTCGGTGCCTTCTCGCTATGGGAGGGCGCTCAAACCTCTGGGTGCGACGCTGGCGCTTCGGGGTCCGTGCCCTTTTGGATGCTTGGCCGGACTTGCTTGGCGGTGAGCTACCGCCGAACCCCCATGGCACATCGGGAGCGCTGCCGAGCCAATGTACCACGGGAATCCGGAACGCAAAAGCGCCCCGGCCTCTTGCGAGTAACCGGGGCGCTCTCACTACACAGCCGGGGCGCGGGTTGGGGCTAGGGCGCCCGATCCCGCCGGTGGCTGTGGCGACCGACCTCCTCGACGAGGCGGAAGAGGTCGGCGTACTCGATCAGCCCGCCATATTCGGCATCCCAATCTGCCGGCTCGATCAACAGGCGGAGGTCCACGCTCGCGTAGCGCTCGTCCACCAGCCAGAGCGAGTCGCCCTCGCGCCAGACGTAGAACGGGTGGAGATCGCCGGACTCGTCCGTGACCCGGTAGACCAGCTGGCCTCCGCCGTTGGCGCCCCGCTGCTCGACCCGGACCCGGATCGAGCCGAAGCCGATCAACTCCAGGTCGTCGTCGTGCCAGACGAACCGCTCGCGGTGGTCGTTCACTTGAGCAGGTTGGGGCCGAACGCCTTCGCCTTCGACGCGCCCTGGCCGTCCTTGCGTCCGGCCCGGTCGTAGCCCGCCTCCGCGAGGAAGCGACCCCACCAAGTGCTCGTCTTGTGCGCCTTGAACCCCGCCGCTTCGTCCACCTCAGCCCATGTCGCCCCGGCGCGGCGTAGCTCGGCGACCTTCGCGACGCCGATCGCGGGCTTGGCCTTCGGTCGGGCGGCGGGCTTCGTCTCGCCCCGGTCAACCTTCGGCTTCGCGGCCTTCGCCTTCTTCGGCGCGGCCTTCCGGGTCGCCTTCTTGGCTGGCGCCGGGGCGGGGTTGGTCTTCTTCGTCATCTCGACTCCTTCCGGTAAGTGACAATTGCAACTTGTAACGGAGCCTACCGGAAAGTTGATCAGTCAAGTATCTAGAAGGAGCGTCCAGACTCCAAAATGCAGAGCGCCCGCCTAAGCCCCCGGACCCCGGCTGTGGATAAAGCCCCGTCTCGACCCCAGAACGCCAGTTACGTGGTGGCTCCGTGGCCCGTTTTCGGCCCTGAGCGCCCGGATTCGTGGTCCCTGGGGCGGCTAGGCGAGCTTCTTGCGGAGCGCGCTGGCTTGGCGCTTCTCGCGGCGACCTAGCGCCTCCAAGCTGATCGGCAGGCGCTCGTCGAGAGCCTCGGTGACGATGCTCAAGATGCTCGTCTGGCCCAGAGCCTCCGTCTCCCAGGCAAGATGCATGCCGCCTTTGCCCTTGTAGCGCTCGTCTTTCTTCTTGACAGGCTCTAGGCCGAGTTCCCGAAGCTCCTTGGTCTGACTCTCGTTGATCGCGAGGCGAGTCCAGTTGTCGTCGACGAAGCCGCCTTCATGTACTAGTACGTCTCGGTCGTTCCGCTCGATGTCGTTACCGGCGATGTCCAGATCGCCGAGATAGAGAATCTCCGGGTCGTTCAAGTCGTGCAAGGCGGGGATGATGTCCGTCCGGAGGAAGCCTCCGACTTGTCCGTTAGTGGCGGCGATCTTGACCCTGTACCGCACTGCGATCCTGTCCAGCACCCCGGCGAGCGATCGCGACTCGCAGAGGATCAGCGGCGCTCCGCCCTTCCAGGGGTCGAGCCGAGGCTTGTCTAGTGAAGACTCCACCGCATCCTTCACGGACGACCACCCGGTGTAGTTGCTCAGCGTCCGCGTTTCATCGACTATCCACTCCCACGGAATGATTCTTCGTTCGCGAAGCCACATCAGCCAGGCTGAAAGTGAGTTGTCCGGCTTGAAGTTGGCTTCGGAAGTGCCAGGCTTCCGATGAGTCCATCGCTTCGGCAGTTCGCCTCGTTGGACCAGTTCATAGAACAGGAACCGGATGCTGGTCGGAAGCTCGCCGCGCTGCTCATGCTCTAGCACCAACTCCTTACTGATGCGTCTGCCGACTTCACTCATCTTGCCCTGTCGGGCTAGTTCGCCCCAGTCGTGTTCCATGAGTAAACCTCCATGACATGTACTAGTACCGAAAGGCTAGCGTGAATGGGTACTAGTACACGATCGCTGCCCGGAGCCCCGGCCCACCTGTGGTTTCAGCGCCGATCGTAGGCCCGTAGCTCCGGGCGGTCCCGGACTCGGCGGAGTCGCCTCACGTACTCGCGGAGGGGAGCGGCGATCGACTTGGCCGCTGCCGGGTTCGCCTTCTTGAAGCGCTCGACCTCCGCCAGCCCGTCCGCCGCGAGTTGCGTAACCACAGCGGGGGCGGCATAGGTCCGGAGCGCGCGGCCCTCGATGCCGTCGAAGCGCGCGGCCTTCGGCGGCCAGTCGCGTTCGCTGTCGCGGAGCGCCGGTTCAAGTCTCTTCTCCGCAGCCGGGGTCAGCAGCGAGCCGGACTCGATCGCGGCGGCGACGGCGGCGACCCTCCGACCGTCGAGCGCGGTGTCCGGGGCTGTGTTGACGAGCTTCTGCCAGCGGTCCCAGGTTCGCTCCCGCAGCTTCTGCCATTCCTCCTTCGTCACAGGCGCCGCGCCGGGGGAGGTCGGCCCGCTTAGCGCGGCCTGGACCCGCGTCGGCGGACGGCTGTGGTGAACGACGATGCCGGGGCCGCGTTTCGCCGCCTTGCGGTGGCCCGGTTTGGGCCCTTTATGGGCTGAGGACGGCATCTTTCAAGTCACACGGTCGCCCGTACGGCATCACAGCGCGGTATTTGCCTGGTTGCCGCAATCCGGTCCGACCCACCCCCTCCCCGGCGGGGTGAAGCGTGCGCGCGGCGGCGGCGCTCACCCCCGCCGGAGGGGGATGAGTTGACTCGGCCCACAGCCACGACGCCGTGGTCAGTCGATCGCGAACTCGGCGACCCGGACGGACAGCTCACTCATCTTCGCCCGCTCGCCGCCGATCCGGTAGCGGTCCGGCAGCGTCTCCAGGCTCTTGATCGCCAGCGTCCGCGCTTCGGCGTTCGCGCCCTGGAGCGTCGGCCCGACCTCCTTCAAGTCAACGCGGTGAAGCTCGTTCGCTCCGTCCTCGGCGATCGTCTCCCCGCCGCGCGGGACGGTGTAGGCGAACGACCACCCGTTGAGGTTGCCCCGCTTCAAGAGGAGCGCGACCTGCTTCGCGGTCGGGTTGGTCGCAACGTCGAGCTTCCCGGCGACCTCCAGACCTCGCGGCGTCTCCCGGACCTCGTTCGGGTCCGCCGAGCCGATGTACGCGGACAGGTCGTTCTTCTGGTGCGAGAAGATCACGGGAATCTCCCGGCCCGACGCTCGCCAGTTCCTCAACGTCTCGCTGAAAGCTCCGGGCATCACGCGATCGCCGACCGCATCGACGTTGCCGAAGACGGAGGCCAGCGCCGTGAAGCTGCCGGCATCGTCCGCCTTCGACTCGACTAGCTCGATGTCCTTGCTTCGACTCATGCGGCCTCCTTCGCCGTCTCTAGTTCGTAGCTCGCGACCAACTCCGGTCCAAGCAGCGTCCGAAGCTGCGGCCCGGTAATGAACGGGGCGCGGTCCAGAGCGTCCGCGATCAGCGCGTGGATCGCCTTGAAGTTGGCGTCGTCGCGAACGTGGAGCGCGATCCCGACCATCGCGTCGTATCCGTCCTCGTCCATGTCCAGGTACTCGACGAGCCGGACGAGCGCCAGCGCGTCGCCGGTCGCCACCTTGAACTTCAGCCGTCCGTGGTCCAGCTCACTCCACAGCGGCGGCCAGGACCCGTCGCCCTCGCACATCCCGCCGAGAAGGACAGACAACATCAGGTCGCCCGCTAGGTCGCGGTCGATCCCGTCGCCCAGGTCCGGGTGAACGGCTCCGTTGTAGTCCTCGGGTCCGGAGTGGTCCGCCCGGACGATCCGGGGTAGGTGCCCGTTCCAGATTAAACCGGCGGCGTGGCCCGCCTCGTGACTCCGAATCTTCGATGCTGGCGTCATGCGTTGCTCCTCTCTTGCGGCCCGAACCCCGGTGGGGGTCGGAGTCCGCTCGCGTACTCCTCTTCCAAGTTGGCGAGCCGCTCCCGCTCCTCGGCGCGGCCCTCGTCCTCTTCGCGCAACCGGCGCTCCTCGCGCCGGTACTCGGCGGCATAGAACTCCTCAACCTCCCGGCGGGGGAGTGGCGTCCCGAACGGACTCAGGCGGACGACGTTCAAGTCTGGGTCCGGCTCGTCATCACCGGGCGCCGCGAGATGCTTATGCGAGGGGCAGAACCACCGGCGGTCGGGGACGGGGCGGAGCGCGCCTTGGGGAGTCGTGGACACGTTCTCGCAGCCCTCCGCGGGGCATTGCTGGATCGCCTTCCCCTCGGCGTCCCGGACCGGCGGAGCCGGAGCGGGGGAGGGGAACCGCGAAGCTCGCGCGCTCTCCAACCGCTTGTCCTCGTCCGCCAGCGTCGGCGCCCCAACCGCTCCCCGCGCGCCGTCCGCGTAGGCCCGCCGCTCGGCTGTGGTTGCCCGGTTGAAGAGGTCGAGCGCGTCTCCAACCGTCCGGCAGCCTGCGCCTCGCGCTTCGATGAATAGCTCGCGAGCCACAGCCCGGTCGGGGGCGGGTAACGCGCGGGGCAGTTGCTCAATCGCCTGGCCGTCTAGCGGCTCATCGCGGCTGCGCCAGGGAATCCGGATCGACGCGGCCAAGTCAAGCCTCCCCGTCCTCGGACTCGATCGCGGCGATGGCTTCGTCGCTGGTGAAGGTTGCGCCGTGTCGAGTGAAGAGCCGCCCACCGTTCAGGTTCGCGTATTGCAGGACCTTGAACCCCCGGCGAGTGAGCAACTGGGTCTCCGCGTCGACCGCCTTCGTCCTCATCTCGTCGGCGCCGCGCGATCGGTCTGCCAGGACCCGTTGAAGCTCGGCGGTCGTGACGACCTCCTTGCCGTCGAGCTTGATCCAGTTGATCGACCCGGCAAGCTCGGCGTCGAAGGCATTGGCCGATAGCCCTAGCGCTTGCGCGGCCTCGCTCCGGGTGAGAGCGAGCGGCGGCGTCATGCCGCGACCCCCGAAGTCTCCCGCCGGTCGGGAAGAAGAGGACCCAACCGGCGGGCACGCGGCCAACCAGGAAGGGCCACTGGCCGCGTCTCAACGGCGCCACCGGGGATGTGATCAGCCGGGGCGCCGGAGTCGATAAGCGTTCGCGTAAGCATCGCCCTGACGCTAGCTAGACACGCACGCATTACCCGGATGCTCCCGGCTCGTCTCCACAGCCCCAGCGCCAGGTCCGGGGCAGCGAACCGGCATCTCATCGTTTGGTTTCCCAGGGATAGGGGTCATAGGGGGAGCCGGGCGGAATTAGGACGGCTTGAGTCCGGTCTCCACCTGAGATGAAGAAACACTCGTCGTCGTGTTCGACCTTCGCGTGGTAGTTACCGTCGATTAGTTGGATCTTGACGGTCACGTCGCAATCGCATCCTTGTGCCCGACAGGACGCCTTCGCCGCTTCGACCAGCTTTGCTTCGGTGACTTGCGTACGGGTCATGGAATCCTCCTTCAACCTTGGGGTCGGGGTTTAGGTACGTTCCGTATTCCCCTTATGGGGGGTAGGGGGTGGATAAAATACTTTTAGTACCGAAACCCCTCCGGTCACTTGAACGTCGCTTTTATGTAGGTCGAGTATTCGGGGTCGGGCATCCAATAGACGGGCGTGCCTTGTTCATCCGTAGCTCGCTCGCTTCGCGCCATACCCGCCGCTCCCAGGTCTTCCAGCGCCCAGGCGATCACCTTCCGGTCGATCCCATAACGGCGGCTGGCGCCGGACGCGCTGACCCCGAAGCCGTCCGTCTGGGCCAGCGCGTGTAACGCCGTGGCTCGCTGGCGTGGCATCGAGTCCTTCGCCATCCGGCGCGCGAGCTTCAGAGCGCGCTCCTCAGTCAACCCGATCGCCCGCGCGCCTTGGTAGAGGAGTAGAAGCTCGCCGTGGAGACGAGCCGGTCCTTCAATATCGGGCATTCCGATTTGCTCACGCGCCCCGTAGCCGGAGCGCGGCACCGATGCTCGACCCCGCGCACCGACGATCGAGTAGCGCTCGATTTGCTTAGAGGTCCGGCCGGTTGCTTCATAGCGCTCCGGCTCCTTCTCTAACCGGTCCTGGGCGCGCGTCACTACGTGCTCGACGACGCTCCTGAGCGCGTGCCGCCACGAGTCGCGATCCGCGCCCTTCCGCTTCTCGACCTTCTTGATGATCCGGCGCTGAGCCTCGATATTCGCATCGGGCAGCCGGAGGCTGAGCCAGCGCGTACCTAGCTCCTCGTTGTGAGCCGCGAAGCGGTCAATGGCGTGAGTGACCGCGCCGATCATCGTCGCCCTTCCCTTCCACTCCAGCTTGTGGCCGTAAATCTCGCGAGCCACGTAGCCGTCGTACATCTCGCGCAACTTGGCTAGCTCCTCCCGTCTGCGACCTCGATCCTCCAGAGCGAGAATCGCCGAGAGGTCCCGGACGACGACGAGGATTTTTTGACCCAGATGGCGAGCCAGCAGGCCGGTCGGGATCGCGTTCTCGCCTTTCGTCACCGACAACAAGCCGGGAACCGTGAACTCGGACATGTACTTGTCCACGAGTCCGTTGCCGAGCGCGTTCAAGACCTCCGTCTTGCCGCCCGACGAGCCGCCGACGATCAGGACCCAGAGCGGATCACTTTCCATCCCGACCGTGGCAGCCGCCGCCATCGGTGCGTAGAGGACGCTCGCGTCCGGCATCTCCAATCCAGACCGCGCCGTCCGGACCGCATAGTTGACGTCGTGCTTCGGCTTCCCCCGCCGTCGCGCCTGTGGTTTCCTCGCCGGACTCATGACAGCCCCGGAGCGTCGCGGTAGGGCGCGAGCTTCTTCGTCAGTGTCTCGTCATTCGGGAACGCGCCGACCTCGCCGAGCTTCGCCAGGACCTCGCGGAATTGGAGGTTGGGGTCCTCGGCCCAGAGCGCCTCCAAGCACCAGAGGATTCGGAACTGCCGAGTGAACGGCGGTCCGGCTCCGTTCCCGTTCGCCGAATGCTTACCGTTAGTTGGGGCCTCGCCCCGAACTACTTGAGGAGTATTCATGCGTCGTCTCCCGTTTCATCTTCTTCCGGGGCTGTTACACCCGGCTGTCGGTTGTAGCTCCGACGCCGTTGAGCCTCCGGTTCTAGATGGGAGACGGCGGTACTGGTACGGATTCTACTGACACCTGACCATCCGGGTAATTCCGGTGAGGTAGGTACGCTCCGGGGGAGCCTGAAGGGTCGTGCTTCATCGGATCACGCGACTTCACGGCTTAGACCGTTGCTCCCGTTTCGGTCTTCTTCCAGCGAGAAGCCCCCGGCGCCGACCGGGGGCTTTTCGCTTTCGTGGTCCACCACTCACCTCAGCCTCGCTTCGCGTGCTCGGCTCGATGGCAAGGTGCGCAAAGGAACTCGATGTTGGAACGCTCGTTGTTGCCGGGGTCGCGATCGCGGTGGTGCCGATGCTCCGCCGGGTTCTCGCAGCCCTCCGCCTCGCAGGCCACGCCGTCGAGCGAGTAGAGCTTTACGGCGCGCTGATGCTTGTTGTCCGTTCGGGCAGCGTCCCCCTTCCACCTGGGGCTGTTGGGTCCACGGTTAGCAGCCGCGATCTTCGCTCGGCGTTCCGGACTTTGCGCCGCCGCTAGCAGTCGAGCGCGGTAGTCGGGGTCAGCCCAGTTCTTCAACTGCGCCACCCGCGAAGCGCAAGAGCGGCATCGCTGGCTTCGTGGCCCAATCGGGGTGCCGCAGTCGGAACACTTGAGGTCGCTCATCAGTCCTCCCGGCCAGCCCGCGCCAGCCCGCCCGCCTGCGGAGACTCGGCGCCGCACCGGGTCGCGAAGGGGATCGGCCCGAACGGTTCGGCGAAAACCGACTGCGTCGTTAAGCCGTTCCACTACCCGGAGGTCTCGGCCCGCATCCGGGCCGTGCTCCGCCGGCGAGGCTCGCAGCGGGATGGACCGCGCCGGATCGGCGATGTCTTCATCGACCCCTCCCGTCGCGAGGTGAAGGTGGGGGACAGGAGCGTGGCCCTGGCCAACAAGGAGTTCTCGCTCCTGTGTGCGCTCGCCGCGGATCCGAGTCGCGTTTTCACCAAGGAGGAGCTCCTTCGCGACGTCTGGGGGTTTCGCTCGATGGGCCGGACCCGCACCTTGGACTCGCACGCCAGTCGCCTGCGCCGCAAGCTCGACCCGGAGTCCGGGACCTATGTGATCAACGTGTGGGGCGTTGGCTACCGCCTGATCGATCGTTGAGCGGCGCGATGGGCCCGGGGCAGATCGGCGTGCCCCCGGAGCTCGCGGCGGCGGGCTGGCCCGTCGGGATCGCCCTCGCCGCGCTCCTGGTCGGCCACCGAGCCCGGGAGGCGCGGCGTCGCGCCTCGCTGAACTTCGCGCTTCACGAGCTGCGGCGACCGCTCCAGGCCCTGGTCCTTTCCTCAGCCGCCTGGCGGGACCCTGAGACGGAGGCCGTTCGCGTGACGCTGGCCGCGCTCGGGGACCTCGATCGAACCATCAACGGCGGTCCCCGCCGGTTCGCGCCGCGCCCGGTCGCGTGCCGCGCCCTGGTGGAGGCCGCTGTCGAGCGATGGCGGGGCGTGGCCGCCGCATCCCATCGCTCACTCGTCCTGCGCTGGCGGGCGGGGGCGGCGCTGGTCATGGCGGACCCCGAGCGGGTGGAGCAGGCGCTGGACAACCTGATCCACAACGCGATCCTCCACGGCGGCCTGCGTGTGTGGGTGGACGCGTCCGCGTTCGCGGGCGGGGTCCGGATCTCGGTGTCAGACAGCGGGTCCCGCTCGCCGGCGCGCCGCGAGGGCGATCCGCGGCATGGCCACGGCCTTCGAATCGTCTCCGCGATCGCCGCCGAGCACGGAGGCAGGTTCCTCCTGCGGACCGGGCCCAACGGTACGACCGCGACCCTCGAGCTCCCGCTCGCTCCCACAACGGCCGTCGCATCCGCCGCGCGGGAGTCCCGCTCGCGGCCGGCGCCGGCGCTCATGGCGGACCGTATCCGTGAGGGCGGGCCGATGGCGGGGCGCGCCGCGTGAGTCGCCGCGCCCGTGCGATCGGGTTCGGGTGCGCGGCGCTCGCGTGCGCGGGATTGGCGGCGACGATCGCGGGCGGGTATCGCACGGACCTCGAGAGCGAGCTGGGGCCCCTGCGCCCCGCCGTCATCGCCCGCGAGCCGATCCCCGCGCGGCGCGCCCTGCGGCCGGCCGATGCCCGCCGGGTGCTGGAGGTGAGGCGCATGCCGTCGCGGTTCGTGCCCGCCGGCGCGCTCTCGGCCGCGGAGCAGGCGATCGGGCGCGCCCCGGCGGCACGGATCCCCGCCGGCGCCTACCTCTTGGCGGCGCAATTGCGCGCTCCGCGTGCGCACCACCACTCCCGTGGGCCACACCTGACGGGCGGCCGCGAGCCGGTGCAGATCTCGGTCACCGGTGCGGAGGCGCTCGCGGCAACCGGCCGCGACCCCCAGGGCAGCCGGGTGGATGTGATCGTCACCACCGAGCCCGGCCCGGGTGGGGGCAGCGGGCGGACGTACGTCGCGGCCAAGGCGGTCGAGCTCTTGGCTCTGAGCCAGGGCGGGGACGACGCAAGCGTTGACCTCCCGGGCCCAAGCGCAGCCACCTCGACGGCGACGCTTGCCCTCACCCGACCCGAGGCCCTGCGGCTGATCCAGGCCGAGAACTTCGCCCGACAGGTGCTCCTGGTCCCGCGTTGATCCTCCCGGCGGGCGACCTGATGGCCTGAGCTCAGTCCCGGCGGGCGGCGAGGGCGGCGTCGAAGGCCCGCTTGGCGTCGGCGCCGAAGACCGCGAAGACGATCCGCTGGAGGCCGCTGCCCGCCTCCAGATGCCGGTTGACCTCCTCGACCTCGATCCGCGCCGCGTGGGCGATCGGGAAGCCGCCCACCCCGGTGCCGAAGGCCACCAGGGCCAGAGAGGTGGCGCCGAGCTCGTCCGCCTTGGCCAGCGTGCTCTGTGTCGCGGCGCGGATGATCTCGGCCGAGGTCGGGCCGCCCAGCTCCATGGTCGCGGCGTGAATGACCCACTTGGATGGAAGCTCGCCGGCGGACGTGGAGACCGCCTCGCCGAGCTCCACCGGCGCGAGCTCGTCGCTTTCGTCCTGGATCACGCGCCCGCCGGCCCGCACGATCGCTCCGGCGACCCCCCCTCCGTGCCGCAGCCGGGTATTGGCGGCGTTGGCGATCGCGTCGACCTCGAGCTTCGTGATATCGGCCTGACGGACCTCGATCTCTGCCACCGGGGCGAGCCTAGCGCGCGCCGCGACGAGCGCTCTGCGGGGCGCGGGGCGGCCGCGGGGGGTTGGCTCGGCATGACCGTTGCCGACCGCCACGCGGAGGCGCTGGCCGCCGACCTGCGGCGGCGCCTGGTGGAGCGGCGGCGCGCCGAGGCGATCGCTGGAGCCCCCGGGGACGATGATCTGGAGGGGGCGGTGACCGCGCTGGTGTCAGAGCGCGCGGCGGTGCTCTCGGAGGGGCGCCGGTCCCAGGTCAGGGAGCTGATCCTCCGCGACACGGTCGGCCTGGGGCCGCTCGAGGAGCTGCTGGCCGATGCCGCGGTCGAGGAGCTTATGGTCAACGGTCCGGACCACGTGTTCATCGAGCGCGGCGGGCGGATCGAGCCGACCGAGGTCCGGTTCGCGTCCGAGGCGGCCCTGCGAGACGCGATCGAGCGGATCCTGGCGCCCCTCGGTCGCCGAGTGGACGAGCTCAGCCCGATGGTGGACGCCCGGCTGGCCGACGGGTCGCGGGTCAACGTCGTGATCCCGCCGCTGTCCGTCGACGGCCCGATGCTGTCGATTCGCCGCTTCACGGCCGCGCGCCCTGACCCCGCGGAGCTGGTCGCCTCCGGCACCCTGACGCCCGAGCTTCGGGATCTCCTCGCCACCGCCGTCGAGGCGCGCCGAAGCATCCTGATCTCGGGGGGCACCGGGTCGGGCAAGACGACCCTGCTCAACGCCCTCTCGACCTATGTCCGCCCGGAGGAGCGGGTGATCACGATCGAGGACGCCGCGGAGCTCCGCCTGCGCCAGCCCCACGTGGTCAGGCTCGAGAGCCGCCCGCCCAGCGTGGAGGGCAGGGGAGAGGTCACGATTCGCGACCTGCTGCGCAACGCACTGCGGATGCGCCCGGATCGGATCGTGATCGGCGAGGTCCGCGGGCGCGAGGCTCTTGACCTGTTGACCGCCCTCAACACGGGCCACGAGGGCGCGCTCTCGACGGTCCACGCGAACTCGCCGGCGGACGCGCTCCGGCGCCTCGAGACCCTGGCCCTGATGGCGGGCGTGGGGCTGCCGCACGACGCGATCCGCGACCAGGTTCGGCGGGGGATCGAGATCGTCGTGCACATGGCGCGGACGCCCGAGGGCGCCCGGCACGTCGTCGAGGTGGGCGAGGTGGTCGATGCAGTCGGTGGCGTGGGGGTTCGGGAGGTGTGGCTCCGTTGACGGGCGGGGCGCTCGCCGTCCCGGTCGTCCTCGCCGCGGCCGCAGGAGGGACGGCCGCTCTGGCGGCGCGGGAGGCCGTGGCCGCCAGCCCCGCCCTGGCGCGATGGCTCGTCGGAGCGGTGGAGCCGCTTCTTCGAGCGGGCCGCGAGGGATACGCGCCGACGGAGCTCGAGCGCCGCCGGCTCGCTGCGCTCGGGACAGCGGCCTTGCTCGTAGCGGGGCTCCTGATCGTCGGCCCGGCTCCGGCGGCCCTTCTGGCGCTCGCCGGCCCCGGCGCCGTCGCTTGGCTCCTGGCTACGCGCCGGGCCCGTTACCGGGTCGCCGTCGAGGCCGGGCTTCCACAGATCGCCACCGCGGTCGCGGACGCCCTAGCCGGGGGCCGGTCAACCCGGGGCGCGCTCGCCTCCGCGGCGGGCTCGGTCGAAGGACCGCCCGCGGCGGAGTTGGCGCGCGTTCGAGCCGATCTCGAGGTCGGGGCGTCCACGACAGAGTCGCTTGCCGCCCTTCAGGCTCGCCTGCGCTCCGCCAGGGTCGACTCGTTCGCCACGGCGCTTCGCTCCCAGCAGCTGAGCGGTGGCGACCTCGCCGGGCTGCTGCGACGCTTCGCGGTGTCCTCCGCCGAGCGCGATCGCGTGGCCTCGGACGCGCGCTCCGCCACAGCGCAGGCACGTCTCACCGGAATGCTCGTGGTCGCGATGCCGACGGGCGCAGCGCTGTTCGCGGAGCTCATCGAACCCGGCTTTTTCTCGGCGCTTCTGTCCAACCCGGCCTCCGCCGCGCTGCTCGCCGTCGCGGCCGCGCTGCAGCTCCTCGGCTTCGCGGCGATCCGGCGGCTGTCGCGAATCGAGGATCCGTGAGCCCGCGCGCCCACGGTCGACCGGGATGAGCGCCGCGGCTTTCGTTGCGGTCGCGGTCCTGCTCACCGCGGCGGCCCTCTGGGAGCTGGCCGGTGGCAGAAGTGAGCAACTGGGGCGCCTGGCTCAGCGGGCGATTGCGGCGACCACCGGGGGCCGTGC
>JBOGZC010000064.1:0-21183 GCA_050697075.1 Solirubrobacterales bacterium | reverse complement strand
CGTCGGGGGCCTCCGGCACGAGCACCGTGGCCAAGGCCGGCGGCTTCGGCGCCGCCGACACCGCGGGCAACAACCAGGCCACGGTGTCGGGCTTGCCGATGAGCTGGAGCGTCGATCGCCAGGCGCCGAGCTACACACTGGCCGCGGCGACGGCCAGCCCGACCAACGTGACCGCCCTGTCGTTCACGTTGACTGCCCAGAGCGGCGAGACCCTCGACTGCGCCACGCTCTCGACCGCGTCGGGCACGGACCTCACGGTGACCAACGGCAGTTCGACCTTCGGCACGATCACCGGCACAGGCACCAACATCTGCACCATCCCCGTCGCGAGCACCATCGCGTCTGATACGACGGGCACGACCAGCCTCACCACGTCCGCCTCCTTTAGCGTCGCCGACCAGGCCGGGAATGCGACCACGACGATCGCGGCAGGCGCACCCGCCAGCATCATCGTCGATCGCCTGGCGCCAGCCGGTGCCATCGATACACCCGCGGCCAACCAACCGCTAGCCGGCGACGTCGCGATCAGCGGCAGCGCTACAGACAGCAGTACGTTCCTCGACTACCAGCTCGACTACGGCGCCGGCAACACGCCGACGTCGTGGACCCACATCGGCACGTACACGAGCCCCGTCACGAGCGGCACGCTCGAGACCTGGTCGACCGCCGGATTGAGTGGCGCGTACACCCTGCGCTTGACCGTGGACGATGCCGCCGGCAACATCCCGGCGGTCGTCACGCGGCTCGTGTACCTCGAGAACGGCCGCCAGGGCGACGAGGCATTCCTGACGCGCGTGCCGTTCGACCTTGGCGGCGGCTATCGCGCAGCGGTCGGGGTCGCCAACGGCGAGCTGACCCTCGCGCGCGATCTGTTCAGCATCCCCGCCTACGGTCCGCCGGCCCAACTCTCCCTTCGCTACAGCTCGACCGAGTCGGGCATCGCTGGCGCCTTCGGCCTCGGCTGGAGCAGCAACCTCACGCAGTACCTGAGCTTCGAGGATGGCTTCGTCGTCTGGCATCGCGCCGACGGTGGACGCGTCCCGTTCGGCCAGGTTGCAGGCGTCTGGACGGCCCTGCCCGGCCACTTCGAGACGCTCGGCACCGGCAGCGGCGTGTACACCATCACACTCAAGGACCAGACCACGCTGACCTTCGAAAACAGCGGCGCCGGCCACCTCACGCAGATCGAGGACCGCTTCGGCCAGGCGCTCAGCCTAGCCTGGACCTCGAGCACGCTGACCGCCACCGACGCATCGGGGCGGGTGAACACGCTCAGCCTCGACGGCTCGGGCCGGGTCACCGACGCGACCGACGCGGCGGGCCGGGTCTGGGGCTTCGGGCCCTACGACAGCGCGGGCGCGCTGACGCAGATCACCGACCCACTCGGCAACGTCACGAGCCTCGGCTACGACGGGACGACGCATCTGCTGACCTCGATCAGCCGGGAACGAACGCCGGCCTCGGGTCCGACCGAGACGATTACCTGGTCGTTTGGCTATGCAGACGGCACGGTGACCTCGGTCACCGACCCCGTCAACTCGTCGGTCGCGGACACGTTCACGTATGACACCGCTTCGACCGAGGTCGGGCTGCTGAAGACGTACAGCCCGCTCGTCCGCAACACCTGGACCTACGCCTACGACGATCTCGGTCGCGTGACGAGTACCCTCGATCCGTTGGGCTTCACGACGAGTCAAACCTTCGACGCCGGCTCGAACCTGCTCGCGATCACGCGGCCCATCGACGGCTCGACCTCGGCGACCACCACGTATACGTATGACGCCAGAGGCAACGTGCTCTCGGAGACGGCGCCGCTCGATGCCTCGACGGACGTCATCACGGTGATGAGCTACAGCGCCACCAACGACCTACTGACCCGTTCGGAAGCGGACAACGACAGCACGGTCAAGCTCATCACGTTGTACTCCTTCGACGGCGCGGGGCAGCTCACGGGCGTCGACGTGAACTGCACGACGAGCGGCACCATGCCGCCGAGTGTGGCCTCGTCGTGCACCGGCGCGGGCACCGAAAACGCGGCAACGAACCTGCACACGACGTACACCTACACGGGTCATCATCAGCTCGAGACCGAGACCGACCCGCTCGGCACGGTCACGAAACACATCTATGACGCCTCAGGCAATGAGACGAGCAGCGTCGCCAACTATGTCTCCGGGTCAGGCTCGACAGCGAGCCAGAACGTCATCACGGCGTCTGCCTTCGACGCTGGAACGGTTGCCGGCAACGCCGGCCTACCGACTTCCCAGACCGACCCGCTCGGGAACGTCACGAGCTACGCCTACGACGCGCTCGGGCGGATGACCAGCGAGGCGCTGCCGGGCGATGCCTCGATCCCGGCGCTGACGCGAACCACGAGCTACGACGAGTTCGGCAACGTGCTCACAGGCACGGAGGCCTGGACGGGCGTCAGCCGCACGACGACCCATGTCTACGACAAGCTGGGTCGTGAGACCTCGGTGACCGATCCTATCGGCGTCGTGTCGACGAACGCCTACGACGCCGCCGGCGACCCAGTCTCCACGACGGCCAATGGCGTCACCACGACGCGCGACTTCGACGGCCTTGGACGGGGAGTGTCCGAGACGACGAGCGGTGCGACCACCACGCACGCCTTCGACGCCCAGGGGCGCGAGACCAGCGTCACGGACCCAGCAGGTACGAACACCGAGCGCCTCTACGACCGGGCCGGCCGACTGCTCAGCGAGACCGTCGACCATGCCGGGCTCGCTCTCGTCACCGAGCACACCTACGACGCGCTCGGCCGCGAGGTCTCGACGACCGATCCCGCGAGTCTCGTCACCACCACGACGTATGACCGTAACGGCCGCACGCTGATGATGACGGTCGGCGACAACGCCACGACCACGGCCTATGACCGTGGTGGGGACCCGCTCACCCAGACGAGCCCGCAGGGCATCGTGACCACCACCCAGTACGACGCGCTCGGTCGCGCCACGGCGATCATCGTCAACGACGTGGCCAACCCGAGCGGGCCTGCCGATGACGTGACCACGACGACGTACTTCGATGCGGCCGGCCACACGATCGCGGTCACCGATCCGCGCGGCATCTCGAGCCGGACCATCGTCAACGTCCGCGGCCTCACCGAGCAGATCATCACCGATTGCACCGACAGCGGCACCTCGCCGACGACCGATCCCGCGAATTGCACCGGCACCGGCACGCACAACCCACGCACGAACGTCGTCTCGACCCTGTCGTATGACGGGTCTGGTGCGGTGACGATCCAGATCGTCGACCAAGGCACGGGGGTGAACGCCACGACCTCGTTCGCCTATGACGCGGGCGGCCGCCAGCTGGCGGTCAAGGATCCGCTGGGCACGGTCATGCGAACCCTCTACGATAGCGCCGGGCGGCTGAGCGGCACGATCGTCAACTGCACCGAGGACACCTCCACCCCGGCGCCGCCGAGCGGCTCCTGGTGGACGTGCGATGGCAGCACGCTCCACGACGGCACCTGGAACCTGAGCACGAGCTATGTCTACGACGCGCGCGGCAATCGCACCGGCGAAACGGCGCCGAACGGCCGCGTCACGACCTCGGTCTACGACGACGCCAACCGCCTGGTCGCACGGATCGAGAACGACGTTGCGGGCACCCCCACCGCGCCGGACCAGGACCTCGCGACCTACTTCTACTACGACGACGCCGGACGCCAGGTGGCGGTCAAGGCACCGACCGTCGATCGCACGACGTTCAGTGTGACCCGCTCGATCTACGATGATGCGGGCCGGCTCACCAGCATGATCCGCGGCTGTACCGACAGCGCCAAGACGCCGCCCACGAACCCGGCCACTTGTGCCGGTACCGGCACCGTCGACTTCGAGACGAACCTCACGACGAGCTACGCCTATGACGCCCAGGGCCGCCGCATCGCCGTCACGGCGCCCGATCCGGCAGCGACCTCCAGCGCGGCCACCGCGACGGTGACGACACAGTCCGCCTACGACGCCGACGGCCGCCTCTGTCGCGTCGTCGATCACACGACCGGGGGCACGGACCTGCAGGCCCTCGCCGACCCCTGCACGAGCGCCACCCAGGGCACGGGCACCGCCACCGACAACGTCGCGACGCGCTACACCTACGATGGTGCGGGCCACCTCACGAGCATGATCGACGGCCGGGGCATGACCACGAGCTACTCGTATGACGAGAACGGGCAGATGACCGGGCTGATCGATCCCGACGGCCACACCCTGGTCTGGACCTACGACGCGCTGGGCCAGCGCCTCACCCAGGTCAACCGCACGACGCCGGCCTCGCCCTTCACGGCCACGATCGTGTGGACCTACGACGGCGCGGGGCGGGTCCTCTCCCGGGGCACCGACGGGCAGGTCGTGACCTACACGTACGACGATGCCGGCAACCGGCTCACCGCAAGCGGGCCGAGCGGCACGATCACGACGACGTATGACCGCCTGGGTCGACCGCTCAGCGTCGCGGACGGCAGCGATAGCGGCGCCACGACGACCTACGCCTATGGCCTCGACACGGCCACCCGCAGCGATCCCTCCGGTGCCTATAGCGCGACGCTCGACGCCTTCGGCCGCGAGGTGAGCATGACCGACCCGATCCATGGCACGCCTTTCATCTGGAGCTACCGTGCCGATGGCCAGCTGGCCACGATGAGTGCCCCCAACGGCAACACCACCGCCTACGCCGCTGACCTCGTCGGTGGCGCGGTCTCGGCCACGACGACCGGCACGGGCGACGTCGCCCGGGCCGCCTATGCCTGGACGCGCAACCGCGCCGGTTCGCAACTGTCCGAGGAGAGCACGATCAGTGGCGACCCGACGAACGGCACGACCACGACCGGCTATGACCCGCTCGGCCGCTTGACCAGTGCCGCGCGCAGCGGCAGCCCGACTCAGGCCTATAGCTGGCAGGCGGTGCCCAATCGGGCGACGACACAAAGCGGCAGCGACCCGATCATCACCACGACCTACGACGACGCTAATCGTCCCACCGCCGATGATGGTGGCGGCGCCTATGCCTCCGACGCCGATGGCCGGCTCACCCTTCTCGGTGGCCAGACGCTCGTCTGGGACAGCCTCGGGCGGCTGCTCCAGGTGAACGTCGGCACGACCGTCATCGCGAGCTACACCTACGACGCGCTCGACCGTCTGCGCACGATCACGCATGGTGGCGACCCCACCGAGCGCATTCGCTACGTCGGTACCTCGACCGCGCGGGCAGCGGTGGTCAACGATGGTACCGAGGCCGTCCTGCGTCGTCAGGCCACGAGCATCGGCGGCCGCGCCCTCTTCGACTGGACCGAGAGCGAACAGCGTTTCTTCGGGATGAACGGACATGGCGACGTGACCTGGACCGCCGATGACACCGGCGCCGTCAGCACCACGCTGCGCTACGACCCATGGGGCACTCTCACCGCCTTCACCGGGTCGTCGCTGCCTGACATGCGCTTCCAGGGCTCCTGGTCCGACACGACCACGGGCCTCTCCTGGATCATCAGCCGCTGGTATGCCCCCTCGCTTGGGCGCTTCATCTCGGAGGACGCGGTCCTTGGTGACCCGGCGCAACCCGCGTCACACCAGCTCTACGCCTATGGGGCTGGGGACCCGGTGGGACGGGTGGACCCAGACGGACAGTCCTGGTATCCCGCGAAGTACGGCGAGACGCTGAGGTCCATCGCCTACAAGTTCTTTGGGACGACTTCAAAGTGGCCGACGATCTGGAACGCGAACCGAAATCGGATTCGCTATTCCTCGTCCTCAATCGTGGGGCTATGCATCTACATCCGTGATGGGCGATTGCCTCTCTGTTCGCCCACGAGCGGGGTCATCACAGGTGGGGCGTCTGCCAAGACCCTGACCGCCGCTCGGACTCTTAACACGGATTGGTGGAACCTCACGGCGCCCGGCCTCCGTAGCATTACGAATCAGAGGGTAGGCTTTCACGAGTCGCCCACCATCTGGGACCGCTTGAGCTACGCCGTGAACGTCGCCCAGTGGAACCTCCTCGCTGAATCCGCAGTCGGCATCTGGGGTGGTTCTCTGGCCCCGGCGCCCGGCCCCCCGGCTGTTCTTGTCCGAGGAAATCGAGTCTTGCCGCCGGCGAATGCGGAAGCGATTACGGTGGGACAGTTCGTATTCGTGAGGGCATCGATGACCGTCAGTCCGGGGCTGATGTCGCACGAGTACATCCATGTCCTGCAGTACCAGGCGAACGGCAACTTCCTTGCGAGCTACCTCAACGATGGCTTGGTAGGCGCGTTGCGTGATCTGAGCCAACTCGACGCAACCGGACCATCGAACGCTACCGAAGCGATCGGCTATCTGTGGCAAGGATGGGTCGATGCCTACCTGGCATACGGCGAGCAGCGTCCTTGGCAGATTTGGCGGTGAAGCGGCGTTGGTTACTCGCCGCCGCGCTGTCGTCGCTCCTCGTAGCCGGTTGTGAGCAGGTCCTGACAACCTACGTGGACAACCAATCTTCCGCGGATGTACTGGTTGTGATCCACGATGGGCTACTGGTCAAAACATACCGCGCACCGGCCCATCAGGGGGGCAACCTCGGCTACCAGGCCATGGGCCCCTTTCACGGCACGATTGATATCGACGATCTCACGTGCAAAGTCATGCAAACGTTGGAGACCCCCGAGCATGGCGTGGTGGTCATTCAGATCGATCCAAAGGGCCTCGCCTCAGTCGTCGCGGCCGATGATCGTGTTCACACCGCGGTTCTTGAAGAGCAACTCGAGGGCTGTCTATGAGCGATTGCCCCAACCTGAATTCGACCTAAGGCGCAAGACGACATAGGTCCCTGACGTGACGCAGCTGACATGAAGCTGTCCAGGCGATTCAGCCTCACATAGTGATGGGCCCGGTAGGCCCGGCACCCGCCACGATTGTCAGTCGAGCTCGTTGAGGTAGTCGGTCGGTTCGGCTGGCCATCGCGCGCCGGCCTCATCGATCGCGGCCCGGTACTCGGGTTCGACCGGGCGGCGGTAGGAGCGCGCCGAGCCGAGGAGGAGCTTCACCTACTCGGCGCTCGTGAGCGTGCGCGCCCTGCGTGCGGCTGCGAGTGGCGGGATTCAGGCTGCACGTGGAACGTCCCCTGGGACTTGACTCCGCGGACGCCTGCGTGTGACCCTGCTTCCGTCCAACGGCTGCTCGACGAAGTCCTAGGGAGGGACGTTGCTGGTGGAGAACGTGGGAACCGTCTGTTTGGGAGTCTTCTTGGGATACATGGCGTGGTACTTCGTGACCCGCGTGGCCGAGAAGCCAATCGATTCGTTCGCAGCGGTGGCCGGCGTCTTGTTCGGCGGCGTGGTGCTCACCTTCATGGGCGGCGCCACGGCCGATGCTCGGACGTGGTACCCGATCGGGCTCTTGATCGGCGCGGTCCTATACGGCATCGCTTACTGGATCAAGCACAAGGAGCCGCCCGCCCTGGTGGGTTAGCGCTTCAGTCAACCGCGCACGTGTAAAGGGAGCTGACCTCAAGGCCGAGCACTCCTGTGAGATTCGGGAAGCTGTTTCTGGTCCCGGCATGCCTTATTGCGTCTCGGGTGCCGTGCGTCGATTTCGAGACCAACGCACAAGGCCTGCCCGGCTGAAGTGGGTCGAATAACTCGACCAAGAGGGGGAGGGACGTGAGCAGGAGATACCGCATCGGAGGGCTGACGTTCTGGTTGCCTCTGCTCGGGACTGTTCTCGCTATCGTCGCGTTGGGCATCGTCTTTCTGATCTTGGTTGAAGGCTGGTTGAAGCCAGATGCGTGGGATGTTGCGGACACGCTTGGACTTGCAGCGCTGGCCTTGTTCCTAGCCGCACTTTGGGTGTACGCACCGCTTCACGAGTATCGCCTCCTTGACAGTATCGCCGGGCCCATCCAACCGAGGGAGCCCGGACAGCTGCTCCTCCTCCTACTGATCCCACTCGTGGCCGTGGTGGCACTCTTCCCGGCCGCGGCGATTCCGACTCTGTTTGGAGGCTCACTCCTTATTCTCAAGACCATCGAATCTTGGAATGCCCGGCGTCTCAAGGATGAGGTCCGCAAGGGAATCGAGCTCATCCGTGCGGCGCGGCGCCTGCCTAACGACGTGCCAGGAGCAACCAGCTTCGAGGACTGGGTGGCCCAAGCCGAAACTCATGAGGTCTTCTACTTCGGCCACCCGTGGGATCCGCTCTTGACCACGGAAATGCTTGTGCTGAGTCTCGCCACCGTCCTGTCAGCTCTTGTCTGGACGGACGCCAACATCGACGTCCGTCATGTTGGCTCCCTCGTCGCGACGCTGCTGATCGTCGCGGCGGTCATCGGCAATGAGATCGTGGTTGCGAGATGGCGGTCGCAGCGTGACCGCGCACTCCCCATTCCGATGATGGGCCCCTAGCGAGGGTCACCGGAATCTCGGTCTGTGATGCAGGTCTTGGAGAGGTACCGCGTAGGAACCAGAGGTCGATGCAGCCGTGAGTAAGTCTGTGCGTTTGACCCTACTGGGGTTGCTGCCCACTCACAGCCACCGCGACCGCGAATGCCTTCGCCAGGCTGATCCGCTCAATGTCCTCTTCCTCGGGCTAGATCCTAGTCAAGTCGAGGATCAGTTGCGCGGCACGCGGAATGAGTTCACTGACGGGTTCTGGGGCCGGACAGTAATTGGCAGCGTTCAATGGGTTGAGGGGTCAGGCGGCGAGGCATGTGAATCGGTTCAGCTTGCGGCCGGATGGGTGTGGAGACGGGTCCACCTGCGTCTCTGGCCATGCAAGGGGGGGACTCGACAGTTACGACCGCGGGTGGAGCTCATCTTGAACACCTGTTGACCCTCGGAGTCCTTGGGAATCCGCTACACGTGCCAGCCTCGTTCGACGGCGGCGCGTTGAGGTTGTGAGCAGTCCGATCCGTACTCGAGCGGGACAGCAGCCGTAGTGAGGGCCTAGGAGTGGCGGCCGGTGCCTACGTCCACAACATGTTGGAATTGCTCGGCGAGCGCCTTCCGGTTGCAGCCGACCTGTACCGACGGGCGGATGGCGTCGAGTCGCCAACTGGCGGCCGCGTAGTGGTTCGCGGAGACGCGCTCGTTAGCCTCGTGGGCACGCCGTCCGACACGACTTCGGACCTGCTCGCGGAGGGACGCATGGACGGCATCCTGCTGGATCGCGCCCGCCGCGAAGAGGTCGTGGCTGCGATCGCGGGCGCGGGCCCGACCTAAGTCGAGGCGCCGCTCAGATCCGGGAAGCTCCCGCACAACTTCGGGTCGGCGGTCCCGGCTTCCATTGGCCCATGGCCTCGGCCGTGATCAGCTTGATGGCCGCCGGGTTGGCCATGGCGCCCTTGCCCGGCACCACTACTCACTCGCGTTGCCGATGCATGCAACACGATGCCCTCATAGTGTTTGGTCCAAGGTCGCGGATGACGCGTAGGTCATTGCTGGGTCGCGCCGAAGCGGAGCAGTAGCCGGGCCGCCAGCTCACGGGCGATCTCGTCGGCGGCGCGCCCGAGAACGGCCGCGGACACCGTGTCAGTCGGCTCGACGAGGGCGGCGTCCCCACCACTGACGAGCTGGAGACTTGCGCTCGTTCGGTGGCCGAGCTCGGAGATGCTCCCGATCGACGCCATCGTGAGCCCGCGAAGTCCCACCCCGACCGCCACCTCACCGCTGGTCAGGCCAAGGTCGGCCACGATCCGCAGCGCGACGGCGATCCTGGCCCGCAGGTCGGCCTCATCGAACAACACGCCCAACATGTCCGACGGCAGGCCTTGCCAAATGCTGACGATGCCACCGCTGGAAGCCCGGATGCCGGCGGCGCGATCTCGGTGGTCCCCGGTCCCCGTCGCCGCCGTCGCGCCCGCCTCGTTCACCGTCACCGAGAGTCCCTGCTCCTCGGCGAACAACGCGGCCTCTCGGCCGGCTCGGGCGAGGTGCTTGCCGAGGTTCGCGAGGTCCGTCGCGGGGATGATCATCTGCCTCAAGGTCGGCAGCACGTGGACCTCGAGGACGGTGCGGGACGTGTTGCCCCAGGCACCCGGCCGTGATGGATGCCACGGGACAGTGACGGTACTGGTGAGCGGCTGCCAAACGAGCATGGGTGGTCGTGTATCGAGCGCCCGGATGGCCCTGCCAGCCGCGACGAGCAGCTCGCTGACGGTGCTGTACGCGCCGCGGAACCGGCCCTCCGCGTAGTCCTCGACCGAGGCGATCAACGCGGCTTGCCTCGGCTCCGGCGTGATGCCCGACTTACGGAAGGCGAGGATCGGGATCCCGCGCCGCTTGGCGACGGACCACTCCTCTTCGGTCGGCGAGCGCCCGGTGTCCGGCAGCGGGTCGCCATAGGCTTCGCCGAGCAGCACGAGGTATGCGTCGGCGCTCTCGACACCGCGCAGACAGGCCTCGCGCGAGGGCATCGGCAGCGCGCCGAAGTCCTCGAACCGCAGCGGCTCATGGCCAAGCCCGAGGAGGAGTCCGGGGAGGGCGTCGCGCTCCGCCTCCAGGCCCCGCCGCACCGAACTGATGAACACCCGCATCGACGAAGTCTGGCATGAGTCGATAGCGCAGACGTAGGCTTGCTGCCGTGAGCGACCTTACGGATCAGATCCACGGCTTTGTCGGCGACCCAACCAAGCTGCCCCAGCTTCGCGATGCCTTGCAGGCCGACGCTGGCCGAGCCATCGAGGCCATGAGGGATCCCGGATTCGACCTCGCGACAGCGTATTCGGCGACCGAGTTGGCTCGGCGAGCCGACGCCTACGAGGCGATCGCTACGGACCTGGCTTCCGCGATGGCCGTCATGGGTTTCTGGGGCACTCACGATATGGGACGCGTAGCGGCCGAGGTCGTTGGCAGGCTGGCGAACGCGGTCGACCAGTCGCGCGGCCAAGATATCTGGCTTTGGCTCACGCGGTACCCAGCGCTCATCGTGGAGTACGCGGCCGGCCTGGGTGCCGTCACTAGCGGCCGGGAGGCGTTCTTGGCGCCGCTGCTGACCTCGCCACACATGCGCATCCCGCAGCGCCAAGAGTGGCGGGCCAATGTTCTGGTGCTGCACCCGGGCGGCGTGATGGAGCAACGGATCGGTCAGGCGCTGCCAGGCATGGAGCGCCGGCACACACCCGTGTCCGACCGGCTCTTCGCGGCGCTGCGCGACAAGCTGGAGGGTCTCCTCTTCGACGACGCCAGCTACGAACACGTGTTCGACCGCTTCGAGTGTCTGCTGGGCCTCGTGTTCTATGACGTACAGCGTGGCGATGACGGAGACCGCTTGGGCCCCGGTCGGCGCTTTCAGCTGGCGAGCCCGGCACGGTGTGGGGAACTGGGTCGGGATCAAGGCCGAGCTCGACGCGCAGGGCGAGCGGTGGCCACTGCTGGTGGGCGGCGCCTTCGAGGGATCGGCTGATCGAATGCGTGCCTCGGCGTCGGCCTACCTCGCGCATGTTGGCAAGGTTGCGGGATCCCCTTTCTATCGTTGACGGCCACGATCGTGCCGAGCGACGGCAGGCGGGGAAGGAGGGGCGATGCCCGTCGGGGCGATTCGCGGTCGGGCGGCCACGATCAACGGCAGCCGGCGCTCGGCGATCTTCCGCACCGCCTCGGTGTCGCCGAGGGTTTGCAGCGCCGCCGCTCGCGCAGCGTCCACCAACCACGCCGCCTCCTCGGGTCCGCGTTCGCGAGTTCCACTGGTCACTCGGCGCAGGTCGATCTTCGGCCGAGGTGCCGATTTACGCTCGATCATGTCGCGCGAGCCTGCTAATCCATCGACCCCCTCGCGCAGCCGCTGCCACGCGTCGGCGAGATCCGGGAAAAGAGTCGGGGCGCCGTCGAAGTACTCACCCTCGAGGCGTCGGCGCGTCGCCTCGACAAGGTCGACATGGGCGACGAGGCTGGTCAATCCGCCCTGCCACGGAGCGGCCGTAGGGAAGGGCGCGGCACCCCTCGGCCGGGACCGGCCAGGGGTCGCCGTCGAAGCGTTCAGGCGAATCGCCCGGCCCTCCCAAACCAGCGCGGCGTGGCGGGAGCCCGCGAACCTCCAGGCCTCGTCGGCCTCGGAGTTGAGCCGCAGGACCAGCTCGATGAGGAAGACCGCGTCGCGCACTGCTTGGCGCTGGGCTTCCCATACCACCGGCCTGGGCTGGCCGCGTAGGGCCGCGAGGGTGGCGGCTCGCGCCTGTGCTGGCACCCGCTCGAACGGGGCGACCGACGCCGGCTGCTCGACGAGCCAGGCGGCGTAGGCGACGAGCGAGCCGAACTCGTGCGCCTCGGCGAGCCAGAGGAGCGTCGCGGCCTTTGCCGGGAGGGCCTGCTCGAGCTTGGCGATGCGGCGCCCGACGGTCACGCGGCTTCGTGCTCGAGGGTAGCGCCAATGGCGTTCGTCCTGGAGAGCGTGGCCTCCAGCGCCCCCAGGCGGTCCTCGAGCTCGCCGACCTCGAGCAGCTTCGTCGCGGCCATCGTGGCCGCGATGAGGGCCCGGGCGCGCGCGATCGAGTTCTCGAGACCGAGGGTGTCGATCGTCACGATCTCAAGGATCCGCCGGATGGACTCGACCGAGCCGAGCCCGGCGAAGTCGTAGGCACCCGAGACGGTCTTCTCCCGCCGGCGCCGCAGGCCGCCAAGCCGGCGGGCCTCGGCGGCCTCTTCTTCCCGCTCGGGGGCATGCCAGAAGCAGAACGGTCCATCGCGCAGGGACGTCGCCCCACACCGGCGCCCACTCGGGGGCTGGAACGTGCAGCCGCGGCCTACCATCGGCTAGCTCTGCAGGGCGCGAGCCGTTGGTAGCCGCCCACGATGGGGCCATAGTGTCGGGCCAAACTGGGCCTCGAGGCCGGAGTCACCGCGCTTCCTCGTTCGCGGCCCGGCTGAGCTCTTCGACCGCGATCCTCGTCGCCCGCTCGCGCTCGTCGACGGTCAGCTCGAGGCCATCCAGGACGGCCGAGATCACGCCCAAGATGGTGTCCGCTTGACCCTCGGAGATCGCGGCGAGCTCGGCCGGGGTCCGGCGGCGATCGAGTTCCGCTGCAACGCGCTCGGCGCATGGGTCGCGCCGGCGACTGCGCAGGATCAGCAGGGCGAGCTCCGTCTCGCGGCGCGACGTTACTAACAACTCGAGCCCAGGCGCGTTGGGATGCCCGGGCTCAGCCATCGGTCGCGTTACTCTTTTGGCGATGAGCGGACACAGACCATGGAGCCAGGTCCGACAGGTCCGGGATTTGAACGAACCCCGCGTGCGGGCCTACCGCGATGCCACCGCGGTGATGACCGCGATCGCCGAACAGCGCGAAAGTCATGATGGCCGGTCGAGTCGCGGTCCGGTCACCGTCCGGATCCCGCACGCGTCGCCGGCCGAGCGCTCGGAGGGGCTGTTCCTCGAGCTCCTGCGCGACTACGTCGAGGGGCTCGGCGGCGAGTTGGAGATCTCCGTTCGGTTCGCGGGCGAGGCGCCGATCGAACTGGTCCGCCCATCGAAGGCGCGCTCGGCCTAGTTGACGGGCTCCTTCGGTGGCTCGGTGTCGAGCAGCGTCAGGCGCAGCGCTTTCGCGTCGCCGGAGCCCTGGGCAACGACCACCTCGCTGCGCATCGTGAGGTGCCCCAGGCCGCCGTACCTGGCGGCCATCGCCTCGAACTCCTTGACGGTGATCTCGACCTGGCCGCCGGCGCGCTCGATGAGCACCGGCAGCGCGTTCTGCTGCATCGTCTGGATCGTCAACAGTCGGACCCGATCGCTGGGCATCCAGCACCTCCCGGCGGTCATCATCGCGTACTCGCGAGCCACCGTGCGCGCCGCTCTTGACGTGCGGCCAGACGCGGCTAGCCATCGAGCCGCACAGCTTCCTGGCCGCTGAAGCGCTCCCAGCGCCGCAGGGCGACCTCGACGCAGAGCGGGTCGATCTCCATCGCGTAGCACACACAGCCGGTCCGCTCGGCCGCGATGAGCGCGGTCCCCGATCCGAGAAATGGGTCGTAGACGGCGTCGCCCGCCTTGAGATGGTTACGGATCGGCGTCTCGAACAGAAGCAGCGGCTTCTGCGTCGGGTGGTCCTGCTTCGCTTCGACCGAGCCGGCCATGATCATCTTCGGGGAGGGCACCCGCCAGATCGTGGCCTGGTCGCGGGAACCGCGGAACGGCGCCTTCGCGCCGGGCTTGCGAACCACCCAGCAGGGCTCATGGGCCCAGTGGTACCAGGAGCGGCCCATGGCGAAGAGGCCCTTGTCCCAGATGACCTGGGCGACGATCTCGAAGCCAATGCCGGTGAGTCCCGCGGCGACCTCGGCCGCGTGGATCCCCGCGTGCCAGACGTAGCCGACGGTGAGAGACGGGACGAGGGCGAACGCCTCACTCCAGTCGACCCGGGTATCGCCGGAGAGCGTCGTGTTGCGGTGGCCGGCGCGGCGCCCGTGGGCGCCACCGATGGCCCGTGTGGCCTCACCGGTGGCGCGTGTGGCGTCTTCAGCCGCTGGAGGGCCATCGAGGCGCAGGTACGTCCGCTCGGCGGGCCCCAGGCCGTTGTAGACGCCGTCGCGCCAACTGCCATCGAGGCTGACGCCGTAGGGCGGGTCGGTGGCGAGCAGGGTCGGTGTCGCGCCGTCGAGGACCCTCGCCACGTCCGTGGGATCCGTCGAGTCGCCGCAGCCGAGACGATGGGTCCCGAGGGCCCAGACCTCGCCGCGCTTCGTGCGCGGGGCTCGGCGCGCCTCTTCGAGAGCCTCCTCGAGGTCGAAGGCCTCGGTGCGCTCGCGCTTCTCGCGGACCTCGAGGCTGCGGAGCAGCTCCGCGACCTCGTCCTCGCCGAAGCCCGAGAGCGACACGTCGAGGTCGGACGTCGCCTGCAGGTCGGCGAGGAGTCGGGCGAGGAGGGCGTCGTCCCACGTCCCCGAGATCTTGTTCAGCGCGAGGCCGAGGAGGCGTGCTTGCTCGACGGAGACGTCGAGCCAGGTCACGGGCACGCTGGTGAGCCCGAGGCGGCGAGCGGCGACGAGCCGCTGGTGGCCGCCGATGACGGTCCGATCGTCCCGCCGGGCAAGGACCGGCTGGACGAAGCCGAACTGGCGCAGGCTGCGCTCGAGCGCCTCGAGTTCCTCTGCGCCGATCTGCCAGGGGTTGGCCGGGTCGGGGCGGAGATCGTCGATGGGAACGAGTTCGACGCTGAGAGTCGGGAGCTGGGTGGTCATGGCTGTCTCGTGACCCTACGAGCGGGGCCCTTATCGCCCCCCCTTACGACGGCCGTCCGCACGGAATCCCTCGGGCGAGAGCGCCGCGGCGCGGGTCAGGTGCATGCCCGAGAGCCTACGCACCGCCCTCTTGTTGGCCCCCTTGTCGTCCTTCCGCCTTGCATCAAAGCGCAAGCCGAGTGATGGATGTGCCGGCGACCGCCAGGTGGGCGAGCGCGAGCGAACGGAGGATGGCCATGACCGAGATGCGGAGATGCGTCGGCTCAGCGAGGTTCGGGATCGAGGCGCATGAAGCCCCGATCGCCGACTTCCCGAAACAGCCCAGCCAGAAGGACGGCCTGGGCCGGATGTGTACGACCCACTGGCGCGAGTACGTCAAGGGCCTCGCCCGCGGCGCGAAGGCCCGCGTCGACGCCGCTCAGCCGACGGCTGAGGAGGCACCTGCCGCGAAGGCTGCCACGCCCGCCGCTACGGCGGCGACCAAGGAGACGCGGACGGCGAAGGCCGCGCCGCCGGAGAAGGTCGCCAAGGCCAAGGCCCTGATCGACACGATCGATGCCTTGCCCGGCCCGAAGCACGTGGCGGGCATCGCGACCGACAAGGCTCAGGAGGCCCCTGAGGTCTTGGCCGCCGAGGCCGCTAGCGCGTAGTCACCCTAGTCGGCGTTCAACGGGCCCCGGGCGTGCGTCCGGGGCCCGCACACGTCTTGTGGCGGCGGCCAGGCCTACCATTTCCCTGGGCCACGGCCGAGCGTTTTCAGCGCATATACGCGGTCACGATGGGAGGGAACGAGCGCCATGAAGATGTCGCAATGGGCCGACAGTGGCCCTGCCGGAACAACGGAAGGCTGGGCGCGTCACAAGGCGGCCGAGACGCTGCCGGAGCTCATCAGCCTGAACGAGGACCCGGTCGCCATCGGGTCGGGTCTTGTCCCCACGGGGACCGACGGCCGGCACACGGTGACCCTCTGGGCCGCCACGTCGGTGGGATTCGCCACGGTGACCATCACCGTCGACCCGAACCCGATGAAGGACTCGGACCCGCAGCTGCGAATCGTCATCGAGCCATGGGCGCGGGTCACCGCCCTGCGATTCGAAAGCGAGGGCGACCCTACAGAGGGCCCGCTACCCGTGACGTTGACGGTCGGCGGCGCCAGGATCGACACTCTCGGCCGCGACCGCGTGCAGGGAATCGCCCTGTTTCGCGCTTGCCTCCAGCTGACCGGCAGCGCGCCGGCCGCCATGGCAAGCCGCGACTGAGCGTCCCGCCCGCGTCCGCAGGTGGGGACTGTTACCGTCATGCTGTACCAGGCTCGGAGGAAGGACCGATGACGGGACGCGGGAATCCAGAACCCGATCTACCGCCGCGAGTTGTGCCATGCGATCAGCTCGACCTCGAGGTCGTCCTGGTCGACGTCGTTCTCGAGGTTCTGGCGAGCGTTGCTCCGGCCCAGGCGTTGGCGGTCGCGCTCGTGGAGAACCGGTATCCAGCGGCGTTCGTCGGAACCGAACGCGCAGGGTCCGTTGCGTCCGGCGGAAGACTGTCGCGCCTCGTCGAGTGCTTGCGCGCCGGACAAGCATTCATGGCCGTTGTTCTTGAGCTCGACGGAGCCTATGTGAGGGTGCGCATTAGCGCGACATGATCGTCGTCGGGGGATCGTATTCCGAGGGCTGTGTGCGCCCCCGCGACCGTCGTCTCCGAGGATCCGGGCTGCGGGCAGCAATCGCGCTGCGCCGAGCCGTGCCCGACCTTCGGCTCCACACGTCGGTGTCGGAGAGCGAGATGGTGGACTTCGCTGCCGTCACGGGCGTCTTCGGCATCAAGGCGCACGCCGTTCCGCGTGACTCGCCGGTGACGTTCAACTACTTCACGCCGCTGTCGCCGCCCGCGATCGATGGGATGGACGCGCGATTACTGGGTCCGATCACCGCGACGGACGACGTCGTCCTTCGGTTCGGCATGCTTGAACGTGATCAACAAGTCGACTTGTCGTGCGCGGCCTTGATTTTGGATCCGCAAGGCGAGTCGCGGGCGCTGCCGAGCGGCGAGACACACCACAAGCGACTGGCGGTCGTCGCGAACGAACGAGAGATTAGGCGACTGGGGGGCTCTGCCGACACCACCCAGGCGGCCGGATTCCTGTTGGCTTCCACCAAGGCCCAGGCGATCGTCGTGAAATCAGGCGCCCGAGGGGTGCGCGTCATCACGAATAAGGGGGAGGTGCTTGTCGGGCCTCGACCGACCCAGCGGGTGAATCCGATCGGGTCCGGGGACGTGTTCTCAGCTGCATTCGCGTATGTGTTCGGCATCAAGGACGCGGATGCAGTGGAGGCCGCACGGGTGGCCTCCGCGTACACCTCTCAGGTAGTAAGTTCGGTGGGCGAACCCGCGCTCGGGGATGAGCCTGCACCAGCCCTCGGCGAGTTCAGCGAGGCGCCGACGGTCTATCTGGCCAGCCCATTCTTCGGGCTCGGGCAGGAGTGGCTGGTCGATCTTGTTCGGCGCGCTCTGGTCGACATCGGCGCGGTCCCCTTTTCACCTCTGCACGATGTGGGGCGCGGGGGTCCCGAGGTCGCCCGGAGAGACCTTGACGGAATTGACCGATCTGGCGCGGTCCTGGCACTTGTCGACGGTTTCGACGCCGGCACTATCTTCGAGATCGGGTACGCCGTGCGATGCGGAAAGCCCGTGGTGGCGTACCTCGACCCCCAGCGGTCCGAGGATCTGACGATGCTTGCGGGGTCCGGCGTCGAGATTACCGACGATCTCTCAACAGCCGTCTATCGATCGGTCTGGCGCGCGATGGGCTCGTGAGCCGCGTCCTTCTGTTATCGGGGGGCATGGACTCGACCGCGATCGCCCACTGGCTCGAGCCGGAGGCCCTGCTCTTCATCGACTACGGGCAGAAGCCCGCGGCGGCAGAGCGACGGGCGGCAGAGCGGGTCGCCCTCCAGGTTCATCGAACCCTTTCGTCCCTCTCCGTTGACTGCGCGCCAGTGGGTGAGGATCTGCTGCGTGGACCCAGTGCGCCGACGAAGCCGCCGGGGGAGGTGTGGTGGCCCTATCGCAACCAGCTGCTGGCCACGTTCACGAGCGCTTGGGCTCTCGGCAACGGGTGCAACGAGGTCTTGATCGGCACCGTCGCCAGCGACGGCGACGTCCATCGCGACGGTACGGCCTGGTTCCTTCAGTCGCTGGACGCCTTGATTTCGGGGCAGGAGGGTGGCATCCATATCTTGGCGCCAGCACTCGCGCTAACTACCGAAGCCCTGATCGAAGCGTCGGGGATTACCCGAGACGTCCTCGCCGGCTCCTATTCGTGCCACCGGAGCCCGTTTCCTTGCGGTGAATGTGGCGGCTGTACGAAGCGAGACCAGATCCTCGGCTCAGTGCGGATACGCCGTCGATGATGGGCACGCCCAGCTGATTGGACATGACGAGCACCTCGGCGACCGAGGACGACACCACTTGCGACCGATCATCCAGACAGGAACATCGAGCTCGCCTGGCCGCAGCGGATGCAGTTCACGGGCAGCGCGGACGATGTCGTCGATTGAGTCGCTCGCGCTCAAACGGGTCCGTAGAAAGACGCGCCTCACGTGGACGTCTACCGCGACATCGCTCCCGCTGATCTCGTCGAGCGGGACGCCAAGGTCGCGGGCTAGTATCTCGACCGCCATGGCGGCCTTCTTCTGGCCGATGCCATCGAACGCTCGAAACCGAGCCTGAAGGGCCCGAGCGGTCGGCCGATCCGCCCAAAGCCGGCTCGCATCGCCATCGAGCTCGTCCGAAACGCGACGCGCTGCCCGGACGATCCAACGCGTCCCGACCGCAGGAAACCGATAGGGCATCGGTCGGGCGGTCATGGCCCTCAATACACTCGGCTCATCGCCGGCCATTCTCCAGGGGTCGAGATGCCCGAGGCGCTCATGCAAGGTCTCAGGCGCCTGGAAGGCGCGTTCCGCTGGGACCCCTTGGTCGAGCAGGATCGCGAGAAGCAGCGCGAATGGATCGCGTCGGAGGAGTGACTCAGCGGCCTCAGAAGGCGCCAGCCGTCCTGATTCGAGTGCGCGGCCGAACTCGAGCAGCGCCGCGACCACGAACGGCTCGCGTCGAAACGGCGGAGCCGATTGGAACGGGCGGTCTAGCCCAGATGTCGCCGCGCGAGCGCTCGGCGTGCTCACGGTCATGCACGCCAGCGTAGCTAGACGTGGATGGCAATGGAATGCACGCTAGCGTATATGCATGATCAGACGCTGCCGCTGGGCTTGGCCGCGGCCGCGGCAGTCCTCGGCGTTGACCACTCGACCCTGAGGGCCCAGGTTCATCGCGGCCGATTACGCGCCTTCAAGGTCGGGCGCGACTGGCTTGTCACGGACGAGGAGATCGACCGGTATCGCCGAGAGGTTCAGGGCGGGCGAGCCACGAAGTCACGGTAGGCACCGGTGCCGGACCTCGTTCTGCAGGATTGCCCGATCCAGACCGACTTTCGACCTCGTCAGGCACGACGAGAACGACATGATGGGCCTCGGTCGGTCGGGCGCTCGCGCACCACTCGGCTCTACTCGATCCCTTCAAGGAGTCATGGCCGGTCCAACTTGCCATCTCCGTCGCCTGGGGCGTCGGCTCGCGCGCGCTCAAGATAGCTTCTCGGTGCCCCACCTTTGAAGGCCACCGTGACCCGCCTGATGGCGTCAGCTACCGGTCGGACGCCGAACTCTTGCATGAGCGCCCTGACCGCGCCCGGGACATCGCCGGCCTGGTCGGCATAGTCGGGCCCCGCGGCCGTCATGATCATCCGGGCTAGGGTCTCTTCCACCGAGTCCTCGCCCTTTGCTCGATGCCCACCGATGGGCATCTTCGCCGCTGCGGCGTTCTGCGCCGAAGCCTCCTCGTCAAGTAGCCTGGCAACGTCGAAGGCCACTTGTCGCAACGACTCGACCAGCGGCATCTCCTCGATGACCTCGACGACGCGATCCTCGCCTCTCCGCTCGATCGCTTCGAGCAGCATGTCCCAATGGCTGTTGCGCCGAACCCGGACGCCCCGTTCGTCAAGGGCGGCTGCCACACGCGCACCAGCGGGTGCGGGCGCGGGTGACGGCGCCTCTGGAGTCGGACCACGGGGAGCGGGGAACGGGGCTGGCTCGAACGCTGGAGGTATCGCTGGTTCGGGCGCTGGTTCGGCTGGTCCAGCCTCTCCAGCGTCTGGCTGGTCGAGTGCGCTGGGGCTGCTGGGAACGAAGCGGCCCTGACCATCCCGCTCAGCGGAAGCGTGCCTGGCGAGACCGCCGATCCTGGCGCCGTTTTCGCGAGCGGTCCGACGTTCGTAGATCTGCTCTGCGGTGAGATTGTGCTTGAAGTAATTGTGGAACTGGATACCACCCGGCGCTAGGTCCCAGAGGCCAACGCGGACCAACAGCTCGCCTTCCGCGGTGACGTCACGACCGCACAAACGGAACAATTGGAATTCGGGGACGAAACCTCCGGTCTGAGCCTCGCCGACCCACGACAGCGCCAGCACCCAGACGCCGGCGACCTCGACGATCCGCCCACCGCACAGGGCGAGGTCGGGTGATCTCCAGAAGTCATCGCTGAGCTTCTGCCAGGGCATCGTCAGGCGGCGGGTGGCCAGCCGCGTTGGCCTATGTTGCAGCGACTGGCATCACGTCGGGACGACACGTTCATGCCTCCCGGAGGGCATCGGCGACATATGCCTCAAGGTCGCTGGGTCTGACGCGCACCGACCGACCGATTCGAATCGACCGGAGCTGACCCTGCGCGATCAGCTTCCAGGCCATGCTCCTCGAGACCGCCAGGCGTTCCGCGATATCTTCGATCCTCAGCAAACGCTGCTCGGCGACATCAGCGGATCCCGGCGGTCTGCCCTGCGTGGTCATCTGGTGCACCTCCGTGTGTCACTGGTTCCATAGAAACAATCAAGAACGCCCTTGACCAAAGTATCCTCCCGAGCGATGATTGGCAATAGCGAATGATTCAGTAACAGTCGAGATAGCCCGTGA
>JBOGZC010000063.1:0-21381 GCA_050697075.1 Solirubrobacterales bacterium | reverse complement strand
GCGCCGGCCTGGTCGTCGGGATCGTCGGGCTCGCGAGCCTCGCGATCCTGGTCGCGTTTCTCTTGTCGTCCGCCCACAACACCCCGCAGCTCCCAGGGCCCAACCCGTAGGCGGCGCACGCAGGGCGGCCCCGGCCCCAGCTACTTCGCGCCGGTGGGGATCCGCGGCGGGCGCGCCGGTGGCTGTGGGCCGCGGCGCACGTAGTCGCGCAGGTCGCGCTCGAAGTCGGGCCACCAGGGCGGGTCGGGGAGGTCCTCGTCGGGCTCGCCGCCCTCGCCCCCGCCGTCGTCCGGGGTGCGAAGGGCGAAGTAGGAAGTGATGCTGAACAGCGCCGCGAGCCAGAGGAGCGTGAGGACGAACGACGTCGAGGCGTGGCTGGGCCACTTGATGGCCGCGAGCAGCGCTGCCGCGTCGGTGAAGAAGCAGGCCGGCACCAGGGCGATGCCGAACCGCCAGGAGCACGGCCACCCGCGCGAGCGGCGGCGGCGAAGCAGGAACCCCGTCCATACGACCAGCATCGGCCAGAGGATCAGATGGACGAAGTAGGGGACCGAGAACGGCGTCCCAGGCTGAGCCACCAGAGACACGACCCACATCATTGCGCGATTTCAGCGATCCGCAAGAGGGATTTGGGCGAGCGCCCATGCGCAACCGAGCCCAGTTGTGCACCACATGGCTGCACAACTGGGCTCGCTCCCCGCCGGCCTGCGTGGTTCCGAGGCAGTGGGCGGTTCCGCTCAGTCTCGACCGCACCTGCGCCCCTCGATGCCGACGGCGCTAACATCCTCTGTCCGCCGCGGGGTGGAGCAGTCAGGTAGCTCGCCGGGCTCATAACCCGGAGGTCGCAGGTTCAAATCCTGCCCCCGCTACTCGGAAGAAGGCCCGCAAATGAGCGGGCTTTCTTCGTTCTCCCGAGAACCAGGCACGCGGCGAAGATTCATCCGGGCGGGCGCCGGGTTGTTACATCCCCGTGCGTTCGAGCATCGGAGCCGTTCCGGGACCTTCCCGACGCTCGTGGTTCGGAGGGGCTATCCGACTCCTGTGGCAATCGAAATTTGACGGAAGGTCCTTCCGAGCCTCGGGGCGTACGTCTTGCCGGTCCACGTTCCGGAAGCGTCGCCGGCGGCGTCCTGCGAAGGCAGCGAATCCCGCCCGCGCCGTCGACGCGGAGAGCAAGCGCTAGCTGGACGGTACGGTGCCGACGCTTGCAAATCGCAATTACTTGGAGGAGCCGATGCCGGACACCACCTGCCACATGTCGATCTCGCTCGACGGCTTCGTCGCCGGGCCGGACCAGAGCCGGGAGAATCCGCTGGGGAAGCGCGGCAGGGAGGTCCATAGCTGGCACCTCGGCGACGAGCGCGCGAACGACGCCGACGCGACGGCAGAGCGCTGGCTCATGCGACCGCGCGGGGCCTACGTCATGGGCCGCAACATGTTCGGGCCGATCCGCGGCGAGTGGGATGAGGACTGGGATGGATGGTGGGGCTCCGAGCCGCCCTACCACGCGCCGGTCTTCGTGCTCACCCACCACGCCCGCGAGCCGATCGAGATGGAGGGCGGCACGAGCTTCCACTTCGTCACCCAGGGCTTCGAGGCCGCCTACGCGCAGGCGAATGAGACGGCCGGCGAGGATGGCATCGACATCGCGGGCGGCGCCTCGACCGTCCGTCAGGCGCTCGCCGCCGGAGTGATCGACGAACTCACGCTCGACGTGGTCCCCGTCCTGTTCGGGTCTGGCGAGCGGCTGTTCGACGGAGTCGAGTCCCTCGGGTTCGAGCCGGTCGAGGTGCTCCACTCTCCGCTTGCCACGCACATCCGCTACCGGCGGGCGGGGTGAGGAGCCGATCTTTGGGGCGATGGGGGCGCGGGGGACGCCTGCGGACGCCTCGACATGAGTTTCGACTCGGCTGGGTGTCGGCGTGGCGATCGGAATCGTCCGGCCGGCTTCCGGCTTCCCCCAAGGTACGAGCGAGGGATGGCCGCTACTGACTCGGTGGCGCTCCGGGAAAGCCGCCCGACGGCCCCTGAGGGGCGTACTGCTGGCAGGCTTGCATGGCCCGCTGCATCTTCCTACTGGAAGCCTGTCCCTGGCCGGGGAAGCCGCCGCTCGGTGGTGCACCCCCGCTCGGCGGGGGGCCGCCCTGCGGCAGCGTGACTCCATGTTGGCTGAGGCACGATTGAAACTGCTGCAGGGCAGCGGCGTCGACCGTCGGGCTGGTGGTCCCGCCAGACCCGCCGCAGCCGGCCAGGGCGATTGCCGCCGCCCCGGCAGCAACCAGGAGACGCTTTCGTTTGGCGATCATCGCTCGCTGGTCGAGGCCAGGTCGGGGGTCGTATCGGCGCGGGGGAGCTCCTCGGCGACGACGTGGCCATCGGCGAGGCGCAAGACCCTGGGCGCCGTTCCGGCGATCGCCTGATCATGGGTGATCAGCACCACGGTCACTCCGGTCTCCTCCCAGAGCGAATAGAGGAGGGCCAGGATGGCATCGCCGGTCTTTGAGTCGAGGTTGCCGGTCGGCTCGTCGGCCAGCAGGACCTCCGGCTCGTTGGCCAGGGCGCGGGCAATGGCCACTCTTTGCTGCTCACCACCGGAGAGCTGCGAGGGCAGATGTTCGGCGCGTGCGCCGAGCCCGACGCGCTCCAGAAGCTCCTTAGCCCGCTGCGCGCGCGCTGTTGCCTCGAGGTTGGTCGGGGCCAGGGCGACCTCGACGTTCTCAAGCGCGGTCAGCGTCGGAATCAGGTTGAACTGCTGGAAGATGAAACCGAGCGTGCGCAGGCGCAACTCGGCCAGGCCGACATCCGGGAGGCTGCTGAGGTTGCGGCCCTCGAAGCTGATCGTGCCCGCGCTCGGTCGATCGAGGGCGCCGAGCAGCTGGAGCAGCGTCGACTTGCCCGAGCCCGAGGGACCGGCGATGACGACGAACTCGCCCCTGACGATGGTCAGGTCGATGCCATCGACAGCGCGGACCGTGGCCTCGGCGCTGCCGTAGCTCTTTAGCACTCCGCGCAGCTCGTAGAGGAGCGGATCCTGGCCCCTATTTGCGTTGACTGTGGTCAAGTTCATTCTCGCTTCCTTTGTCGTTTGCCGCTTGCTCACTCGACACTCCGCAGGGCCTCGGCCGGGCGCAGGCGCGCTGCCCGGGCGCCGCCGACCGCTCCGGCGACAAGTCCGCCCAGGACAGCCAGGGCCATGGCCAGCAACAGCACTCCCGCGTCAACCGGGGCGTTCAAAGCCACCGAGCTGGCTCCGGAGGTCACCTGGCCCTGGCCGAACGGCCCGCCGCCGGGCGGTCCGAAGCCGCTCGACTGCGAGGCCACCGTCGCCTTGAGGGTGATCCCGAGCGCATCGATCGCCAACGCCCCGGCGATGCCGACAGCGGCGCCGACGGCTCCGCCCAGAAGGCCCTGGGCCACCGATTCACCGCTGATCTGGCGGACGACCAGCCACTGGCGCCACCCGACGGCCTTGAGCGTTCCGATCTCACGGGTCCGCTTGTTGACCGAGGCCAGGGTCAGCAGGCTGGCGATCAAAAAGGCCGCCGCCAGGGCGACGACGGCCAAAGCGGTTCCGAGCTTTGAGGAGAGGTTCTTGGCGTCGACCAAGGAGCCCGAGACGCGCTTGGCCAGGTCTTGGGAAGTGGTCGTCTGCGAGCCGTTGAAGGTCTGCTTGATGGCGCTGGCCACCGAGGCGACCTCGTCCGAGCTGGTCGCTCGAACCTGGAGGGTGTTGATCCGGCCCTTGCGATCAGAGAGCTTCTGCAGCACCTTGAGCGGGACGTAGACGTCTGAGGAGGTGCCACCAAGCGGCGCGGCCGAGATGCCAACGACCTTGAACTTCTTGTCGCCGACCTTGACCTGGTCGCCAACCGAGAGGTTCTCCTGATCGGCGTAGGTTTGTGAGAGCACCGCCTGGTGGGCCTCGCCCCGGCCCAGGTAGTCGCCCTTGGTGATCTGACTAGGGGTAATCAGGCCAATGTCGGAATGGGCGGTATCGACCCCCGAGACCGAGACCGGCTGGAAGTTGACGTTGCCCCCGGGACCGCCGGCGCCGCCTGGAGGAGCGCCGAACCCACCCTGCGACTGACTGGAGCTGTCGGGCACCGTCCCCGCCAGGTGGATCATGTTCAGGGTCAGCCCACCGGAGCTTCCGGCCACCCCGTCGATGCCATCGATTTTCTTGGCCTCCTTGGCCGGAAAGCTGAGGTTGGTGGTCATGAAGGTCGTCGTCGAGAAGTGCTGGCCGGGGTTGCCGAGCTTGTTGAGGTCGAATTGGCCGCCCCCGTTCTCGCGTCGCAGCTCGCGCTGTTCCTTTTGGGAGAGCTGCGGGCCCTGACCGGGGGCAAAGCTTTGGTTCTCGCCCGATCCGGTGATCTGGATCGGGCGGGTGACCGACATGTCGGTACCGACGCCGGTCAGCGGCTCGAGGACCTTCGATTGGGCTTGGTCGAGCCCGCTTGACAGGGCGCTGACCGTGACCACCAGGCCAACGCCGACGCCGAGCCCAAGCGCGGTGAAAACAGTCCGGCCGCGACGACGCCGTAGCTCAGACCAGATGTAGCGGAGGTAGAACATGTTGAAAATCGGTCCTCTCGTTCGTTGCTATTCGGCCCGGCGATGCCGCCGGCAGATAGGGAGGGGATCGCCGTTGGCAGCCGCCGGGCCGGGCCATCAAAGCTGGCCAGTCCGAGAAGGCCGCGAGAGCAGGCTGAGAAAAAGGTGAGAGTTAGGCCGGAGCCGGCTCTTCGGCGGCGGCGCGCGAGGGCAGGATCACGGTGAACTGAGCGCCACCGCCGGCAGCGTTGGCTGCCTCGACCCGCCCGCCGTGGGCCTGGGCGATGGCGGCGACGATCGCCAGCCCCAGGCCGCTGCCCGATCCGTCGCTGTGGCCCGCTGGCTCCTCGCGCCAAAAGCGTTCGAAGACCTGTTCTTCCGCGCCTTGCTCGAGACCCGGGCCGTGATCGCGGACGGTCAGGGTGGCCCAGTGATCGTTCCCTGAGAGCGAGACCTCGATCGGGATCCCGGCTGGGGTGTGCTTGAGGGCGTTGCCGAGCAGATTGTTGAGGACTTGGCGCAGCTGCTCGGGGTCGCCGAGGATCTCGGCGCTCCCCTCGACTTCGAGAGCAATCCTCCGCTCGGGCGCCTGGGCCCGGGCGTCGTCACAGGCCCCTCTTGCCAGGGCGGCAAGATCGAGCGGCTCGCGCCGCGACTCGCGCACTTCATCGAGACGAGCGAGGGCCAGCAGGTCGTTGACCAAACCGCCCATCCGCGCCGCCTCGTCCTCGATCCGCCGCATGGCCTGAGCCAGCTGCTCAGGCTGGCGCGCCGCGCCGGTACGAAAGATCTCGGCGTATCCGCGGATCGAGCTCAGCGGCGTGCGCAGCTCGTGCGAGGCGTCGGCCAAAAAGCGCCTCAGGCGCTCCTCGCTGGCCTCTCGCTCGGCAAAAGCGAGTTCGATCTGCCCGAGCATCCCATTCAGGGCTAAGCCCAGTCGGCCGACCTCGGTGCGCTGATTGGCCGGCTCGACCCTACGTGAGAGGTCGCCGGCGGCGATCGCGTCGGCCGTCTTGCCCATGCGCTCGAGCGGCCGCAGCCCGGCCTTGATCACTAACCAGGCCAAAACGCCCAAAGCCAAAAGCACGGCGCCGCTGACGATCAACTCGATCGTCCGCAGCCGGTCAAGCGTCTGGGTCAGCTCGCGCAGCGGCACGGCGACGACGATCGTCCCCCGGCTCCCTGGGACGCGAATAGCCATGGCGCGAAAGTCGGGTGAGGAGCCGTCCGAAGCAGGCACGGTGAACAGCCTCGGTGCAGCCGCGGAGCGTGAGAGCGGCAACGGGCTCGGAAGCTCGGGCTTGGCCAGGCCGCTCTCCCCGTAGGAGAAGAGCTCCCGCTGGACGACCTGGTTTTGGCCGTTCAGGCGGATGGCGTAGGTCCCGGGGGGAAGCTGCGGGCCGCCGGGGCCGCCGACGTCCCCGGCGAACGGCGGCCCGCCCTCGGGCGGTTTAACCCCCTTGGGCGGGCGCGGGAACTGACCAGCTTGACCCGAGCCCTGGCCCTCGATCGGATTGCCGAGGGCAAAGATCGCCGGTCCGATCGCCGACTCGACCTGCTGGTCAACTCGGTCGGAGAGATAGGAATGCAGGGCGGTGTAAGAGACCAGGTCGAGGACCACGAGGCCGATCGCGGCCAGGGCCAGCAGGGCCAAGACCAGGCGGGTGCGCAGCGACATCTCAGGACCTCGGGCGGCGTAGGACGTAGCCGACACCGCGCACGGTGTGGATCAGCGGCGCCTGGTCGCGGTCGACCTTCTTGCGTAGGTAGCTGATGTAGGTCTCGAGGACGCGACCGTCGCCGCCAAAGTCGTAGTCCCAGGCATGATCGAGGATCTGGCCGCGACTGAGAACCCGCCGCGGGTTAAGCATCAGGTAACGGAGCAGGCGAAACTCGGTGTCGGTCAGCTCGATCAAGCTTCCGCCGCGCCTGACTTCGCGCGTCTCCTCGTCGAGCTCGAGGTCCTCGAAGGCCAGGACGCTCCCGTGTGCATCGACGCCGATCCGTCGCAGGATGACCCTTATCCGAGCGATCAACTCCTCGACGCTGAACGGCTTGGTCATGTAGTCGTCGCCGCCGAGCGTCAGTCCACGGATCTTGTCCTCGGTCGTATCGCGGGCCGTGAGAAAGATGACCGGCACCCCGCTGCGCTGGCTGGCGAGGCGGCGGGCGACCTCGAAGCCGTCGAGGTCAGGGAGCATGACATCGAGGACCAACAGGTGCGGGCGAAAGTCGTCGAACCTCTCAAGGGCCTCCTTGCCGCTGCCTGCCGTCTCAGCGACAAAGCCCTCATAGCGCAGCGCCATCAGCAGCAGTTCGGCGATGTTGACCTCGTCGTCGACAACAAGGACGCGCAGGTCGTCAGTCGGCGCAGCTGGCCCGCTCACCACTCCATGGTGCTCCGTAAGGCTGAGAGATTCCTGAGAGAAATCTGAGCGCCGCATAAGAATCGAGTCTGCCCGTGCTCGCGCACAGCGAGACAGTCTTGGCTAACTCCCAGGCCCTGGCCAGGGCGCTCTGACAGTCGGCTGGTTGGCTACCCCTATGGCAGACGGCCGCGAGAGCTCGGTCCTGATTACCCGGCGGGTGACCACCCCGGTTGTCCTAGTCGCCAGTGCGCTGACCCTCCTCGCCGGTCCAGGTGCCGTGCCGGCTGTCTGCCTCGAGCGCGAGCTTCGCACCCGCCTCGCCGGCTGGGCCCCGGCTCGGCCACCGCGGCCAAGGAGCAAGCGGCTAGGGCCACGGCGGCTGCGGCGACCAGCAAGCCCGGGCGCGAGCCGGGCTTGGGCCGCCCTGGCCTTCGCCGGCGATGCACCAACTCTGCCTTCGGTCGGCAAGCCCCGGGACGGGCCGAACCGCCTCAGTTGCACATCTTGCTAGTCGAGGAGGCCCGCCGACGCGGGCCTCCTCTCGTTGCCGGTGAGTAACGCTGCCAACGGATTCTCACTAGGGGTGGGCCGAGTCACGCCGCCAGGCGTACCCGCTCGACGATCCGCGGGTGGTAGCGAGAGACGTATCGGGCCACCTATCGGATCTCGCTGCGACGCACTAAGGACGGGCTCTCCGGTTGCATTCCCGACCCGTCCTGTTCACGCTCAGCCGATGCCCTGCTGCGGTCTCCTGGATTGAGGTAGCTATCCGACCCTTCGAAGCAATCCAGGAGTCCAACGGAAGGCCGCGGAGAGCCTCGGAGATATCTCCTGCTGCCGCCGACGGGCTATCAGCGGGACGTCCTACCGCGCGATACTGCGCGGGCGATGTCGCCGGAGAACGAAGAGATAGCGCGCTACGTACGTACGCCGGATATGGTCGGCTGAGCAAGCAGCTAGAGAAAGTGAGGCGTCATGTACGTGGTCATTCGAAGCTACTCCGGCCAGGGTGCATCCGAACTGTTCGATCTCCTCGCGCAGCGCGAGGAGGACGTGAAGGAACTGATCAGCGGCGTGCCCGGTTTCGTCAGCTACGCCGCCTTTCACACCGACGACGGCGGTAGGACCGTCACCGTCTGTCAGGACAAAGCCGGTACCGATGAGTCTTCGAAGCGTGCAGCCGCGTGGATCGAGGAGAACGGGACCGCGCCGGTCGATCCGCCAAAGATCGCCGAGGGGAACACCGTCCTCTACTTCTGAACCCTCGAAGCCGCCGGGCTGCAGGGATAGGCGATGTCGCAGGAGAACGTCGAGATAGTCACGTGGGAAGATCGCCTCGTGATTCGACTGGGCCGTGCTGCACCGTGAACCAGGCCGCGGACATCCGCTACACGAAGTCGGGAAACGTGTCGCTCGCCTACCAGGTGTTCGGCGCGGGCGACACCGATCTCGTACTGGCGCCCGGATACATCTCGAACCTTGAGGCCAATTGGGAGGAGCCCAACTACGCGCGTTTCCTCGAACGCCTTGCCTCGAGGTTCCGGGTCGTCCTGTTCGACAAGCGTGGGACAGGCCTCTCCGACCGGATCCCGGCCGCGACCCTCGAGGAGCGAGCTGATGACGTGCGCGCCGTGATGGACGCCGCCGGAGTCGAGCGCGGCGCGCTGCTGGGCTGGTCGGAGGGCGGCAGCTACAGCGCGTTCTTCGCCGCCCGGGACCCCGAACGCGTCTCGCATCTCATCCTGTACGCGGCTCCACCGCGCATCGTGCGGACCGACGACTACCCCACGGGCTGGCCCCCGGAGATGTTCGACCAAATCCTCGCTGATACAGAGGCCAGTTGGGGAACAGACGCAGTCGCGGGATGGGTCAACCCAAGTGCCGCCGAGGACGAGGCCTACCGGCGGTGGTTCGCGCACATGCAACGCCTCGCCGCGAGTCCCAGCAGCGCCCGGGAGATGATGGCTGGGCTGCGGGACCTCGACATCCGCGACCTCCTGCCCTCCCTGCGGGTGCCGACGCTCATCCTCCATCGGGTCGAAGAGACCTGGGTTCGGGTGGAGCACAGCCGGTATCTAGCCGAGCACATCCCGGGTGCCAAGTACGTCGAGTTGCCCGGCGGCGACCACTGGCCATGGATGGGCGACGGTGACGCCGTCATCGACGAGGTCGAGGAATTCGTGACCGGAGCTCGGCCCGTGCGCGAGCCCGATCGGGTGCTGGCGACGGTGCTCTTCACGGACATCGTCGATTCCACCCGGCGGGCCGCCGACCTTGGCGACCGCCGTTGGCGCGACGTGCTCGAGCGACACAACCAAGTCGTCCGGCAGAGTCTCGAGCGCTTTCGCGGGGACGAGGTCAAAACCATGGGAGACGGCTTCCTTGCGACCTTCGATGGCCCGGCGCGCGGCATCCGCTGTGCCCGGGCTGTCATCGACGACCTTGGACCACTCGGCGTCGACCTGCGTGCCGGCTTGCATACCGGAGAGTGCGAGGCCATGAACGGCGACCTCGGTGGGGTCGCGGTCCACATCGGCGCGCGCGTGGCAGCGAAGGCTCGGCCGGGGGAGGTGCTGGTATCGAGCACGGTCAAGGACTTGGTGGCGGGGTCCGAGATCGATTTCCAAGATCGGGGTGAGCACGAACTCAAGGGCGTGCCCGGCAGCTGGCGGCTGTTCGCGGTGGCTCGCTGACCAACGTCGGTGCTGTGTGGCCGTGCGAGGCCCTTGAATGCTGGTCACACTGCCAGGCGCACACGCTCGACGATCCGTGGGTGGTAGTGAGAGACGAATCGGGCCCCCGCTACTCCACGAAGCCCCTGCTAAGCCGCCGGGGTGCGGGAGTAGGCAGCCTCAACGGCGCGGGAGCGACACCTTCGCGGTCGGCTCCGGCAGCCCTTAATTCATCGCGTTAGATGCGGCGCTGGGCCTGAGGGCCGTAACGCCGGCCCTGAGCTCGCCGCAGCTAACGGTTTCCGCGCCTGGTTCTCAACGCCACGCTAATGGCGATGACCCCCGTGATGGCCATGACCCCCGTGTCGGGCCGCGTCTGCCGCCTTTGCCAGATCCTGTAGGGCGGCAAAGAACTCCGGCGATTGGCCGATGAACAGCCCATCGGCGGTCAAGGCCTTGGCCGCGCCCATCGCCGCCCCCTTCGTCTCGGTGGGCCGAATGATCGAGACGATCGGGAACTTGCGATCGAGGAAGGGCGTCGGCTCGGGCATGATCAGGTTGGTCTGCGTCAGTTCGCCGTCGGCGTTGAGGTCCGGGAACACCAACCCGGTCTTCGGATCGGTCAGCGCGGGCGCGTTGCCGGCTTTGTCCTGCCAGGTCTGGAAGTGCATGATCTCGCTGCCGCCGATGCTGAGCAGGATGCGCAGCACCTCCTTGTGGGTGACCCGCTGCGCGAGCGCCGCGTAGAGGCTGGTGCCGCCTTGCTCGACCCACGCGAAATGGAACCCCGCCGTGTTTGCGATCGCTTGCAGGTGCTTCTTGGGCGTCAGGTCGCCATCGTCTCGGGGAATCGCCGGATGCTGACCGACGGCGAGATCCGGGACGGCCTGCGGAAGGGTGTCGCCGAGGTCTGGGTTCTGTGAGTCGCTGCGGTAGCGCGTCCAGAAGCTGGTGTTGACGGTCAGCTGCATCAGGTTGGTCAGCCGTCCGATCTGCTGGGCGCCGGTCGCCTTGCTGCTCGGCAGGGTGCGGAACTCGTCCAGGTTGACCGTTTCCGCGCCGTGCGCCTTGAGGTAGGCGTTGAGGAACGTGTGGTGGCTGATCTCGTCGTCGGTGTTGTCGTGGATGTACTGGTCCATGTCCTCGTCCAGCACCGCGACGGCGTCGTGGTACGCCGGGTTCCCGCTTCCGCCGGGGACTTCGCTGTCCTGGATGCCGGCGAGCTCGTTGTATTGCTGCCACAGATCGGTTTCGATGATTTCCGCGGCGGCCAGGAAGCGGAGAATGTCCGCGTCTTTACGTGTGAGGCCGTGATTTGCGAAGACCGGTGACGCCTCGGCCAACAGTCCCCCCGCGCCGATGGTTGCCCCCACCGCGGCTCCCCTGACCAAGAGCGAACGACGGGTCGTACCTTTCGCCTGGGTCGATTGCTGTTCCATGATCTCCTCCTTGTAGCTCGGCTATGGAACAACGGAGCACGTGCCTCCCCTCCCCAGGCGGAGGTGCTCTTAGTCGCGTATTACCGCGCTTCGTGACCGGAGGTTCAATGCCGGCGCAGGTTTCGGTTAGTGGGGCCTGGTAGGTCCCGCATGAGGACCAATCGGCTGCCACTCAAGCCCGTCGGCCGATGCCGATTCGAGGAGCGCGATCCCCTCGCGCCACCGAGACCCCAGCCAGGGCACCGTAGGATTGCGGCCGTGCCGTTCACGTTCAGGAACCTCAAGGAGGACCTGGAGGATGTCGGGTCCAACTTCGACGGCGCGCCGGACCTGGAGTTCCGCTTGGCGACCGAGGCGCTCGAGCTCGAACAGTCCGGCCTGAGCTTGCAGCGCGTCCCGCCCGGTTGTCGCTTTCCCTACGGCCACACGCACGAGAAGCAGGAGGAGGTGTACGTGGTCGTGCGCGGGAGCGGGCGGATGAAGCTCGACGACGAGATCGTCGAGCTCAAGGAGTGGGACGCGGTCCGCGTCCCGCCCGGTACGTGGCGAGGCTACGAGGCCGGGTCGGAGGGCCTCGAGATCATCGTTATCGGCGCGCCCAGTCTCGGGGAGGCCCGGCGCGAGGACGTCGAGGGCCAGCGCGACTGGTGGGCTGACTAGCGCCAGGTGCTGGCCACCATCACATTCGCGACTCAACTCGGCGGCAGGGCAATCACGGCTATCGCCCCAACCGGTCCTCAGGGGCTCTCGATCGTGGTCAAAAAGTCCTGGAACGCCTGGTGAGTGCGCCTGGAATCGCCGGTTGCATCGAGGTCCATGATCAGGCCGCGGATGACAGCAAGCACGACGGTCGCCAGCTGGGGTCTGCCGAGACTGCGCATGCCTTCCTCGAGGGGTGCGAGCCAGTCGGTGGTCGCGGTGCGCCGGAAACCCGGCCACAGTGGCTCGCCCGCAGTGTCGTGCAGCCTGCCGAACATGCGGAGGTAAGGCAGGCCGTCGGGTCCGGTCATCGCAGACCATGCATGACCCAAGGTCGCCGTGTAGGGCTCGTCGGGTCGGACGCGCAGGAGGTCGCTGAAGACCTCCACCTGGCGCTGTCGGGCCTGTCCAAGGACCTCGCGGAGTAGCCCGTCACGGGTTCCGAAGTGGTAGATCAGCATCCGGCTCGAGGTTCCGGCGGCAGTGGCAAGTGGCCCGAGACGGTCGGGGAGCCCGTTCTCGAGTGAGTAGTCGGTGCAGGCGTCGAGGAGCCGCTGCCTGATCTGTGGCTGGCGCCGCCTGCCCACCGGGCCATCTTTTCACGTAACGACCTCTACGTCTAACGTTGCACGACAGCAGGTAGGAACCGACGAGGAGGTCGTGATGAGAGTCGTTTTCGTTCACGGGGCATGTGTCAAGGACGGATCGTGGTGGTGGCACCGGACCGCCGAGCTGCTGGCGGAGAGGGACGTCGCCAGCGAGGCGCCCGCCCTGCCGAGCTGCGGGGAGACCGGTGAGCCAACTGATGCTCAGGGCCCGGGGCTGGTTGAGGACGTCGCCGCGGTCCGGGAATTGCTGACGGCGGGCGATGAGCCGACCGTCATCGTTGCTCACAGCTACGGCGGCATCGTCACCGCGGAGGCAGCGGCGGGTGTCGACGCCGTGCGCCATCTGCTGCTCGTGTCCAGCTACCTGCCCGAGGTCGGGCAGAGCCTCTCCTCATTCGGCGGCGAGGAGCCAGCCCCGTTCCTCGATATCGATCCCGAGGGCGGCACCTTCACCGTCCGGCCGGACGCCCTAGCCGAGACGTTCCTCCAAGACTGCGACCCCGATACCCAGAGACAGGCCACGGACAAAACGGCCCGGCAGAGCCTGGCGGTCCTGGAGCAGCCGGTGCAGGCTGCGGCCTGGCAGCACCTGGCCTCGACGTACCTAGTCTGCGCCAGGGACCGCGGCACGCCGGTCGCCCTGCAACGCGAGTTCGCGGGTCGAGCAGGCAGCGTCGTGGAACTCGACGCCGGTCACCATCCCTTCCTGTCGCAGCCGGCCGCCGTCCGCGACCTGGTGCTGAGTCTGTGAGGGCGGCCGGCGGGGGCCTCGTCCTCGCTGCTGGGGCAACAGGTGGGGCAACAGGCGGCACGGAGTCCAGCCGATCCCAGCTGATCAAGAAATCGAGAAAACGCCTTGAAACCGTGCCACACAGTGCCGCTGGCTACGCTGTCGGACATGGGGCTGGCGAAGCAGTGCGACGTACGATGAGGCGCTCGATTCGCGTCGAACGATGGCTGGACGCGCCGCCCGAGGCGGTGTTTGAGATCGTCGCCGACCATGCGCGCTACGACCGCTTCGACGGAATCCGTCGCTCGGAACTGGTCGAATCCGGGGATCCTGACCCGAACGGGCTCGGCGCCGTTCGCTGGCTCTGGCTTGGACCACTTCGCTTCGAGGAAGAGGTCACCGCCTTCGACCCCCCGCGGCGCTTCGACTACCTGATCAGACAGGTCAAGACCCTTCCGCTCCGCCACGAGGGTGGCAGCATCCGGCTCGAGCCCGACGGCACCGGCACGAACGCGGTGTGGACGTCGTCGTTCGAGATCCCGATCCCGGTGATCGGAGGGGCAATGGACCTCATCTTCAAGCGCCAGCTCGAGCGAGGTTTCGCTCATGTGCTCGAGCGAAGCGCCGAGCTGTCGACGCAGACGTCGCTGGCGAGCGCCTAGAGCCGGCGCAGGCCGGTCCTGTGCGATGGTCGCGCTGACGTGCGCACTCTCGTGGTGTCAGATCTCCATCTCGGCACGCGCCTGGAGCGCGATGTACTGCGCCGCGCCGAGGCGCTCGAGGCGCTCCTCGGCGCGCTTGAGGGTGTCGAGCGGCTGGTGCTGCTGGGGGATGTTGTCGAGCTGCTGGAGGGCCGCCCGGAGCAGGCGATGGAGGTGGCCGAGGGTGTACTGCGGGCGGTCGCTGCGCGCCTCGGTGAGGGACGAGAGGTGATCCTCGTGCCTGGCAACCATGATGCTGCGCTGGTGGGCCCATGGCTGCGCGCGAGGAGAATGTCAGCGGCGGTGGACGCACCGATCCCCTGCGACGCGACCCCCTTGCTCGCGCGCGTCACCTCTTGGCTTGGGCCCGCTGGCGTGCGCGTCAATTACCCAGGCGTCTGGCTCCGGGAGGGTGTCTGGGCGACGCATGGCCACTATCTCGACCGACACCTGCTACCCGAGGCCTCCTACGGAATCGCCCGCGGTCTGCTGGGTCGCATTCCGCGCCACGGCGCGACACCGGCCGACTACGAGCGGGCGGGTGGCCCATCGTTGACCCGGCTGGAGGCGTGGCTGACTCGTTGGCTCCCCCGTCCCCTCGCGGCGCTCGCGGACGACTTGGCCGAGTTCCTGCGCGCTGCCACGATGCCAGGCGTCCCGCGGCGCCTGCTCAGTCGCCGCATTGCGCCGCTGACCGCGACGCTCCTCGGGGCGCGGATGCGGCGCGCCAGCATTCCGGCGCTTGCGCAGGTAGTCCATCGGCTCCAGATCGACGCCGACTGGGTGATCTTTGGGCATGTTCACCGGACCGGGCCTTTCGCCAGCGATGATCCGCACCGCTGGCAGGGCGCGGGTGGACGGCCCCGAATCGCGAACGCCGGCTGTTGGGTGTATGAGCCGTCGCTCGTTCACCGCGCGGCGCCGCCGCACCCGTACTGGCCTGGCGGTGCGATTCTGCTCGAGGAGGGCCGGGAGCCGCAGGCGATTGGCGTACTGGACCACCTCGACGCCGCACGGCTGCATTGACTGGCACGACGAAAGCCCCGTGGCAGCGGGGCTCTCTCGTCGGGACCGGTCTCGGATCAGGGCGTCTACTCGGCGGTGAGCTCGTCTGGGTCCGGCACCTCGATTGGCCCCTCCTTGGGCGTGCCGATCCGCAGGAAGTTGCCGAACGGGTCGCGCAGGCCGCAGTCGGTGCCGTAGAAGCGCTCGGTCGGCTCCTCGGTGAACTCGACGCCCTTGGCCACGAGCTCGTCGTAGGTCTTGCGGATGTCGTCCACCGCGATGATCGCCGCCATGCCCATCGCGCCCTTGGTCACCAGCTCGCGGATCTGCTCGGCCGTCGCTTCGTCGTGCGCCGGCGGGCCGGGCCGCTCCAGCAGCAGCTGCCGGTCGGGCTGACCAGGGAAGTTAACCGTCAGCCAGCGCATGAAGCCGAGATCGGCGTCGGTGTTCAGCTCGAACCCCAGCTTCCCGACGTAGAAGTCGAGCGCCTCGTCCTGGTCGAGCACGTAAACCTGTGTATGAGTGATCGTGTTTGGCATGAGGGCGAGGCTAATGCTCGCGCCGCGCCCTCGCTTCTCCAAAACTGCTCGGTCTCGTCCATGCCTTTGCGAAGCAGGCCGGGACGGCCCTGAGGTCCGCGGCCCGCCACCGATAGGTGGTCGGCGGCTCTCCGACGATGTCGGTGAAGGTCCGGCTGAATGTGCCGAGACTCGCGAAGCCCACGTCGAGGCAGATCTCGGTCACGCTGTGGTCGGTCTCCCTGAGTAGAAACATCGCTCGCTCGACCCGGCGGCGCTGTAGGTAGCGATGCGGTGTTTCGCCGAAGGTCGCGCGAAAGACCCGGATGAAGTGCGCCTCCGAGACGTAGGCGATCTGCGCCAGGGTCGCGATGTCGAGCGGCTTCGCGTAGTCGCGGTCCATCGCGTCGCGCGCGCGCAGCATGTGACGGTTCGACTCTTCGACGGCGCGGGTCACATTGCCCTTCAGTCGGCTTGCAGTGTGACGAGCGCCCCAAGCGATCACCCGGGAACCACGCACGGTGGTCCTTCACCAACCCGCTCCCCTCCGCACGAAAGGCGCCGAACGATCAGGTCGCCAGGCGCACTCGCTCGACGATCCGTGGCTCAGATCGTCGACGGCGCCGGGGCGCCTTTGGTCCGCACCGCGGATTCGAGCTCGCTGGCGCTGAAGCCGCCGACAGCCTGGCCTTCGAGCGCGTAGCGGCAGAGCGCCACGCCGAAGATCCCGCTTAGCGCCCGGGAGACCACCAGCGCCACCGCAAGGACGATCACGCCGACGATCACCAGAACGGCGCCCGCGAAGCCGCTGGAGGCCCAGATGGCGATGCCCCCGGCGATCAGGGCGGCGCCCGGGAGCACGCCGAGCAACCCCACGGCGCCGCCGATGGCCAGGTTGCCGGTGACCTGCTGCCCCCAACGGTCCCGGAACAGGCTGGCGGAGCGCTTCAGGGTCTCAAATGGCCCAGTTCCCTCGAGCGCGATTACCGGCACTGCGAGGAAGGTGATCAACGACCAGCCGATCGCCAGCAGGCGCCCGAAGATTGCGCCCGCGATACCACCTTGGTCCTCGAGCAGACTGAGGACGACGCCGACCGCGGTGGAGAGGGCCGCCCATCCTGCGATCGCGCCGAAGCGCTGGCGAGCGACGGCCAAGCCGTCACCGACGGAGACCTCCTGCCCCCGAAAGGTCAGGTCGGCGGCGGCGGCGAGGCCGACGCTGAAGTAGAGACCGAGGAGGGCGAGCAGATAGAGGCCCACGGCGAGCACCACCACACCCGCGCCGGTGCTGCTGTCGTCGATCAGGTAGAGGCCCGGCCCGACGACCACGAGCGTTGCGACGATCGACGCCGCGGCGCCATAGATGGGAAAGCGAAGAAGCCCGGGATGGCTCCGCAGGAGCGACCAGCTCTTCTTGGTCAAGGCCCAGCCGCGCCTGAACCGGCCCATGCTCCCCTCCTCTTCCGCTGCGGGCCTCGCTTGGCGACGCCCGTCCGTGGACGCGGCGACTATAGCTTGGCTGCCCTATCCGGTTCAGGCAAGACGTTCACTCCGCGCCGCTTTCTAGTCGGGGCGGCCGGATTCGGAGATCGCCGCAACGGCTCCCACCTGACGGATGTGGGCATGAACCAACTGCACGACCATGGCTCCCTCGCCGACGGCGGCGGCGCACCGTTTCGTCGAGCCGGCGCGAACGTCCCCGGCTGCGTAGACCCCGGGCACGCTCGTCTCGAGCAGATCGTCGCTCGCGACGGCGCTGCCCGTGAGGATGAAGCCGTCCTCGTCGCGCTCGATCGCTTCGTCAAGCCACTCGGTGCAGGGGCGCGCGCCGAGAAAGAGGAACAGGAACGAGAACGGCAGGCGCTCTCCGCTCGTCAGCGTCACCGCCTCGAGTTGGCCGCCGTGCCCGTGCAGCTCTGCGATCTCGCCGCGATCGCGCACCGCCACGCCGTAGCGGTCGAGCTCGCGCACGAGGTAGTCCGACATCGTCTCGCGGAGATCCGCACGGCGGTGCAGCAGGGTTACGAGTGCACCGCCACGCGAGAGCCAGACCGCGGCCTGGCCGGCCGAGTTTCCTCCGCCCACGACGGCGACGCGTGATGCTCCGCAGAGCTCCCGCTCAGGCGGGCCCGCGGCATAGAACACGCTCAGTCCTTCGTAGTCGGACAGGCCGTCGACCGGAAGCCGACGGTACTCGGCGCCGGTCGCGAGCAGCACCGCCGCAGCGGCGATCTCCTGCCCCTCGTCAACCCGGACGACGTGCCGTCCGTTTCCCGGTTCGAGCGCAACTGCCCGGTACGGCGTCGCTGGCCGCGCGCCGAACTTGCGTGCCTGCAGGACCGCCCTGCCCGTGAGCTCGGTCCCGCTGATCCCAGCCGGAAAGCCGAGGTAGTTCTCGATCCGGCGTGATTCACCCGCTTGACCACCGAGCGCCTTGCTGTCAACGACCAGCGTGTCGAGACCCTCGGAGGCGCCATAGACGGCGGCACCGAGACCAGCCGGGCCGGCGCCCACCACGAGCAGGTCGACCTCTTCGCGTGGCGCGAGCTCGCGGCCGATCCCAAGCGCACGAGATAGCTCGCCGGAAGTCGGCGCCCGCATCTCCGCACCGCCCGGCAGCCGCACGAGCGGCAGGCTCGAGGCGTCGACCCCGGCGACGAGCGGGGCGGCTTCCGGGTCATCTTCTCGTTCCGGGTCGCGCCAGGTCACGGGGAGCCGGTTGTTGCGAGCAAAATCGAGCAACCGCCTCGTCGCCACGGACGAACGCGGGCCGACGATCTCCAGTCCTAGTCCTGCGACCTGCTGCAGCGCCTCCCGTCGCGCGATGAACGTCGCGAGCAGCAGATCGCTGAGCGGTTCGTCGTCGAACAGCAGAGCCCGGAGCGCATCCCTGTCGACCGCGATGTAGCGCAAGGGCTCCGTGACCACGGCAGCTAGGAAGGCGCTTTGGCCCGACAGCAGGCTCAGCTCGCCGAGGAAATTCGACCGCCCCTGCCGCACGATCTCGTTGCCGGCGCCGTCGAGCATCGCTACCTCGCCCTCGAGGATCGCGATGAACGGGTAGTCATCATCGCCAACCTGGAAGAGGACATCGCCCGCGTCCGCGGTTCGCTCTTCGCCGAGGTCGGTGATCCTTGCGAGCTGCGAGGGCGACAGCGCCGGGCTTTCCGGCACCGTCAGTGGGCTTGATCTGTTCATCCGGTCAGCAGGGCGCGGGTACGCGGAAGGCACGCAGCATCAGCTTACGCACCTCAGGGAACGAGCTTCCAGAGCTCCATCCCGTGGGGTCCGTCGTTGGCGGCGAAGTACAGGATGTGATTGGCGACCCCGAGGAAGCTCGGGGCCGATCCCGCGGCGCCGGGGCGGATGTCGGCGACGAGCTTCGTTCCCGCGCCGGTGGCGTTCGTCTCCCACAGCTCGGTGCCGTGAGCAGCATCCGTGGCCGGGAAGAAGAGCTTGCCCGCGAAAGGCACAAACCCTCCGCCGGTCGAGCCCGCTCCCCCGGGGTTGATGTCCTTTACAAGGTTCGTCCCGGCCGTCGTCCCATCGGACGTCCAGAGCTCCGAACCGTGCGTTCCGTCGTCTGCCGGGAAGAGGACCTTTCCGCCGAAGTTCGCTGACTCGAACGGGAATGATCCCCCCGACGGGTTGATGTCCTTGACCAGCTTCGTCCCCGTCGCCGTGCCGTCGGATTTCCAGAGCTCGTAGTCGTGCGTTGCGTCTCGCGCTTGAAAGAACACCGAGCCGGGCTTTGCGGCATAGCTCGTGAAGCCGCTGGGATACGAGCTGGGCGCGTGCAGGTAGATGTCCTTGACCAGCTTCGTTCCCGCCGCCGTGCCGTTTGACGTCCAGACCTCGGTGCCGTGGGTGGCGTCCGTCCCGGCGAAGAAGAGCCTGCCGCCGGCAACGGTGAGGAAGGTGGGGCCCGGGCCACCCCCTCCGGGAACGCTGTCCAGCACCTGCGTGCCGGCGGTGGTGCCGTCGGACTTCCACAGCTCCCCGCCGTGCGACATGTCGGCGGCACTGAAGAACAGCTGTTGTCCGATCACCTTGAGGGGGAACCCAAGCCCTCCGGAAGGGAGGAAGCTCTTGACGATCTGAGTCCCCTCTTCAGTGCCGTCGGTGCTCCATAGCGCGTCGTCCGTGGAGAAGAAGAGCTTGCCGTCGAAGACCATGAGCTGCGACGGCGAAGAGCTCTCGATCCCGGGGGCAATGTCCTTGACCAGCTTCGTTCCTGCCCTGGTGCCGTCGGTGCTTCGCAGCTCGTACCCGTGGTAGCCGTCGAACGCCGTGTAGAAGACCTTCCCGGCGAAGCTGGTGAACCCGGATGGGTTGCCGCTCGTGAAGCGCATGTCCTTGACGAGCCGCGTTCTCGTCCCGCTGCCGTTCGAGCGCCACACCTCAAAGCCGTGCGAGCCATCGTTGGCCGAGAAGACGAACGCGCCGGGCGTGCCGGGGAGATTGGCGAACCCCCCCGGGTTCGAGTTGGCGCTCCCAGGGTTGATGTTCTTGACCAACGAGACGGTCGGCGAAGCGGCTGCTGGAGCAGCGCCGGTGGCGACGGCGATCAGGCCGAGGCCCAGGACGCAGCACACGCGTCTGGCGGTCGGCATCCTTGCGTCCCACTTCCCCACGCCCCGACTATCTCACACTGGCTTGCTCGCGCGTCAAGCATCTCTCGCGCGAGGCCCGCCTACTTGAGGACGCAAGAGTGGATCCCAGCTACGGGTAGTCTCGTATACCGGATTTCAGGTATGAGCTTCTCGTTTTGTGTCCGCCTGCTGATCTCGCTTTCCGCGCTAGTTGCAGCCGCGCTCGCGCTTCCCGGCGCGCACTCGGCTGCGTTCGGCGACGCGGCGATCTCTCCGGATGCGCCCAACGTTCTGGTGATCGAGACCGACGACCAGACGGTCGAGGAGCTCAAGGTGATGCGAAGCGTCAACTCGCTGATCGGCGCACAAGGGGCCACATTCACGAACAGCTTCGTCAACTATTCGCTCTGCTGCCCGTCGCGGGCCACGTTCCTGACCGGGGAGTACGCCCACAACCACGGCGTGTGGAGCAACACGAATCCGGACGGAGGCTTCGAGCGCTTCGAGGCCCTTCACGGTGACGACAACCTCGCCGTCTGGTTGCAAAACGCCGGCTATTACACCGCCCTGATCGGCAAGTATCTGAACAACTACAAGAACGATCCCCCGGTGCCGCCGGGCTGGTCCGAATGGCACGCGGCTGCTCCCGACGAGCAGCGGGTGTACGACTACATACTCAACGACAACGGGACGCTCACTCAGTACGGCGACGACCAGACCGACTTCAAGCAGGATGTGCTGACCCGAAAGGCGGTCAACCTCATCCGCCGCCGGGCTCCGACAACCAAGCCGTTCTTCCTGTGGCTCACCTACACCGCGCCGCACGCCGGGGGGCCGAACCCGAGTCCTCGTCCACCCTCCGACTGCCTCGGTGCGGCGAAGCCCGCGAACCGCCACGAGCACTCATACGATTCCGCGCCGCTCCCGATGCCTCCCGACTTCAACGAGGCCGACGTTTCCGACAAGCCCTCCAGGGTCAGCGGCCTGCCCCTGCTCAACGACAGCCAAGTCATGGACATCGAGCGCAAGTACCGCTGCGAGCTCGAGTCGCTCCTGTCGGTTGACGATGGCGTCAAGCGGGTCGTCGACGCGCTCGATGCCACCGGCGTGCTCGGCAACACGCTGGTCATCTACACCTCCGACAACGGCTACTTCCACGGCGAGCATCGGATCCCGGACGAAAAGACGCGGGTCTACGAAGAGTCGATCCGGGTGCCGCTTCTGATGCGCGGCCCGGGCATCCCGCAAGGAGTGGCGATCAATCCGCTGGTGGTCAACGCGGACCTGGCACCGACCATCGTCGACGCCGCGAACGTGCACCCCGGCCAGACCATGGACGGGCGCTCCATGCTTCCAGTGGTGACTTATCCCGGGGTCTTCAAGAACCGCGAGCTTCTGATCGAAGAGCCGACGGTAAAGGCGATTCGGACCCCGCGCTACCTGTACGCCGAGTACAAGAACGGTGACCGGGAGCTCTACGACGTACGGGACGAT
>JBOGZC010000062.1:0-22020 GCA_050697075.1 Solirubrobacterales bacterium | reverse complement strand
ATTTCAAACACTTCGTTTCAAAAATTCCCGGGACTTCGCCGGATCGAACGCCCGGCGCCCCTAGAGCAATCCGAGTTGTTCGACCGCGTCGCGCTCTTCTTTGAGCTCGTTGACTGAGGCGTCGATGCGCTCGCGGGAGAAGTCGTTGAGGTCGAGGCCTTCGACGATCCGCCACTCGCCGCCCGAGCAGGTACAGGGGAAGCCCGAGATTAGGCCCTCCCCCACTCCATAGGACCCGTCCGAGGGCACGGACATCGAGACCCAGTCCCCCTCGGGGGTGCCGAGCGCCCAGTCGTGGACATGGTCGATGGCGGCGTTGGCCGCCGAACCGGCGCTGGAGGCGCCTCGGACCTCGATCACGGTGGCGCCGCGCTTTGCGACCGTGGGGATGAACTCGCTCTCCAGCCATTCCTGATCGTCGACGACCTCCGCCGCGACCTCACCGCGCACCCGGGCGTGGAAGAGGTCCGGGTACTGGGTGGTGGAGTGGTTCCCCCAGATGGTCATGTTGGTGATCTCGTCGACGGCGGCGCCGGTCTTCTTCGCCAGCTGGGTGATCGCCCGGTTGTGATCCAGCCGGGTCATCGCCGTGAACCGATCGCGCGGCACGTCGGGGGCGTTCGCCATCGCGATCAGGCAGTTGGTGTTGGCGGGGTTTCCCACCACCAGCACCTTGACGTCATCCGCGGCGCCCTCGTTGATCGCCTGGCCCTGGGGCTTGAAGATTCCGCCATTCGCCTCGAGGAGGTCCGAGCGCTCCATGCCCTTCGTACGGGGCCGGGCGCCGACCAGCAGCGCGACGCTGACGCCGTCGAATGCCGCCTTGGGGTCATCGTGAACGTCCACTCCGGCCAACAGGGGAAACGCGCAGTCGTCGAGCTCCATCGCCGTGCCCTCGGCCGCCTGAATCGCGTCCGGGATCTCCAGCAGCTTCAGTCGAACCGGCGCGTCCGGCCCGAGCAGCTGCCCGCTGGCAATCCGAAACAGCATCGCGTAGCCGATCTGGCCAGCGGCTCCGGTGACGGTGACGGTGGTCGGGGTCGGGCTCAATTCGCAGCCTCCTGTGTCATGCCATTTCCCTTGCGAGCCGCTCCTCGATCGAGGAGAGGAACTCCTCCGTGGTCTCGAATTCCTGGTCGCCGCCCACGAGCAGCGCGAGGTCCTTGGTCATCTTGCCGCTCTCGACCGTTTCGACGCAGACTCGCTCCAGCGTCTTGGCGAACTCGGTCGCCTCGGGCGTTCCGTCGAGACGGCCGCGTGCGGCGATCGCCCGGGTCCACGCGAATATCGAGGCGATCGGATTCGTGGACGTCGGCTCGCCCCTCTGGTGCTGCCGGTAGTGACGGGTCACCGTCCCGTGGGCGGCCTCGGCCTCGACCGTCTTGCCGTCCGGGCTCATCAGGACGCTGGTCATCAGGCCGAGCGACCCGAAGCCCTGGGCGACCGTGTCGGACTGCACATCCCCGTCGTAGTTCTTGCACGCCCAGAGGTAGCCGCCCTCCCACTTCAGCGCGGCCGCGACCATGTCGTCGATCAGCCGGTGCTCGTAGCTGAGGCCGTTGGCCTTGAAGTCGGACTTGAACTCGGTCTCGTAGACCTCGGCGAACAGGTCCTTGAATCGCCCGTCGTAGGTCTTGAGGATCGTGTTCTTGGTGGACATGTAGACGGGATAACCGCGGTCCAGGCCATAGCGAAACGAGGCCCGGGCGAAGTCCCGGATCGAGTCGTCGAGGTTGTACATCGCCATCGCGATCCCCCCGCCCTCGGGGAAGTCGAAGACCTCGAGCTCGATCGGCTCGGCCCCGTCCGTGGGGGTGAACGTGAGCATCAGCTTGCCCGCCCCGGGGATCCTGGTGTCCGTGGCCCGGTACTGGTCGCCGAAGGCGTGGCGGCCGATCACGATCGGCTTCGTCCAGCCCGGGACCAGCCGGGGGATGTTCGAGATCACGATCGGCTCCCGGAAGATCACCCCGCCGAGGATGTTGCGGATGGTCCCGTTCGGCGACCGGTACATCCGCTTCAGGCCGAACTCCTCCACCCGTGCCTCGTCGGGGGTGATCGTCGCGCACTTGACGCCCACCCCATGCTCCTTGATCGCGTGCGCGGCGTCGATCGTGATCTGGTCGTCCGTCGCGTCGCGCGAGGAGATTCCGAGGTCGAAGTAGACGAGCTCCACGTCCACATGGGGCAGGATCAGCCGCTCCTTGATGAGCGCCCAGATGATCCGGGTCATCTCGTCGCCGTCGAGCTCGACGATCGGGTTCTGGATCTTGACCTTCGCCATGTCGCCTCCCGGCCAGCCGGGGCGGCGATGCTATCGGCCTCGCACCGTCGAGTTGGCAGCGCGCGGCTGGGTAGGGAGCAGCACACTTGTAAGCCGAACTGTGTCCCGACGTGTCCGTCCTCCGGACACGAAACGCCACAGTTCGGCGCGACCGAGTCCCCTCCTCACTTGCGGTCGCCCACGCCGTCACCCCTACGTGCCGCCGTTTTTGAGGCGACCACGGGCGGCCTTGACGGAAGAAGTGAATTCTGATTCACTCCTTCCGTGCCGTACCGCCCCACCGAGCGCACGGTCGCTCGAAACGCCGAGACCCGCCGCCGGATCGTCGCCGCGGCGCGGGGGCTGATCGCCGGGGGCGGCTACGCGGAAGCGCAGGTCGCCGCCGTCGCCGCGCGAGCTGGGGTCGCCACCGGCACCGTCTATCGCCACTTCCCGTCCAAGGCCGACCTGTTCGCCGAGGTTTTCCGCGAGGCATCCCAGCACGAGGTCGACGCCGTCACCGCCGCGGCCGGCGAGGCGGGCCGCTCCGCGGTCGCGCGCATAGCGGCCGCCGTCGAGACGTTCGCGAGGCGCGCCCTCCGAGGACGGCGACTCGCCTGGGCGCTGATCGCCGAGCCCGTCGACCCCGCTGTTGAGGCCGAGCGCCTGGTCTTCCGCAGGGCCTATCGCGACGCGTTCGCGGGGGTGATCGCAGACGGGGTCGACTCAGGAGAGCTGCCGGCCCAGGACCCGGAGCTGAGCGCCGCGGCCCTCGTCGGAGCGATCGGGGAGGCACTCGTCGGCCCCGTCTCGCCGACTGCCGCGACGGAGGAGGCCGAATCCGTGATCGCCATGTTGAGAGACTTCTGCATACGCTCGGTTACCCGAAAGGAGCTCGCCAGTGTCCAAGCTTGAGGAGCGTTCCCCCACCGCGACCCACGAGGTCCTGAACCAGGCACCGCCCTTCGACGGATACAACGTCTTCGAGCAGGACCGCACGCTCGTGGAGGCGCTGCGCCGAGAGGGAGCCGGCTGGGCGGAGGACGAGGCGACCGAACTCGGTGCGATCTGCGGGCGCGCGGACGTGATCGCCCTCGGCGCCCGGGCGAACGAGAACCCGCCCCACCTTCGCACCCACGACCGGTTCGGGAACCGCATCGACGAGGTCGAGTTCCATCCGGCCTGGCACGAGCTCATGCGACTGGGAATCTCGCACGGGCTGCACGCCTCGCCGTGGCGCGAGCCCCGCCCGGGTGCGCACGTCGCGCGGGCGGCGAAGTTCGTGCTCCTCTCGCAGGTGGAGGCCGGCGTCGGCTGTCCGATCTCGATGACCTACTCGGCGATCCCGGCGATCCGAAAGCAACCGGAGCTCGCCGAGGAATGGGAGCCGCGATTCACCTCGCTCTCCTACGACGGCGAGCGGCTCGTCGCCGCCCCCGACAAGAAGGGCGCGCTCTGCGGGATGGCGATGACGGAGAAGCAGGGCGGCTCCGACGTCCGCGCCAACACCACCGTCGCGACGCCCCTGAACGGCGGCGGCCCCGGCGCGGAGTACGAGGTCACCGGCCACAAGTGGTTCTGCTCGGCGCCGATGTGCGACGCGTTCCTGGTCCTCGCGCAGGCCGAGGGGGGCCTGTCGTGCTTCCTGATGCCGCGCATCACCCCGGCCGGTGAGCGCAACGCCTTCCATATCCAGCGACTCAAGGACAAGCTCGGCAACCGCTCCAACGCATCGAGCGAGGTGGAGTTCCGGGGGGCGTGGGCGCGCCTCGTCGGCGAGGAGGGCCGCGGCGTGCCGACCATCATCGACATGGTCAGCCACACCCGGCTCGACTGCGTGATCGGCTGCTCGGCCGGCTTTAGGTGGGGAACGGCGATGGCGATCCACCACGCGAGCCACCGGTCGGCCTTCGGGCGACCGCTGGTCGAGCAGCCGCTGATGCAAAACGTGCTCGCGGACCTCGCGATCGAGTCCGAGGCGGCGACGATCGGCGCGATGTGGCTGGCCCGGGCCTTCGACGAGGCCCACGCCGGCGACGAGCACGCGATCGAGCTGCAGCGCCTCTCGACCCCGGTGCTCAAGTACTGGACCTGCAAGCGTGCGCCGACTCATGCCGTCGAGGCGCTCGAGTGCCTGGGCGGCAACGGGTACATCGAGGAGTCCGGGATGCCCCGCCTCTTCAGGGAGAGCCCCCTCGCGTCCATCTGGGAGGGCTCGGGCAACGTGCAGTGCCTCGACGTGCTGCGCGCGATGGCCCGAAACCCCCAGGCCGTCGAAGCGTTCGCCACCGAAATCGGTGAGGGAGCAACAGCCGAGCCCCGGCTGGACGAGTTCGGGCGCCGGCTGCGCGACGACCTCGCCTCCGATCCGGAGACGCTGGAGACTCGCGCTCGCGGGTTGGTCGAGCGGATGGCGCTGGCCCTACAGGCCTCGCTGCTGGTCCGTTACGGCGATCCGGCGAGCGCCGACGCGTTCTGCGCCTCGCGCCTTGCCGGCGAATCCGGCCGCGCCTTCGGCACCCTCCCGGCAGGCACCGACTTCGGCCGGATCATCGAGCGGCACGCGGTGGGGATCTAGCCTCGGCGCCAGCTGTCGCGGCGGATCAAAGCCAACGCTCGTCCAGCCGCCGAACCGCCGCCTCGGTCAACCGGACGGCGTTCGCGAGAGTGCCGTAGTCGACGTTCTCAGGGACGTCCGTGGGCCAGTGGTAGTTGGCGGGCTGCTTGAGGTGGGTGCAGGAGCAGAGCGACGCGCACTCGTACCCCCCGGCGAGCGGCACCACGCCGTCGGTGGCGTTGCGAAGGCGCAGGTTCGGGAACAGCGGGATCCCCAGCTCGTCGGCGAGTCCGTCGAGCAGGTCCAGGGAGCGCGCTGGGTACTCGCGCATCCGGATCATCCCCTCCCCCCGCAGGACCAGCAGATGCGGCGAGCCCAGCGTGTCGAGGCAGAGGAAGAAGGTGCGCTCGCGGGGCAGGCCGTCGAGGTGACGTTTGGCGAAGGCCTGCATCCCCTCGCAGAGCGCCTCCTCCGACGTTGACACGAGCATCACGCGCACGTTCTTCGCCGGGCGCTCCTCGAGGGCGCGGGCCACGGCGAGCAGCGCCGCCACGCCGGTGGCGTTGTCGTTGGCGCCGGGGACCGTGCCGCGCAGGCCGATGTCGGCGAGCGCCGCAACCGACGCGGCCGCGATCGCCGTTCCCGCCCTGAGCATCGTCCGGCTGCCCGTGACGGCCCCGCCCCCCACCAGAAGGGGGATCGCCACCACCGGCGCCATCAGGGGCGGGCTCGTGTCCACCCGCTCGATCAGCCACGGGAAGCGGCCGAAGATGAGCTCTGGGATCGCCGGGTGGTAGAGCAGGCCGGCGTGCGCGGCGTCGTGATGGGCCACCAGAACCACCGTGTGGTCCGCATCCGGCGGGCCCAGCTCCGCGACCACGGTGGCCGCCTCCCGCCGAGGCAGGACTGAACGCAGCCTGCGTGACCCTGGCGGGAGGTCGTCGGCCGCGGTCAGGCCGGCCGCCGCGGCGAGCATCCCACCGGCTGCCCGCCGACCCCGCAGGGCCATGAGCCCAGCCACGACGCCGGCGCCCGCGGCCAGGCCGAGGGGCCACCAGAAGGTCCCATGCACGTCCTCTCGCTCCACCCGCGCGTCCCCGGCCCCCAGCTCGCGGAGACGGTCGGCGACCCACTCGGCGGCCACCCGCTCGCCGCGCGACGCCGTCGGCCGATGGATCGAGGCGAGCGTCTCGACCAGGCCTCGCAACCACTGTTGATCCAGGTGCCCCGCCGGCTCCGCAGACATTTGTGTGGCGCCGGCGCCCATTTCGGCGGCGAAAGCTAGCGCGTGAGGCTCGACCTGGGGCACAGGTGGCGGCAAAGCGAGGATTTGCGGGTCTTGCGACCTAAGATGGATGGAGCAATGCCGGTCAGAGGCACAGTCACGCTCTTCCGCGTCCGGGGCATCCGGATCGGGGTCGATTACTCATGGTTCTTCGTCCTCTTCCTGATCATCTGGTGGCTCTCCGGCTACTACCGCGATGTCCTCACCGTTCCGAGCGGCGACGCGACGCCGTACTTCCTCGCGGTGGCGAGCGCGCTCGCCTTCTTCGGCTCGATCCTCCTCCACGAGCTGGGGCACGCGTTCGTCGCCCTCCGCCGAGGAATCGGCATCTCGGACATCACGCTGTGGATGTTCGGCGGCGTGGCGCAGATGACCAAGGACACGGACTCGCCGGGCACCGAGTTCAAGGTCGCAATCGCCGGCCCGCTCGTCACGTTCGTGATCGCCGTCGCCTGCATCGGCGTGGGCGTGGCAGCGACGGGCTCACATGACTTCGGACAGGCGATGCGCGTGGAGAGCCAGGCGAACACCCCCGGGCTGATCGCCGTGGTCGCATGGCTGGCCACCATCAACCTGGTCATCCTGGTCTTCAACCTGATCCCGGCCTACCCCCTGGATGGTGGACGCGTGGCGCGGGCGATCGCGTGGAAGGTGACCGGGGACCGCAACCGCGCAACCCGCGCCGCCGCACGGCTCGGCCAGGTGTTCTCCTACCTGTTCATCGCGGTCGGCATCGCCATGTTCCTGACGGGGGATCTGGTTGGCGGCATCTGGCTGGCCCTGATCGGCTTCATCCTCGGCCAGGCGGCGCGCGGCGCGGTCGTGCAGACCGAGTTCGCCAGCCGGATCGAAGGGATCCGGGTCGCCGACGTGATGGACGAGGAGCCCGTGGCGATCCCCGAGGACGCGAGCGTCGAACGCGCTCTGGACGAGTACTTCCTTCGCTACCGATGGCCCTGGTTCCCGGTTGTCGACACGTACGAGCGGTTTGTGGGCCTCGTGGAGCGCGGCGCGGCGGACGCGGTTCCGGAGCCCGTCCGGGCGTCCTCCATGGTGCGCGACGTGTTCGAGGCGGACTCGACCGGCACGCTTCGCGTCCGCGACGACGCGCCCCTCGAGTCGCTGCTCGGAAACGACGCCCTGCGGCGTCTGGGCGCCCTGATGGCGGTCGACGCGGACGGCCGACTGCGGGGTGTGATCACCGCGGATCAGGTCGGTCGAGCGCTCAAGAGCGCGCTCAGCCGAAGCTCGTAGGCCGAGCGGCTTCGGACCGCGCAGCGAGCAACGAGAGCGCGCTGGCGAACCAATAGGATCGCGCCTCGACCATGCCGAACCACGACGTACTCGTGATCGGAGCGGGGCTCGCGGGCCAGCGGGCCGCGCTTGCGGCGGCTGAGGACGGCGTCTCGGTCGGGATCGTCTCGAAGGTGCACCCCGTGCGCTCGCACTCGAACGCCGCCCAGGGCGGGATCAACGCCGCGCTCCAGGAGGGAGACAGTTGGGAGTCGCACGCCTTCGACACGGTCAAAGGCTCCGACTACCTCGGCGACCAGGACGCGATCGAGATCATGTGCCGCGAGGCGCCCGAGGAGATTTTCCACCTCGAGCACCTGGGCGTCACCTTCCACCGCAACGAGGAGGGCCGCCTGGGAACGCGGGCATTCGGGGGCGCGTCCCAGGCGCGCACCTACTACGTCGCGGACATCACCGGCCAGGCGATCATGCACGTGCTCTACGAGCAGCTCATGAAGCACGCCGAGCTGATCTCGCGCTACGAGGAGTACTTCACGACGAGCCTCGTGCTCGACGACGACGGCAGCTGCGCCGGGGCGGTCATGCGCAACATCTCCGACGGATCCATGGAGCTCTTCGAGGCGAAGAACGTGATCTTGGCCACCGGTGGCAACGGGCAGATCTGGCATCCGACCACCAACGCGCTGATCTGCACCGGCGATGGAATCGGGATGGCCTACCGGGTGGGGGCGCCGCTGATGGACATGGAGATGATCCAGTACCACCCGACCACCCTGGCCAAGAAGGGCTTCCTGATCACCGAGGGAGCACGCGGCGAGGGAGCCCACCTCTTGAACGCGAAGGGCGAGCGGTTCATGAAGACCTCCGCGCCGAACCAGATGGAGCTCGCCTCGCGCGACGTGGTCTCCCGCGCCGAGCAGACCGAGATCAACGAGGGCCGAGGATTTCCGGACGGCACCGTGGCGCTCGACATCACGGTGGTCCCGCGCAAGCGGATCCACGAGGCGCTCCGCGAGATCGTGCTCATCGGCCGCGACTTCGCCGGCGTCGACATCACCCGCGAGCCGATCCACATCAAGCCCGGCAACCACTACACGATGGGCGGCGTGAAGACCGACGTCAACGGGGCGACCTCGATCCCGGGGCTCTACGCCGCCGGGGAGGTCGCTTGCGTCTCGGTTCACGGCGGCAACCGGCTGGGCGCGAACTCGCTGCTCGACACGCTTATCTTCGGCCGCCGGGCCGGACAGCACTCCGCCAGCCGCGCCAAGCAGGTCGAGTCCCCCGGACCGTCCAAGGCGGCGCTGGCCGATGAAGAGAGCCGAATCGCCGAGCTCCTCGGCCGCGATCGCGGCAGCGGCCGGCGGGCCGCCGAGGTCCGCAAGGAGCTCGGGGAGACGATGGACCGGCACGTGGCCGTCTTCCGCGACGCCGAGGGGATCCAGACCGCGCTGGACACCGTCAGGCGCCTGCAAGAGGAGGCGCAAAGCGCCTACATCGACGACCTCGGAGCCGTCTTCAACCAGGACGTGATGGGCGCGATCGAGCTTGGCTTCATGCTCGACTGCGCCGAGTGCAGCTGCGTCGCCGCCCTGCATCGAACCGAGAGCCGTGGCGCTCAGTACCGAACGGACTTCCCGGAGAGAAACGACGACGAGTGGCTGAAGCACGTCGACCTGACCCGAAACCCCGACGGCCCCGAGATCAGCTACTCACCGGTGACCATCACCCAGTGGCAGCCCATGGAGCGGACCTATTGATTGCCGTCGTGTCGAAGTGCGCGGGTCGCTAGGGTCAGGAATGAGCCATGCCTGAATACACGCTCAAAGTGAGGCGCTATCAGCCGGAGAGCGGCGAGGGCGCCTACTGGCAGGAGTTCAAGGTCGATCTGGATCCCGACCTGTCGGTGCTCGACGGGCTGCTCCAGGTCCGCGACCGCGAGGACGGGTCGCTGGTCGTCCGGTGCTCTTGCCGGGCCGCGATCTGCGGCTCGTGCGGGATGAAGATCAACGGCCGCTCGACCCTCGGCTGCAAGACCCAGATCGCCCACGCCCACGAGGACGCGAATCGGAGAAACCGTGCCGACGGCGACCGCACCGCATCCGCATCCGCATCCGGCGCCGCCGGATCCTCGGTCGCCTCCGGCTCCCTCGCTGAGGAGGCAGCGCGGCCAATTGTCGTCGAGCCGATGACGAACATGCCGGTGGTCAAGGACCTGGTGATCGACCAGGAAGTGGGCCACTGGTCAAAGATCCGCCGCGTGACCCCCTGGCTGCTGCCGGCCGGAGAGCCGCCGGAACGCGAGTACGTCGTCCCGCCCGAGTCGATGATCGACATCACCCAGCCGATGGCCTGCATCCAATGCGGGGCCTGCGTCTCGTCGTGCCTGTCGATGGAGGTCGACCCCGAGTTCATCGGCCCGGCGGCGCTTGCCAAGGCGTACCGCTTCGTCGGCGACCCGCGCGATTCTCAAACCAGGGAGCGCCTCTACGACCTCGCCCAGGACCCGCACGGGATCTACGACTGCACCCACTGCTTCTCGTGCATCGACGCCTGCCCCAAGGACGTCGCCCCGATGGACCAGATCATGCGCCTGCGCCGGCTCGCGACCCACGACCACGGGATCGACGACGTCAACAACGGGCACCGACACGAGAGCGCGTTCACCAAGATCATCGAGAAAAAGGGGACGCTGGACGAATCGCTCCTGCTCCAGGAGTCCTACGCGCAGGGGATCGTCGGGAAGCTGATGCCCACCTCGGGGGCGATCAAGGGCCTGATCGGCTCGCTGCCCACCGCGATCCGCGGCATCCGGACCGGAAAGATGCGCTCGATCTCGAAGCTGATCCCCGGCGTCCATCCGAAGCTCCCGGACGGCGCCCAGGAGGACGTGAAGCGGGTGTTCGCCCACGCTGAGGAGCATCGCGAGGAGCTGAACCTCTACATCACGGGCGAGGAGGAGCTGGAGCGCGAGGAGGCCGCCGAGGCCCCGGTGCCCGAGGCCGCGGTGGAGCCCGAGCCGGACGAGGCGGGAGAGCGTTGACCCCGCTGAAGCTCGCCTATTGGCCCGGCTGCGTGTCTCGCGGCTTCACGCCGGAGCTCCACGGCTCGATGGCGCAGGTGGCGGAACGCCTGGGAATCGAGCTCGTCACCCTGGATCGCGCGAACTGCTGCGGCGCGGGAGTGATCGCCGAGCACAACACCGAGCTGGCCGACACCCTCAACGCGCGCACCTTCGCGCTGGCCCAGAGCACGGGCCTGTCGATGATGAACATCTGCTCCACCTGCCAGGGCGCTCAATCCGAGTGCCAGCAGCGCCTCGATGCCGACTCGGCCTACCGCGCCCATATCAACGAGGCGCTCGCCGAGGAGGGCCTGGAGTACGCCAAGGACAAGGCCGGATTCGAGAACAAGAACTTCCTCTGGGTGCTGGTGGAGGACTACGGGCTCGACGAGCTGAAGGCGAAGGTCACGCGGCCCCTGTCCGGGCTGCGGGTTGGCCCCTTCTACGGCTGCTACATCCTGCGGCCACGCAGCCGGATCGGCTACGACGAGCATCCGGAGCGCGACCTCTACCTCGAGCAGGTGATCGAGACGCTGGGAGGCGAGGTGGTCGAGTACGACGGGGCTCGCAAGTGCTGCGGCTTCCCCCTGATCACCCTGAACCGGGACACCTCGCTGCGCCAGGCCGGCACCCACATCGGCGACGCATTGGACGCCGGCGCCGACTGCCTGGTCACGCCGTGCCCGCTGTGTCACCTGAACCTCGACATGCAGCAGCCGGAGGCGGCGAAGGTCACCGGGCGGGAGCTCGGCCTGGCGGTCCTCCACCTGCCGCAGCTCGTCGGGCTGGCGCTCGGCTTCGAGCCGAAGGACCTGGGGATGGGCAAGCACATCGCCTCCACCGAATGGGTCGGGGAGCGGCTGGCCGGCGCCGTTCCTGCCTGAGCCGATGGAGTCGAGCGAGGGAACACCGCAGCCGCCCACGCCGCCCCCGGAGGTTGAGCAGGCGGTCATGCTCGGCCACCTGGAGGAGGCAGTGAGCCTCTACGTCACCCACATGGACGTCGACGAGGAGACGGCGAGGGCGTTCGTGAAGAAGCTCGCCGAGGAGAGCTAGCGCCGGTACCAGTCCAGGTAGCGGCCGCACGCCCGGCTCAGGGGAACGCGGCGCTCGGCCGCGCCCGGAGCAGGTCCCCCGGCCCCGGCAGCGCTGGCCGCAATCGCGCCCAGATGCGCCTGGGACTTGGTCCCCAGCAGGCGACCCGCGAGCGGCGGTCGCTCGACGCTCACCGTGAACCGGATCGCTCCGCTGCGCCGGACCCTCACCTCCCCCACCGGGTAGTACGGAACCGAGCCGCGGTAGTCCAGGTTGGCCGGCAGCGTCGCGTCCATGCCGGGCGCACTCAGGTGGATCGGTCGGGTGGCGTCGTAGGAGATCGAGATCTCCCAACGCCCAGCGGGCAAGGTGAACGCCTGGGCCGCCGGAGAGCCATCCTCCACGGTGGGACCGGGCGACCATCGCCCGCCGATCACGGGCGGCGTTGAGAACACCGTCGCCGTCCCGCCAGCCCGCACGCGTCCGCGTCCGCCCTGGCTCGAGCAGTTGAGGATCGCCCCGGGATCGGCTCCTTCGGCCAGCGTACGACGGGGGCCCACGGGGCCGGTTCGCCTCCAGAGCATGAAGTCTGCGGTCCGCCGCACCGGGCGGAACGCCGGCGGCGGGCCGCTCGCGTATGCGGCCCGGGTTGTGATGACGAATGGGAACCGGGCCAGGGTGCGGGGGGTGACGGAGTCGAAGTCGAACTTGCGGAACACATCCTTCAGCCGCAGGTCCGGCTTGACGTAGTTGGGGTCGTAGTAGTTGCGCACCGCCGTGAACGCCCGCGCGCCGCGCAACTCGTAGGCGATGAAGTTGTCGCGGCCTAGGAACAGCACGTCGCGGCCCTGGACCAGCGGGCGAAGCTCCGCCAGCTGGTCGGCGTGATCCCGCGGGCCGACGGGTGCCTGGCGTAGCACGAGGAGGCTCGAGAGCGCGATCCCCGCGGCGAGCGCCACCGCCAGGAGCCGACGGGCCAGTCCAGCCTTGCGCTGGAGCAGCCCCCCGAACGAGATCAACGTGACGAGTGGCGCCGCGATCACCAGCGCCTTGGCGCTGGTGTAGACGGTGCCGAACAGCCGGGCCCCAACGTAGACCACGATCGCCGTCGCGAGCGCGGCCGGGACGGCGGGCCCGTGGCGGCGCATCCAGCGCGGGAGCCCGAGGGCCAGCGCCGCCGCCGCGACGAGGGCGCCGAGGTAGAAGGCCGCCGCCGGGCCGCTCGCGTCGCTCGCCGAAAGGCGGAAGTCGCTCGCGGGCCAGATCCCGAGTCCCTCGAGCGGTGCGACCTGGTGGCGCAGGTTGCCGAGGCCGCCGCTGATGGTCGCCGACTTGAAGGCGCGGAAGTGGGTGAAGTCCACGATCCGCCCGAGGTCCGGGGCGATGAGGATCAGCGCCACGATCACGGCGACGGCGACGGTTGGGAGGGACACCCCTCCCAGCTCTCGCCGCCTGGTGACCCGGATCGCCAGGTAAATGGCTGCCGTTCCCGCAAGCCAGAACAGGCCGGGGAAGCTGTAGGCGTAGACGGAGCCGGCGGCGATGACGCCGAGCGGGATCGCGCGGCGGGCGGTCGTCGCCGTGGGGAGCAGCAGCGCGAAGGCGAGGACGAGGAGCGCCTCGATCGGCTCCTTGAACGCCTCCTGGGCGAGGTAGGCCGCGGCCAGATACGGAAGCGCGACGAGCGCCGCAGCCACGACCCGGGGAATCCGTCGAACGCCGTCCAGCGCCTCGAACGCCACCAGCGCGGTCAACACGGGGATCGCCAGGGTCAGGCCCGCGAACGCCTCGATCGGGCCGGTGCCGAGGCCCTCGACGAGCCCGGCCACCAGTGAATGCGGCCCCACCGGATACCCCTGGTGGATCAGCGCCGGCATCTCCCCCACGTGCGTGTTGAGCCAGTCCGCGATCAACAGGTGGTTGGCCATGTCGTCGTTGACCAGGCCCACCCCGAGTATTCCCACATGTCCATTCACCGCGAACGGGATCGATGCGGCGGCGACCGCGATGACGGCCGCCGCCAAAGCCAGGACGGGGGCGTCGGGTCGCGGCGCCCTCCATAGGAGGATCGCCACCGAGATCGCCGCAAGCGCCGCCAGGGCGATCGCGACCGCGGTGCCTTGGCCCGGCAGCTTGATCGCGATCCCGCTGGCGGCCAGGATCGCGGCCAGCCCGATCGGGCCTGCGAGCCAGCTGAGCTCCCGCTCGCCGCACAGCGAGCGGATCGCCTGCCCGATCAGCAACGAGGCGGCGCAGATGACCGCAAGGGATGCATACGCGCCTAGCGCCACGAGGGCGGGGATCGTAGACGGGCGCTCGAACGGTTAAGCGGGCGCCGGGGCCTCCGTGCGGCGAATGAGCCCTCGCTCGTGGAGCAGCTCCGCGACCTGGACGGCGTTGGTCGCTGCGCCCTTTCGCAGGTTGTCCCCGACGATCCACATGTTCAGGCAGCGCTCATGGGAGGGATCGCGTCGGATGCGGCCGACCAGCACCTCGTCGCGGCCCGATGCCTCGCTCGCGAGCGGATAGACGCCGTCGCTGGGTGCGTCGACCACGACCACCCCCGGCGCCTGTGCGAGGATCGCGCGGCACTCCTCCGGCGAGATCGGCTCGCGCGTCTGCACGTTGACCGACTCGGACTCGCCCATCAGCACCGGCACCCGGACGCAGGTGGCCGAGACCCCGAGCTCCTCCTCCGTGACCCCGAGGATCTTGCGCGTCTCGGCCATCATCTTGCGCTCCTCCGTCGTGTAGTCGTCCCCCTGCTTGAAGGTCTCGACCTGGGGCATGACGTTGAACGCGATCCGGTGCGGATAGACGTCCGGCGCCGGCGGGTCCTTCTCGTGAAGGAGCGCGTGCGTCTGGGCCTGGAGCTCCTCCATCGCCCGCCGACCCGTGCCCGAGACCGGCTGGTAGGTGGACACCACGATCCGCTCCAGCCCGACTGCGCGATGGATCGGGCCGACCGCGACGAGCATCTGCATCGCCGAGCAGTTCGGGTTGGCGACGATCCCCCGGTGGGCTTCGAGGGCCTCGGGGTTCACCTCGGCCACGACCAGCGGGACGTCGGAGTGCATCCGCCAGTAGCTCGTGTTGTCCACCACGACGGCCCCTGCCTCGACCAGCTTCGGCGCCCACTCCGCGCTGACCGCGCCGCCCGCCGACGACAGCGCCAGGTCCAGGCCGTCGATCGCCTCCAGGGAGAGCGGCCGGCATTCGAGCTCCCTGCCGTCGAAGCCGACCTTGGTGCCTGCGGAGCGCTCGGACGTGAACGCGACGACGTCCGCCGCGGGAAAGCCGCGCTCAGCGAGGACACGGAGCATCGTCGAGCCCACGGCGCCCGTGGCCCCGACGACCCCGACCCTGTAGCCGTCGCCCGCCATTCCTACGGGGCGACGCGGGGACGGTGCTCGGTGCCGGTGGGCTCCTCGCGCCGGACCGCGTCCTCCCCCAGCTCAAACGCCTGGTGAAGGGCCTTCACGGCGGCCGGAACCCCGGCAGCGTCGATGACGCAGGAGATCTTGATGGGCGAGGTGGAGATCATCTCGATGTTGATTCGGTTGTCGCCGAGCACCTGGAAGACCTTTGCCGCCACCCCGGGATGGCTGCGCATCCCGGCCCCGACGATCGACACCTTCCCGATTCGCTCGTCGGTGAGGATCTCCTCGCCCAGATCGAGCGCGCTGAGCACATCCTTTGCCGCCGGGAGGTCGTCGCGGGCGACCGTGAACGAGAGGTCCGCCTTGTGATCTGAGGAGATCGGCTCGTTCTGGATGATCATGTCGACATTCACGTTGGCCTCGGCCAGGGCGGTGAAGATGCGCCCGGCGATCCCCGGCTCATCCCGGACGCCGGTCAGGGTCACGCGCGCCTCCTCCTCGGAGTGGGTCACCGCTGTCACAAGGGGTCGTTCCATCGTCTCGTCCTCTGAGAGCACGAATGTACCGGGGCCCTCCTCGAAGGAGCTCCGGCAGTGGATCGGGATGCCGTGGTTGCGCGCGTACTCGACGGCGCGGAGCTGAAGCACCTTCGCGCCCGAGGCCGCCATCTCCAGCATCTCCTCGAAGGAGACCATGCGCAGCATCCGAGCCTCGGAGACGATGCGGGGGTCGGCGCTGAACACGCCGCGCACGTCGGTGTATATCTCGCAGACGTCCGCGCCGAGGGCCGCGGCGATCGCAACGGCGGTCGTGTCCGAGCCGCCCCGGCCGAGGGTGGTGACGTCGCGGCTGTCGCCCGAGACCCCCTGGAACCCCGCGACGAGCACGATCCGATCGTCGGTGAGCGCCTCGCTGATCCGGTCGGCACGGACGTCGAGGATCCGCGCTTTGGTGTGCGATGAGTCCGTGACGATGCCGGCCTGAGATCCGGTCAGCGAGATCGCGTTGTAGCCCATGTCGTAGATCGCCATCGCGCAGAGCGCACACGAGATCCGCTCGCCGGTTGAGAGCAGCATGTCCATCTCCCGCGCCAGCGGTCGATCAGACACCTCGTGCGCCATCTCGACGAGCTGGTCGGTCGTCTTCCCCCGCGCGGAGAGGACGGCCACTACCCGCTTGCCCTGCTCGCGCGCCGCGACTATCCGGTGGGCCGCGCGCTTGATGTCGTCGGCGCCGGCCACCGAGGTGCCGCCGAACTTCATCACCACTGTCTCGCTCTCAGCCATCACGCACGCGACTGAGGATAAGAGCTGAGTGCGGCCAGGCGCCGGCAGACGGGGCTGGCCCCGCCTCCCGGCTCAGGAGCTCACCCGGGGCTCAGGGGTTGGGTCCCCTTATCTCCGCCTGGCTGTAGGGCGGGCTGGCGCCTGGGAGGTTCGAGGCGTACGAGTTGAACGCCGAGAAGCGCGGGTCTCGGCTGATCAGGTTGCTCTCCGCCTTCATGAAACTGCCGTCGCCCTCCCCCGGATTGCCGCTGTTGGACCTGCTGACAAGCCGGGTCTTGCCCGCGTCGGTATCGCGGATGAGGACCTGGGAGTAGGTTCCGCCGCCGGGGAAGTTCGTTGCGTAGGACTCGAACTGGACGAGCTTCCCGTTCGCCGACACCGAGGCGTTGTCGCTGGAATCACCGGTTGCCGGGTCGCCGTTGTTGGTCCTGCTGACCAGCGTGGTCTTGTTTCGTTTACGGTCGCGCAGGTACACCTGCTTATACGTCGGGCCGATCGAGCCCGGGAGGTTGGTCGCGTAGGACTCGAATCCGACGAACCGGCCATTGGCTGAGAGCGCGACGTCATCCGTGTCGTCGTTGGCGGGATCGCCCGCGTTGCTCTTGCTCACGAGGAGCGTTCGACCGCCCTCGAGGTCGCGAACGTAGATCTCATCGTCGCCACCGCCCAGCCCGCCCGGGAGGTTGGTGGACTCAGACTCGAAGCCGACGATGCGGCCATTCGGCGAGATCGCGGGGTCCTCGCTGTCCTCATTGGCCGGGGTGCCGCCCGAGGTCTTGCTGATCAGCTTCAGCGCGCCGGTCTTTCGGTCCTTCAGGTAGACCTGGTCGTCGGGCGAGAGGTTACCCGGGAGGTTGTTCGCGTCTGACTCGAAAGCGACGAGACGCCCGTTTGCCGAGATCGAGGCGTCGTTGCTGGCTCCGCCGGTTGCCGGATCGCCACCTCCCAATCTGCTGACCAGCTTCGTGGTGCCCTTCTTCAGGTCGCGAACGTAGGCCTGAAGGTAGGTGGGGCCCAGCGAGCCGGGCAGATTGGACGCGTAGGACTCGAAGGCGATGAACCGGCCGTCGTCGGAGATCGACGCGTCGTAGCTGTCGTCGTCTCCCGGGTCGCCGCTGTTGCTCTTGCTCACCAGCTTGGTCGAGCCGGTCTTGCGGTCCCTCACATAGACCTGGTAATCGCCGGTGGCTCCCGGGAGGTTGTCCGCGTCCGATTCGAATGGCACCCACCGCCCGTTGGGGGTGATTCCGCCCGGATAGCTGTAGCCGTTGGCGGCGGGATCGCCGTTCGAGGCCCTGCTCACGAGCTTCGTCTTCGGACCGCCGCCCGCGAGCGCGACCGCCGCGAACGAAACGACACCTACAAGGACGCCGACAACCAGATACCTGAGCTTCACGTTCCCCCTCTCCTGCGGAGCCTCATGCCCCGCACCCCGACGCTACCCCGTGGTCGGGCGAGGTGTCAAGGCCCTCGGACGGAGATTGGGTCGCCCTGTGACGCAACCCACACACGAGATCCAGCCACGCGATATATCTTCCCGATACATGGAGCACTCCCCCACCGCCTACGTGATCCTCGGGATGCTCGGCTGGCGCCCGATGAGCGGCTACGAGATCAAGGCGATCGTCGACAAGTCCACGCGCCTTTTCTGGGCGGCAAGCTACGGGCAGATCTACCCCGAGCTCCGCCGCCTCTCCAACGCCGGGCTGATCGAGGGAGAGGCGAGTCCCCAGGGCGGGCGAAAGCGAAACGTCTACCGGCTGACGGCTGCGGGCCGCAAGGAGCTTCGAGCCTGGCTCAGGGCCGACCCACAGGTGTACGAGGTCCGCGACGAGGGCCTCCTGAAGCTGTTCTTCGCCGGTGCCACCGACGGCGAGTCGGCGCCCGGCACGCTCGAGGCGATGCGCCGAGAGCATCAGCAGCTCGTCGAGCGATTGAAGGCCGTCGAAGCGGAGGGTCCGCCGGCCGGGTTCGCCTATCTCGTCCTGAGCCACGGGATCGAGTTCCATCAATGGATCGCCGACTGGTGCGAGCGGACGAAGCGGGCCCTGGAGGACGAGGCCGCCAAGGGGAAGACAACCGCCTGATGCTGAACGCGCTCGCCAATCTCGCCACTCGTCGCTCGCGGACGGTGATCGTGAGCGCGCTTGTCGCCTCGATCGTCGCGGGCGCCTTCGGGGCCGGCGTGGCCAGCCGGCTTCAGCCCTACGGCGCCGACGACCCCGCGACCGAGAGCGTCCAGGCCGACGACCGCCTCGACGCGGCCGGCTTTCAGCAGCTCGGCGTCATCGCCCTGCTCTCCGGGGTCGACGTGCGCTCGCCGCAGGCGAAGCATCGGGTGGACGCGCTCGCGTCTCGGATCTCGAGGGATCCCGCGGTGGGCCGGATCAACGACTACTACAACACCGGCTCACCGGCATTCGTCTCCGAGGACGGCCATTCCACCTATCTCGCCGTCGATTTGAAGCCGAGCGGCGACAAGCCGCGCTCGGACGCCGCCAAGCGGCTCGAGGATCGTCTCGAGGGCACCCCCGGCGTGACGCTCGGCGGGCCGGACCTCGCGTCGGAACAGGTGAACAAGCAGGTGGAGAGCGATCTGCGCCGCGCTGAACTCCTTGCCTTTCCGCTCCTCTTCCTCCTCTCGCTCCTGTTCTTCCGCAGCCTCGTTGCCGCGTTGCTGCCGCCGCTCATGGGCGGCCTGGCGATCGTCGGAACGTTCCTGATGCTGCGGGTGGCAAGCGAGTTCACGTCGATGTCGATCTTCGCCCTCAACCTGGTCACCGGCCTCGGCCTCGGCCTCGCGATCGACTACAGCCTGTTCATGGTCTCGCGCTACCGCGAGGAGATCGCGCGCTCCGGACCCGGCCTGGAGGCGATGCGCCGAACGATGGCCACCTCGGGCAGAACCATTCTCTTCTCGTCGCTGACCGTCGCGGCGGCCCTCGCCTCGCTCCTGATCTTCCCGCAGCGGTTCCTCTACTCGATGGGGGTCGCCGGGTCGCTTGTGGCGCTGATCGCGGCAGGTCTTGCGCTCGTCGTCCTGCCGGCCATTCTCGCGACGCTGGGCCCACGGGTGAACGCGCTGGCTCCCGCGTTCCTGCAGCGGCGGGCCGAGCGCGAGGCTCAACCGATGGAGTCGGGCTTCTGGTATCGGCTGTCTCGCGTCGTCATGCGGCGCCCGGCGCCAATCGCCGTCGCCAGCGCGACGTTGCTGATCGTCCTCGGGATCCCGTTCTTCGGGATCACATTCACGCGCGTGGACGCCACCGTGCTCCCAACCTCGGCGAGCGCGCGTCAGGTCGACACGGCGCTCAAGACGGAGTTTCCGCCGCATCGGGACTCGCCGATCGAGCTCGCGGTGCAGGGCGCCGACCGCATCCAGCTCGCGCGGGTCATCGCCCGTGTGGAGCGGGTCCCGGGCGTCGCCGCCGTCGGTACCTCCCAACGGCTCGCGAATGGGGTGTCCGAGATCGACGTGATCTCCCGGTACGACCCGCTGAGCGACCGGAGCAAGGCTGTGGTGCACCGGATTCGCGACCTGCCGACCGGATCGGCGAACGTGGGGGTCACGGGCTTCACCGCCCACTTCATCGACCTTCAGTCGAGCCTGGTCGACCACCTCCCCGCGGCGCTCGGGATCGTCGCCATCGCCACGTTCGTGGTCCTGTTCCTGTTCACCGGCTCGGTCATCCTGCCCCTGAAGGCGCTGGCGATGAACGTGCTTTCGCTGAGCGCCGTGTTCGGGATCCTCGTCCTGATCTTCCAGGACGGCCGGTTCGAGGGGCTCCTCAATTACACGAGCCAGGGGGCCCTGGAGTCAACGCAGCCGCTGCTGCTCTTCGCCGTCGCGTTCGGCCTCTCGACCGATTACGGCGTGTTCCTGCTCTCGCGGATCAAGGAGGCGCGCGACAACGGGGCCAGCGACTCGGAAGCTGTCGCGATGGGGCTGGAGCGCACTGGGCGCATCGTCACCGCGGCGGCGCTCCTGTTCTCGATCGCGATCGGCGCCTTCGTGACCTCCGAGATCATCTTCATCAAGGAGCTCGGGCTGGGCACCGCCCTGGCGGTCCTGATCGACGCGTCGATCATCCGCGCCCTGCTGGTCCCCTCGCTGATGGAGCTGCTCGGGAAGTGGAACTGGTGGGCGCCGCGGCCGCTGCGCCGCCTGCACGAGCGATTCGGCCTGAGCGAAGCCGGCCCAGCGGTGAGCTGAGGGCCTGGCTAGTCCTGGCTCGCCAACGCCCGCCGGCCCGAGAGGGCGCGGCCGAGCGTCACCTCGTCGGCGTGCTCGAGGTCGGCGCCCACCGGGAGGCCGCTCGCAAGCCGCGTGATCGTGACCCGGTCGCGGAGGAGCTCGGCGATGTGATGGGCGGTCGCCTCTCCGGTCGTCGTCGGGTTGGTGGCCAGGACCACCTCGCTCACGCCCCCGTCATCGACCCGCCGCACGAGCTCGTCGATCCGCAGGTCGCCGGGATCGACTCCGTCGATGGGCGAGAGAGCCCCGCCAAGGACGTGGTAGAGGCCGCGGTACTCGCCGGTGCGCTCGATCGGGATCACGTCCGACGGCTCCTCGACGACGCAGATCAGCGAACGATCCCGGCGCCCGTCCTGGCAGATCTGGCAGCGGGACTCCTCGGCGAGGTTGAAGCAGACCTCGCACAGCCCGACCCGCTCCTTGACCTCACGGATCGCGTCGGCGAGCGCAAAGGCATCCGCGTCGTCCGCGCGCAGGATGTGGAAGGCGAGCCGCTGGGCCGTCCGCTGGCCGACGCCCGGGAGCCGGGAGAGCTCGGTGATGAGTCGTTGGATCGGGCCCGGATACACGACCTCAAGCTAGCGAGCCGGCCGGCCCCTACATCCCCGGCAGCCCGAGCCCCCCGGCTCCAGCGATCCCGCCGAGCTTGTTGGTGGCCAGCTCCTGGGCCGAGCGGATCCCCTCGTTGACGGCGGCAAGCACCATGTCCTGGAGCAGCTCCGACTCCTCGGGATCGATGGCCTCGGGGTCGATGGCGACCTCCAGCAGCCGCAGGTCGCCGCTCATCTTCACCTTCACCATCCCGCCACCGGCGCTCGCCTCGACGACCTCGTCCTTGAGCTTCTCCTGAGCCTCCAACATCTCGGCCTGCATCTGCTGGACCTGCTTCATCATCGCGTTCACGTCCATGCCGCCGGGACCACCGGGCCTGGTCATCGGGCCTCCTCCGCATCGAGATTCTCGGCTTCCTCGAACTCCTCCGCATCGAACTCGGACTTGAGCCGGTCGATCAGCTCCTCCTCGCTGAGCTCTGCCTCGGCTCCTCCTTCAGCCTCCGGATCGCCCTCGAGCAGAACGTAGACGGGGCGGAGCCGCTCGCCGACGATCGTGTTCACCGCGTCGACGAAGTGATCGCGGGCCTCCGGAGCCTCCGCCTTGCGCTTGTTGAACGCGGCGCTGGGCGGGAAGCCGACTTCGAGGACCCGCTGCTCCAGGCTCACTCGCACGGGGCGCGCGACTGAGAAGACGGTCGACAAGAGCTCGAAGCCGGAGTCGCGCATCTGGTCGAGCACGGCCGGCCAGAGCCCGCCGATCCGCTCGATGTCCAACCCCTCCTCCACGGCCACCGCGGACGGCCCTCGGGCCGGCTCCGCCTCTTGATCCTCGGCGGAGTTAGAGGCGGGGGACTCCGGGTCGGGCTCGGAGGCAGACGACGGCTCGGTAGGGGGGTGCGCGGGCTCGTGGCGGCGAGCGCCGGATTGTGCCGACATGATTGTCGGCTCAACTCCGGTCTGCTCGCCGAGGCGAGCCTCAGCGCCCCCCGCCAAGCGACGTTCGAGGTCCTCCACCCGCTGCAGCAACGCCTGCCGCGTGGGGTCGAGCTGAGGCCTCGCTGCGCGCAGCAGCGCCAGCTCGAGGGTC
>JBOGZC010000061.1:0-23444 GCA_050697075.1 Solirubrobacterales bacterium | reverse complement strand
ACGTCGCCCAGTGCTTCGGGCACTGGAAAGGTCGGCACCGACTTCCAGTCGATGGTCTTAATGGTGCCGTCGTATTCGCTGAGTCGGTACACCATGATCTGGTTCACGAGCGGCGCGACCGCGGCGCGGTCCGCGTCCGTGTCGTTGAGGAACACACGCGGACAGAACGCGACGAGGTCGGTCGGGCTCCGGAACACCTCCGTGATCCCATCGGGCACCGCCTGGTCCCAGTCCGGGCCCACCAGCAGGTAGAACCCGGCCTGGCTGCCGTACTGCTGACCGACGCGGGCGAACGAATCAGTGCGGGCATCCCACGCCGCCGCGACCCAGAACCGGTCCCCCATGTCGGGCACCTGGAGCACCGACGGCTCCTCGTCGAGACGCCCGAAGCCCATCCCGTACAACACGTCCTGGTTGGTGCAAGCGACGAACCGCTGATCGGGCGGGATGTAGTCCGACATCATGCACACCGAACCCGCCGGCGCATTCGGCAACGCCCCACCCCGCAAACCCGGCTCGGCCACCGACGTCATCGCCTCGCGCCGGTTGATCATGCTGACCATTGGCCAACCCCACAGGTACGCGAACCGGGCCACCGCCGCCGCGTACTGCGGGCTCATCGCCATCCCCGGTGTCGGGCCTGTCAGAAGATCACGCACCTGGTCCAACTGGTTCTCCTCGATCTCGTTCGATCGCCGTGCCGGTCAACGCATCGCACACCGAGATGCACTCGATTATAGTCCTACCAGCCGGGGCCGTCGGAGAGAGGGGTTGTGCCTTGGGCGGGACTCGGAACCGACCTGCAAGTCCGCTGCGACCACCGGCCACTCTCACCCAGGGATGGGCTATGAACAGCCACGCGCTGACGCCGGTTCGAACGAACCAACCCGGCAGCCCGAGTGGCTTGTGGGGCGGTCGTCGGAGCGATGCCCTTCTGTGGCGCCCTTCGGCTTGACGCTCGTGCCACCGTCCCAAAGCCAGTCGAGCGTCGTGGATGCGAGCAGGTCGGGTGAGGCGAGGCCGAGGTGAGAAATGGGGAGCGGTAGGGTTCGCTCGTGTCGCATTATTTCACCAGCTTGGATCGAGAAGCCTCGTGTGGTCCGTACGAGGCGAGGCCCGACTTCGCGCACGTCGTCCTCGTGCCCGATACCGATATGGCCGAGCGGTCGGTACGGCGGGCTCGTCTCGGGCATCCTGCGTAGGGTCGTGACCGGTTGAGGCCGAAGGCGGTCTCGACCAGATCGATCCGCCGCGATCCGGCGGGGTGTGGGTCGTGAAACGATCGGCCACGATGCGGTCGCCGGTCTCGTGCTCGGTGTCGAGAGCGTGCCTGATGGTTTGGCCAGCGGGCTGCTGGCGGGGGTCAATCCCGTCGCTGGGCTGTACGCGTATCTGTTCGGGACCATCGGCGGGGCGACATTGACGAACACCCCGTTCATGGCCGTGCAGGCCACCGGAGCGATGGCGCTGTTGGTGGCCGATGTCGATCTGGCCACGAGGCCGGATCCGGCCCGGGCGCTGTTCACGCTGTCGGTCCTCACCGGGATCGTGATGTTGGCGGCTGGGTTCTTGAAGGCGGGATCGTTGCTGCGGTTCGTTCCCACGGCGGTGATGGTCGGCCTCATCAGCGCTGTGGGCGTGAACATCGTCCTCGGCCAGCTATCGAACCTGACGGGATATGACGCTCACGGAGCGAATCGGATGACCCGCACGTTCGATCTCGTCGTGCACCCCGGGCGGATCGAGGGGTGGTCAGTGCTCGTTGGTGTCGTCACCATCGTGCCGATTGTGGTGCTGGAACGCACCCCGCTGCGGTCGCTGGGCCTGGTCGTGGCCGTGGCTGTGGGTTCGGTGGTCGCCGCACTGCTTGGCAACGCGGCGCACCCCGTCCCCTTGGTCGAGGACCTCGCGTCGGTCCCCGGATCGCTGCCATCGATCAGCTGGCCGGCGTTCGGCGACATCGGGTTCCTGGCCGCGCCTGCGATCTCCTTGGCCTTCGTCGGTCTCGTGCAGGGCGCCAGCGTGTCCGCTGCGCTTCCCCGCCCGGATGACTCCGCGAATCCGTCGCGTGATTTCCTGGGTCAAGGTCTCGGCAACGAGTTGGCGGGGTTGTTCCAGGGGATGCCGGTCGGTGGCTCGATGTCGGCGTCGGCGTTGGTGGTGGCGGGCGGGGCGAGGACCCGGGTGGGCGTTGTTGTTCGCCCGGTGGCGTGATGGCGGTCGTGATCCTGGCGTTCGCGGGAGTCGTCGGTCTCGTCGCCATGCCGGCGCTCGCCGGTCTGCTGATCACCGTCGGTGCCGGGGCGATCAAACCGGCCCAGATCATGGCGGTCACCCGGACCGAACCACTCCAGACCGCGATCATGGCGGTGACGTTCGTCCTCACCGTTTTGATCCCGTTGCAGTACGCCGTGCTGGCCGGGGTCGGTCTGGCCGTCATCTTGCACGTTGTCGGCCAGTCGAACCGGCTCGTGCTCCGCCAGTTGGAGACGAGCCCTGATGGTCGGGTGCCCGAGTCCACAGTCCCTGAGCACCTCGGCCAGGACGAGGTGATCGTCCTGCAACCATACGGAAGCCTCTTCTTCGCCAGCGCAGCCGTGTTCGAAGCGCAACTCCCGACGGTGGACACGGCGACGGAGCGCTCCGTGGTTATCGTGCGGCTCCGCGGCATCGACCATCTCGGGCTCGGACTCATCGACGTCCTCGACCGTTACGCCCGCCGGCTCGCCAATCGCGGTTCGAAGTTGATGATTGTCTGTAACAACAGCGCCATCGTCGACCAGATCGGCCGGGCCGGACTGACCGCGGATCTGGGTGAGGAGAAGGTCTACCGGGGGACCGAGTGGATCGGCGAAGCAGTTCCGCGTGCTCACCACGACGCGACCGAGTGGATCGACCGCACCCGATGAGCACGACGCCACCCGGCAGCGCCTCGTCGCCCGGAACCGATCCCACAGCGGGTTCAGCGCGCCGCGGCACCTCGTTCACATCGGCAACAGAAGGGCGGTAGCGACGTGCGACACGCGACCGATGCTGATGTCGCCAGGATGCGCGACCAGTTGTTCTTCGAGGGCGCCGATCTCGGCCGCCGACTCACTCGCTTCTGGTTACTCCTACTGTTGGCCGCGGTCATCGCGTCGGCGGGCGTGGTCGGCGACTCCACCGCGACAGTCATCGGCGCCATGATCGTGGCGCCGCTGATGACCCCGATCCTCGGCGTCGTGGTCGCAGTGGTCCTCGCCGATCGCACCAATCTCCTGCGCAGTGTCGGCCTCGTCATCGCTGGGGCCGCCGCCGTGGTCGCCGTCGCCTGGTTGGTCGGTCTAACCGTAGACGAGCCGATCCTGGCGGCGTCCAACGCTCAGGTCGCCTCTCGAGTCACGCCGCGACTCATAGACCTGCTCGCCGCGCTCGCCACCGGAGCCGTCGGATCGATCGCGCTGGCCCGCGACGATATCTCCGACACGCTCCCTGGCGTCGCCATCGCCATCTCACTCGTTCCCCCGCTCGCCGTTGTCGGCCTCACCCTCGAGGCCGGCGCCACCGACGAAGCGGTTGGGGCTTTGCTGCTGTTCGTCACCAACGTGAGCGCCATCCTCGCCATGGGTCTACTCGTCATGACGATCTACAGAGTCAGCCGCCGATCGACCTCCGCCCCTGGCAACGACTCGAAGCCGGTCAACCGCCGGCACTCCGCCGCAGTCATCGTCGCCGGGCTAGTCGTCATCAGTGTTCCGCTCGCGTACACCTCCAGCCGCATCGCCGCCACCACCTCAGACCAATCTCGGGTATCGGACCTGGCCGACGCCTGGGCGGCCCGCAACCGCTGGGAGATCGTGTCGGTCACCACCAGACCCAATGGTGTGCTCGTACGGGCCACAGGTCCGCTTCCCGACCCCGAAACGGCAAGCCTCAAGAGCGAACTCGACAACGCCGGACTATCCGACAGCAACGTCACGATCGAACTCATCCCGAGCCAGTCAGTGGACCTCGGTCCCGGCGGCTGACTCCCTGCCAGGTCGGTCGACACAGGTTCAGCACCTGTTCAAGAACCCATCGACGGCTGGTCGCGAACCCGACAGAGCGGGGCTCCCGTCGCAGCATTCGCGGGGTCGCGAACGTGTTGACCAACGAACCGGGGATGGTCATGGACCTAGGGATGGCACGCCGGGCGGCGGCGACCGGAGCGGTCTACGCACTCATCGTCGTCGGATGCTCCAGCGGCAACGACGAGGCCTCGACCTGCGAAGGCATGCAAGCCCTTGCGAGCGACGTGCGCGGACTTCAAACGTGAACGTCGTCGAGAACGGACTGTCCGACCTCAAAGCACAGACCGACACCATCGGCACAGCGTGGGAGCAGGCCAAGGCCAGCGGCGGCAATCAATTCGGCACCGAGCTCGACGCATTCGACACGGCGGTCGACGCGCTCGGCGCGACCCTCACCACCGGCACCAGTGACGGCAAGTCCGTAAGCTCCGAGCTCAGCCACTGCGACCTCGGCACCAACGCATAGCCCAAGTGCTCGCGGTGTCGGCACACCACGGCGATCACGCAGGGGAGCGCCGGCCTGCCGACTTTGTGCGAGCAGCGTTCAGGTGACAGCCACAGGGTTCGGCGGTGCTAGGCCGCGTCGACAGCCGCGGATGGAGGCGTAGAGGTTGTCGGTGCCGATGATCGGTTCGAGTCCCTGCGCAACCATCTCGTCGCAAACGGGCCGGTCGACTCGGGCGAGGCGACTACTTACACCCGTCGCCGGGCGAGCTGTGACCATGCCAATCCGTGCCGTCGGCGCACTGGCCGTGACGCTGGACCGAAGCAAGCCCATCGCAGACCTGGGTAGAGTTTTCTCCACGAGAGGACCTCCCGCGACATCAATCGGTGAAACGATGGACCGATGAGCGCCCGCCGGATTCCGATGTTCACGTCGCTCGCGGGATATCGGCGATCTTGGCTCACCTCCGACGTGGTCGCCGGTCTCACGGTGTGGGCCGTGCTGGTGCCCGAAGCCTTGGCCTACGCCACCATCGCCGGCGTGTCGCCGGTCGTCGGCCTCTACGCCGCAGTCCCGGCGCTGGTGTTGTACGCCGCCTTCGGTAGCTCCCGCCACCTCGTCGTCGGGCCGATGGCCGCGACCGCGGCGCTATCAGCCGCGGCCGTGGGCGACATCGCAGCACGCTCCGGCGCCGACTTCACCCAACTCAGCGCCGGGCTCGCGTTGATCGCCGGGCTCATCGCGCTCGGTGCCGGCCTGGCCCGTCTTGGGTTCCTGGCCTCGTTCATCTCCGGGCCGGTCCTCAAGGGCTTCATAATCGGCCTCGCCCTCACCATCATCGTGGGCCAGCTCCCCAAGCTCTTCGGCGTACCCAAGACCGACGGCGACTTCTTCGAGCAGGCGTGGGGACTAATCACCCACCTCGGCGACGCCCACGGTTCGACCCTGCTCGTCGGCACGCTGTCGCTCGCCGTGGTGGTCGGTCTGAGCCGGTTCGCGCCGAAGATCCCGGGATCGCTCGTCGCCGTGTTGGCCGGCATCGCCGCGGTGCCGCTGTTCGACCTGGAGGCCAAGGGCGTCGACATCGTCGGCCCGATCCAAGCCGGGCTTCCTCACCTCGGGGTACCCGACCTGGGATGGTCCGATTACGGCGCGCTGGTGTCGAGCGGCGCGGGGATTGTGCTCATCGCCTTCGCCGAAGGTCTGGGCGCGGCCAAGACCTACGCGGCGCGCGACCACTACCCCATCGACGTCAACCGCGAGCTCATCGGTCTCGGCGCCGCCAACGTCGGCGCCAGCCTCGCGTCCGGCATGGTGGTCAACGGGTCCCTATCCAAGACGGCGGTGAATGGCGAGGCCGGTGCCCGCTCGCAGGTGTCCGGGCTGCTCGTCGCCGCGCTCACCCTGCTCACCCTGCTCTTCTTGACCGGCCTGTTCGAGAACCTCCCCGAGGCAACCCTCGCCGCGGTCGTCGTCGCCGCGGTGGTCGAGCTGATCGACCGATGGGCGCTCGTACGCCTCTGGCGGTCCTACACCGCCGCGCTCGGCGGCATCTACGGTTGGGCCGCCCGCGTCGATCTCATCGCTGCGCTCGCCGCGCTGTTCGGGGTGCTGCTCTTCGACACCCTCCCCGGACTGTTCATCGGCATCGTCGTATCGATCCTGCTGCTCGTCTACCGCGCCTCACGACCCCACGTCGCGGTCCTCGGCCGCCAATCCGGCGAGCACCACTGGGTCGACCTCGACCGTAACCCCGACGCCACCACCGAAGCCGGCATCGTCGTTGTCCGGCCCGAAGCCGGACTGTTCTACGCCAACGCCGACAACGTCGCCGCCGCCATCTCCGGCCACGTCGACGCCGACACCCGCGCCGTGGTGCTCGACCTCGCGGCCGTGCCCGCGGTCGACGTGTCGGCCGTCGACATGCTCGTCGAGCTCGACGACGACCTGGCGCGCCGCGGCGTCACGCTCTGCGTCGCACGCGACATCGGCCAGGTCCGCGACGTCCTCGACGCCACCGGCGCGGCCCAACTCGCCGAGCGGTTCCACCCCAGCGCCGAGGACGCCGTGCGCTCCCTGACCGAACCCCCCTCCGGGGCATCCGACACCCCCACCCCAAAGGACCCGTGACCGTGCTCACTCGGGCCATTGGCGACCTGCTGCCCTCCGCAGTCGGCGTCGCCATCAGTCCCGTCCCGATCATCGCCGTCATCTTGATGCTCGGCACCCCCAAGGCCCGCACGGACGGACCCGCTTTCGCGCTCGGCTGGCTCGTCGGACTGATCGCGGTCAGCGTGATCGTCCTCCTGCTTGCCAGCGGGGCCGACGACCCCGACAGCGCGTCAGCCACCGGCGTCAACTGGGTCACGCTCATCCTCGGCGTCGTGTTCCTCGTCATGGCGGCCGGGCAATGGCGCAAGCGCCCCAAGGAAGGTCAAGAACCCGAAATGCCGAAATGGATGGCCGCCATCGACTCGCTCACCGCGGGCAAGTCCCTCGTGCTCGGCGCGGCGCTGTCGGGCGCCAACCCCAAGAACCTCGCCCTCACCGCAGCGGCCGCCGCGTCGATCGCCAAGGCCGGGCTGTCCAGCGGCGATTCGGCGATCGCCGTCACGGTGTTCGTGATCATCGGATCGCTCACCGTCGTCGGCCCGGTCCTCTTCTACGTGCTCGCACCGACCAAGGCGACGGGCCCGCTTGCATCGATCAAGGGATTCATGTCCGACCACAACGCCGTCATCATGATGGTCGTGCTCCTCATCCTCGGCGCCAAACTCATCGGCAACGGCCTCGCCGGCGTCACCACCTGACCGAGTCGGGCGACGCGGCCGGCAGGCGCTGCCTAGGCTCCCATCACCGGTCGATGTCCGCTCCGGACAGCCCGGTGCCCCGGAGGAACGATGAGCGAACACCCCATCCCCGACCAACTGGCATGCGACGCCTACCTCTACGCCTTCTCGATGGACGAGGCGTACAAGTTCCTCTACGAGACGACGATCGAGCCCGGCGATCCGCTCAACCGCTGCTTTAGGGGGAGGTCGGGATCGTAGGGGTGCTTGCACTCGAGGCACCACCCGCCTTCAACTACCCGGACCAGGCCGTACAGCAGATCCAGCACCGCTGCGTCCAGTATCTCGGCTCCGGTCAGTGAACGCCGCTGGATCGCCCAGCGCGCCTCCACGGTGTCAACCGTCGCGAGTAGGAACGGCCAGGGGTGCGCATCGAGGAGTTCCCAGCGCCCGGGGTACAGCGTCGGGTGGAGCTGCGGCGCGAAGCGCGCGAGATGATTGGCGGCCGACGCGAGCTTATGCCGCCCGGCATGGACATCCGCCGCGGTGGTCATCAGTATCGGTTCAGGTTCGAGAGCTTGTGGGAATCCGGCTCGATCAGCGCAACGTTCCCCGCGATCCCGGGCTGCATGGCGAGCACGTAGAGTGCGGCGGAGCCCCCGGCGCCGCAGCCGACGACGGCGAGATCGGCGATCGATACCGCCGGAACGTCGGGACCCTTTTCGGCGCGGTCGTCGACCCCGTAGTTGAATGCGGAATAGGCGAGACACCATTTCATCCGGACGGCCGCCGAACGGCTCGACACCGTCTTCTACCTGCAGCTTTGCAGCTCCGGGGGTGGGACTCGAACCCACAACCTATGGATTAACAGTCTGATTCAGCCCGTTTCGGGAGCAGGCCGAATCAGACCACAGTGCCTTTGACCAGCCGGTTTGCTGACCGACATTGATCATCCTCTCGCACCTTCTTGCGGTCCGTCGCGGGACACATGCGGGACACATCGCTTCATGAAGCCTCATCGATGGAGCAAGTCGCTGTTGCCATATGTTCGGCAGTTCGCTTGTCCGCTGGTGGCCATGGGCTTGACGCGCGAGCAAGTCTTCGCGGCCGAATCGTCCGCGCACCTCATGGACTCTCGGTGACCGGCAATCGAGCGACTCCGTCTTCCTCGTCAAGAACGGCTATGACGCCGTTCGATCCACCAGCAGGCGAATCACGCCCGCTTCTGCCTCGTGAACCACTTGCCTATGCTGGACCGCAGCCGAGAGCTCAATCCTCGCCAACTAAGACCCTTGCTCCCCTCGGCGGTCACGCGTTCCCTGCCGACCGCGAACTGCGCTTCCTTGACTTCGTGATCCTTCGCCCTTGCCGCTTCGATCTGCGCGCGGCTCCAGCGCGGCGCCCATGTCACCTTGTTGCGCCTTATCCAGTAGTGCGATTGGCACGGGTAGCTCCAGTTCCCGATGGACGGATCAAGCGAGATGGTTTCCCCGTCGAAGACAAGCCTCCAATCCGTCGGTGAGAACGGCGTGATGACCTCTCGGCCGCATCCACAGCAACACCTGTGCGTCGCCGTGGCGAACTTGATGCTGATGTAGATGAAGCCATCCTCGAGCCGGTCCGGGATGTAGTCCACGAACACGGGCGAGATCGTGCCCCGGCGCTTGCTCATGAGTCGTCGTCGTTGATGAGCGAATTGGTATCGATGCTGTAGGTGCTATTGTGCTCGCTCTCGAAGTCCAGATAGAACCCGAAGAGCTTCTTCCATCTGACGACGGCAAGAGCTGCATTCAGGGCGTTGAGGTCAGCTACCTGGATGTTCGTCGCGTACTCCTCCGCGAGACCCGTATCTGCGAGTGAGACGCGCCCCCGGAAGTGGTCGCGCTGCTGAGGTGTGCTCGTCGTAACCCGCAGAGCTCCACGAAGCGCGTCCCCGATGAGCTCCACGCCCATGCCAACATCGATGAAGGCGATGTTGAACGTCTCCAGATTCTCAACGATGACTCTCTTGGACTCACCCGCGTCGATGCACAGGAAGACGAACTCCATCCCCTGGAGTTCAGTCACGTTCGAGGCATCGATGAAGTAGTCGTGCGCGACGATGCCGCGCCGCATGTCCGAATACAGATCGCGCAGGTGGGCAACCTTCTTTGGCTTGGCCTCCAGTTGCTCAACGGAAGAGGCTCCAGGTGCTCTGAAGGCGTTGTGCGAGAGGAAGTCGTCCCCGTCGAAGAGGTGAAGCTCCTTTACGGGTGTCTTGGCGACAAGGTCCAGCACATAGGAGCCAGTTCCGCCTGCGCCGATGATCGCCACCTTGCCCAGCGCCAGCTTCTCGTTCGCCAAGCCGATCCCGGCTCTGCTCGTCGCCGTATCGACGTAGTGGAACACAGAGTCATCTTCGTCGGGCGTGAACGCCGGGAACGTCTGCGCGCTCATGTCGGGATCGATGGCGCGAGCGGGCCCGACGAGGATGGCCACGTATGCATTCATCTTCTCGTAGTAGTCGTCGTAGGCTCGCCCGCCGACCGGCTTGCTGGAGAACGAGTGATCGACCACGAGATCGTCGGCGAGTCGTTGGCTTCCGCTCTGATGCCTGATCTGTGCGAGTTCGCGGCCGTCCTTATCGCATGGATGCTCGCCCGCGAACATCGCGACATGCGTCTCGGGGGCACCGGTACGGTCACCCGCCGTCGTCAATTGTGACACGAGGATTCCGCGTTTGATCTCTCCGGCGCTGTTAACGTACGGGACGTCCTTGATCAGCAGGTAGCCGGAGCGAACCTCGATGTCGAAGCCTTCGTCGCGAAGCCTCTTGAGGTCTTGGCTACGACTTATCAGTCGCTGTGACATTGAAGACCATGCCATCCTTGATCTTGACGGTATCGCCCGGCTGCAGACTTCCCTCCTTGCGATCTTCGCCCTTGCTGAACGTGACGGTGATGACGATGAACTCGCCCACTGGCGGGTTGTTGTCGAACGCGAGGTTGACGACCTGCTCGTACGTGATCTCCTTGCCAATGACCTCCTTCTCGCGGCCGTTCACGATGATGGTGATTGTCTTGTCGTGCGGCTTCTCCTGGGCCTGTGTTGCCATAGTGTCTTCTCCTCGCTCAGCGCTAACTGCACTTCGGCGAGTGCGGGGCACTCGCCCGTCTCTGCGATGCTGCCATGCGGGTCCGACATCGCTGCCGGACCCAGCGTCCGGACCAGGCTCCGGGGGCGATCGACCTTGCCGTTGCACGCACGCCCGGGCTACCGTCGCCGGATGCCACGCCGCCGGACACGTAGCTGTCACACCCCCTTCATAATATCGAACGTATGTTCGTAATCGCCGGGATGGTGCCGTTGGCTTCGCCCTCCAGGGCAGATTCGTCCGTACATGCTGGCCTACGGCTGCCCGCGCGGACATGTGCCGACCGCCGCCTTGGGGTCGGACCGTGGTGACCGAGGCCGAGGTCCGGCAGGCGCTGAGAGCCGAGGTGCTGGCCTGCGCTCCGCCGTCGGCCGAGGCGGTCTATGAGTTCTGGGTTCCGCAATCCAATGAGCGTGCCGACGTCGCTGTCATCGGGACGACCATGGACGGCTTCGAGATCAAGACCGAGCGGGACTCCCTCAAGCGCCTGCCACGCCAGGCGGATGCCTACAGCCGCGTCTTCGACCACTGCCACGCCGTCCTCGCGCACCGGCACGTCGACCGGGCGTTGGAGATCCTGCCCCCATGGTGGGGAGTGCAGGTCATAGACGATGACCTCACCTTCATGACGCTGCGGCCAGCTGAGCCGAATGACAGCGTCGACCCCGAGACGCTCGTGCGCCTTCTCTGGCGTGACGAGGCGTACGCCGCCGTGTGCGAACTGGGGACGCCGCCCGATCCGCACGCCGGCCGGTTTCGACTGTGGGAGATGATCCTGGCTCTGCTCGACGTCGAAGGCCTCAAGCAGATCGTCCGTGACGCCCTACTTATCCGCGATGTCTCACGCGCTCGGATGCCGTCGCAACGATTCGCCGTCAGCTGAGCCCGGCAAGCTGGTCCACGACGAACCGGAGATGGTGAGAAGTCCCGGCACCCCGCCAGACATCCTCCCAGCCCGGCTCGCGAGACCCGTCGGCACAGTCGGCGACCTGGCGGTCGCCCCAGGTGTATTCCCGACCCGCGAACTCCGGCTGGTTGACGAGCACGCGACAGAGCTGCCGGTACTGCTCCCGCCCTTCCTCATGCCGAGGAGCCTTGGCCCTGGGGATGACCGTCACCGTTTCGTGCGTGTAGCGGATGGCGCCACGCATGCCCAGCGGAAGCTGCCCCTCGGTGACGTCCAGCGGCGGCTCGGGGTGCTGCACGGCGTAGTCGCCGTAGGTGGGCAGGCGGGAGACGCCCGACTGACGCAGCACCAACCACAGCAGCCATTCCTTCCGGGCTAGTCGTCCGACCGTCCCGGCCTCCACGATCCCGCCGCCCAGCGATCTCGGCATCGTCGTTCCCAACAGCACGACGTTCCGCCACGGGCCGACCGCCACGAGGTCGTCGATCATGGGCGTGAGATCCTCGGCGTCGATCTCCGCGTCCTCTGGAATCTCGCGAAGATCCATCAGCAGGTCGCCGCCGGTCACGTCCACCTCGACGGCATCGAGAGCCTCCTTAACGAGCGTAGGCAGGCTCCGACCATCGGCAGGAACGGAGCCGAGCACCGGCACCCGGAACGCCACACCCCGCATGTCACGCGCCGCCGACTCGGCCACCTGCCGGACGGTCGCCGCCACGTCTGCGAGTTGCAGCACGGGCACGAAGGCGACCCCGCGACGCCGGGCCGCGGCGTGGATCGCCGTCAGCACGGGCACCGGTCCCTCGCGGGTCTCTGCCAGGTGGTTGGGAGCGAGCCGCAGCCGGTCCAAGAAAACCGGATGTGAGCCGACCGCTGTCGCCAGCCTCTTTGCCCAGCCGTCGACCCGGGATCGGCTGAACGGCGACGATCCGGGGGACTTCGGTCCCAGCACCTCGAGAAGGGGGGTGAGACCAGCCCACGTGCGAGCGGACGCCTCCTGCAGAGCCCTCAGCTCGCCAGCCTTGGCTTGGAGCGCCGCTACATAGTGACCCGTTCCCCTCGGCACCGGCTGGAACTCCGCCGGATTGGTCAGCGAGAGCTGGAGCGCAGTAGACACCATTCCCCCTTCGGACTAGGGTAGTCTTCACCCCAAGGGTGAAAGTGTCAAGGAGAGCGTCATCGAGATCTCGTGGTCGAACCGGAAGTTGGAGAAGTCGTGCTCCGACGATCGCCAGGGTGCCAAGCAGTGGGGACCCGAGCAGTGGAAGGTCCTCAAGATGCGTCTGGTGTCGCTGCGAGCGGCGCCGGCGCTCTCCGACATGCACGGGGTCCCCGGGAACTGCCATCCGCTGCACGCCGACCGGGCCGGCGAGTTCGCCGTGGACCTGCGAGGTCCCTACCGACTCATCTTCGAGCCGGATCACGAGACGGTGCCTCAGCTCGACGACGGCGGCATCGACACGACCAAGGTGACCAACATCAGGATCAAGGAGGTGGATGACTACCATGGCAATTAGCTCACAGCCGAGCTGGCAGCCGGACTGGGCGGTGGCGCCGGGCGAGATCCTCCTTGAGGCTCTACAGGATCGGGAGATGACTCAGTCAGGACTGGCCCAGCGACTCGGACGGCCTCTCAAGACCATCAACGAGATCATCAAGGGCAAGGCAGCCATCACGCCCGAGACCGCGATCCAACTAGAGCGCGCTCTGGGCATCTCGGCTCGCTTCTGGACCAACCTGGAGACCCTGTATCGCGACACGCTCGCACGCCAGCAGGCGGAGGTGGAGCTGGAGACCCAGGCCGGTTGGGCAGACAGATTCCCGGTCGCCGACCTTGTACGTCACCAGCTCATCGAGCGAGGTGGGACGAAGGCGGCCACGCTCGCCAATCTGCTGTCCTGGCTTGGTGTCAGCAGTCCCGCAGCCTACGACCGCGTCACTGCCGCGGCGGCCTACCGCGCGTCTCCGGCGTTCACCGCATCGCCGGAAGCGGTGACTGCTTGGCTGCGGTGGGGCGAACTGCAGGCATTGGAGGTGGAGACTGCTTCGTTCGACGCTCGACGCTTTCGGCAAGTACTTGCCGAGATCCGACCGATGACTCGCAAAGAGCCGTTCGCTGCGATCTTCAAGCGCGTTCAGGCTATGTGCGCCGAGGCAGGCGTCGTCGTCGTGCTCACCCCGGAGCTGTCCGGAACCCACCTTAGTGGCGCCGCGCGCTGGATTGGCTCCAAGGCCGTCATCCAGCTCAGCGTGCGTCACAAGTCAGACGACCAGTTCTGGTTCACCTTCTTTCACGAGGCGGGGCACATCCTGTCGGGACGGCGCCGTCGGGACTTTGTCGACGGGGCCGATGTCAACGACGCCGACACCGACCCCAACGAGCGCGCTGCCGATCAGTTCGCCCGTGACATCTTGCTGCCACCGGACAAGTACGCGCGTTTCGTCGAAACAGGTGACTTCAGTAGAACCGCCGTCCGGGCTTTCGCCAAGATGCAGGGTGTCGCTCCCGGCATTGTCGCCGGGCGACTGGAGCGCGACCAACGAGTCCGGCCGGGCCAGCTGCGGTCGCTCAAGAAGAAGGTGGGCCTCCCGAGCGACCGTCCGTAAGCATGACGGAGCGCATCATCGGATAGCCGTCGCCGACCGGCGTATCGAGCGAGGAAGGAGGCGTTGCGTGGGGAGGGCGAGGCGGCATCACACCGTCCCGGCGTTCTACCTTCGACGTTTCGCTGACGCCAATGGGCAGATCGAGCGTGTGGCGAAGCCGTCGGGTGAGCGCACGATCATGTCTGTGAGGAACGCCACGGTCGAGGTGGACTTCTACACCGTGGAAACCGACGAGGGACCGTCTGACCTGATTGAGCGGCGACTTTCGGAGATCGAAAGCATGGCGGCCGTTGCGCTTCAGCATCTGGATCAAGGAGAGCCCCCGACCTCCGATGACCTCACGGGACTCTGCAACTTCATTGCGATCCAGATAACTCGAGGTCCGGACTTCCGCGAGAAGATCGACGACTTTCATACTCAAGTCATGCGCAAGGTGATGATGCTTGAGGCAGGACTGGGCCCCGGACGAGTGGCAGAGATCGTGGAAAGGGCTCTTGGAAGGCCACCCACGGAAGAGGAAGTCACCGAAGCAGGCGTGCCCTACTTCTTCAAGCAATGGGGAGGGCGTACCGCGAAGGCTGGCGGACGTGAGCTTGACGGCCGCACGTGGGACGAGATGCCCGAGCGCGAGCTCGCGGCCGTCTAGCGATCGCGTCGCAGCGGGTTCGGCATCCCCGGGAATCGGAGCTGCTCCCCACGGCCGGGCCCGTCGAACACGTGGTCCATGATCTTCGCGCCGGTTCCGTTGTCGGTGGCGAACACCAGGATGTTCTTGAGTCCGCCGGTGTGCCCAGCCCGCCGAACGTCCTTCGCCAGCGCGTGCTTGTAGCCGAGATCCTGCTTCAACTTGTCCGTATACAGCTGGAGCCCGCGGTTCCGTGTCTGGTCGGGCGTGCGCAGCTGTCCGAACTTCTCTTCCTTCCACAACTGGTGCCAAGACTTGTCTCCCCAGAATCGGTCCAGTGTGCGTTCATCCACGTCCCCCAGCGCCTTCATCGCCCGGTTGATCCCGTCGATCGGGAACAGCATCAGGATCTCGGCCTTCCACTTGTACTGTCGGAACGCTGCGATGTCGCGGACCGTCGCCCAGTCAATCTCCATGCCGTAGGGGTCGAGCACGACGAGAACCGGGTTCCTTCGCGGGAGGTGCATCCGCATCATCCTGATGAGATCGGTGTTGACCTCTCCCTGCTCCACGATCCTGCGACCCGTGAACGCAGTGGTCCGCTGATCGAGTGCCGCTGCTCTGGCGGCGTCCTGCTCGAGGAACAGGCAGTTCGTGAACGGCGGCGTGGCTCGAAGGGCGATGACAGGTGTACCCCAGATGAGCCGACCGCCTTCTTCCGCGATGCGGTCCACGCCGGACCCGGCGAGACCATCCACGTAGAACCATTCACCCCACGACTGGCACGCGACGCCGAACGCGGAGTCGTACTTCCTCACGACCATGAGCTTGTCGTGCACCCAGGACCCCGCCGAGTTGACCGCGAGTTCGTCTGCCGGCGGGACCTCGGGCAGATCCAGAGCACGCTGAGTCTCGGTCTTCGTGAGCTCATCCATGCCTTGGCTCCTTCCGAGGCCGGCCCGGGGGAGGAAGGGCCAGACAGTAGAGACTCTCCGCACGTTACTCGGCGCCCCCGACATACGAGGGGACGGAGGTGTCCCGGCCGACTCCAGCGGTCGGCCATCGCTGCCGATGTCGAAGACGTCAACTGGGCCAGGAGGAGACCATGGCGACTCCAGCACGCAAGGTGGTCAAGGCGGCACCTTCACGGCGACCCTCGAGGGGGGTCCGCACGACCGCCACACAGGCCTATTACATGAAGATCGCCGACGCGGTCAGGCAGAAGGCGAGCTGCGACAAGCGGCTCGTCGGAGCCGTCGTCGTCCTCGGCAACCGGATCGTATCGACCGGGTACAACGGCACGCCGGAGGGCATGACGAACTGCAACCAGGGCGGCTGCTACCGGTGTGGGCACCCGGACTTGTATGAGCCGGGCAAGGGCTACGACGTCTGCATCTGCGTCCACGCCGAGCAGAACGCCCTTCTGAGCGCCGCGCGGTTCGGCATCCCCGTGGAAGGCGCCGACGTCTACACGACTCTCGCACCGTGCTTCGGGTGCATGAAGGAATTGCTCCAGGCGAAGGTGCGAAGCGTCTATTACCTGGGCGAGTTCAAGGTGGATACCGAGCACCGCGACCAGCTCGACGCGCTCATCGCCCGGTTCCGCAGCCAGAAAGGTCGGGTGAAGGAGCTCGTCGTCGGTGGAATCGATCCGAACCTAGGCCGCACCGGTCCCGAGAGGATCGAGGATACGGGGCACACGATGCCCGCAGCGTGACTCGCGCCATGGCGGGTGTGCGGGACGCTCATAGAAAGTGTCACCGGAATTGACAACTCGACACGAGCGAGGAGTCGCCCTTACGCGGGGTCGTGAGAACCGTTCCCAAACCGTCGCGGGACCAGCGCGGGACACATTTCGTCGAGGCGATCGCACGACGCGCTGACACATGCAACTACCTGCAGCTTTGTAGCTCCGGGGGTGGGACTCGAACCCACAACCTACGGATTAACAGTCTGATCGAGCCTGTCCCGGGACCTTGAGGAATGGGGCGGAAAGTCCCTTTGACCAGCAGTTTTGCTGACCGACTCTGACCAGGAATTCGCACCTTCTTGCGGTCCGTCGCGGGACACATGCGGGACACATCCGCTCACCAGCCGACTCAGCTTTCCGTGGTCCAGTTGCGATGGATACGAACAGGCGGCTCCTCTCGCTGTGGTCTACGCCTCGCCACCCATGCTCCTCGGGGTCTTGATCGCCACGGCGAACAGGTCACGGTAGCGCTTCGCTACGAATCCAAGCCTGCGAGCGCGATCATAGGGGTTGGACCTTGGCGCACGGAACCTTCGACACCTGGCCGGAGTCCAGTTGTGTGGTCTCGTGGGCCGATTGCGGGAACGCGCGACGGACTGTCCGATGTTGGAGTTACCTCGATGAAGAAGATCGCGCTCGTCTTGATGACCAGCTCCATGCTCACGGCCGGATTCGGACCGGCGATGGCGGACGACTTGCGAGGCGACCTCCAGGTGATGCGGCCCGACGGGACTATCCTTCGAATCTCGTCCCCATCGGTGGCGGGCTGGTGGGACGACTATTACCGAGCTCGCTGTGTGTCATGTAAGGGACCGCGGCAGGCAGCGCAGCTCTTGGATGAGGTCGAGACGGCTCTTGGAAGTCTCTTTAGCGCAGGTCCTCGCTATCTCATCCTGCCGGAGGCACTCGAGCTCAGCTGGCCCCACGCCTGGCTGTTCTATCCATCGACGGATCGCACCCCGGCATACGTGGTCAGGCGCGGCGGCATCGGATCAAGCGAAGACGGCCTGCGATGGGATGTCTGGATGCCGGCTACGGAGCGTATGGAGCGAGTGATCCTGGAGGGTTCGGATGAGCGCTCCTCGGGGTCCAATCGGGCCACCAGCCACGCAGCAGGAACTCGGTTCTTCCCCTTGTTGGCGGTGGCGGCAGCCCTTGCAGCGGCGTCGTCCTGGCTGCTCCTCCGATTGGTGCGGAGACGCGGCAGGACAGCCTCGCCAAGCACCTGAGTGCTCCGTGGGCCCCTGCGGGGCGAACTCGCCACAGGTACCCGACGATCCCGACCTGCGACCAGACCACCATGGCCGTGACGATCCGCCCGGTTGGCACTCCCTCGAGAAGGACGCCGACAGACCCCGTGTTCGCGAATCCGACGCCCAGCGTGGCGAACGCGAGCGTCAGCACCCAAAGGGGAACAGTGTCGGAGAGCCCAGCCCCAGCGACCCCAAGCACGACCAGGGCAAGAGCGAAGGTCAAGGCGCGCCTTGGGGCGAATCGCGCCGCGACCGCCGCGGCCAGCGCAAGGACGACGGCACTCCCCGCGTACAGGGCGCCGATCCCCGCCTGAGAGAGCAAGCTCGCGAATTGCAACGGGAGCGCACCGTCGATCAGCCCGAGGGTCAGCGTCGCGAACAGGATCCCGACCGAGGCGAGCCAGAAACCCGGCAGCCTCAATGCTGTCCAGTCCGACGCAAACGGCCGAGGCGATCGCACCGGCCCCACCACAAGCACCGCCGGGATCGCGAGGATCACTAGCGCGAGGTACGCGAGCGAGGGCGCCGTGATCCCGCCGATCGCTCCGAGCGCCGGACCGACGAGCGCGCCGACCGAATACGCGGCGAAGATGCGGCTCATGCACAAGTACTCCTGACCCGGCCAGCGCTCGAGCGTCTCGAACGTCACGCGCATCCACACGCCACCCGAGCCGAGCCCCATCACGAATCGCGCTGGAAAGTAGGCAGCGAGGCTGCCCCCGAACGCGAACCCGAGCGACCCCGCCGCGAGCAAGATCAAGGCGACCACGAGAGCGGGGTGGGTCCGGCCGCGGCGGATCGCCATCCCTGCTAAGGCGAACCCGACGAGGATCCCGGCGGGGAAGCTCGCGACGAGTGCGCCGAAGGCACCGGCTCCCGCTCCTGTCTCCCGCGCGATGGCGGGCGCCATCGGGCCGATGATGCTGTATCCCGCCGCGTCGAGGACCCCGAGCGACAGCAGCACGACGTATGCGAGCGTCGATCCGTCCCGCCTCGCAGGAAGACTCGCGTCGGCGACGCTCACGCGCTGACTGGGACGGCGATCATGCCCCGCAGGAGTTCGATGGGCTCGGGTTTAACTGTCCCGGCCATCAGCCTGGATAGTCCCGCCAGAGTGGATCGCCGACGTAGCTAGACTCACCTCGTCCGATACTCTCCTTCGTCGCCTCATAAACCTTGTGAGAGATATGCCGAGGAGGTGATTCGCGGAGGTTGTTTCGTCGATCGGCCAGCTCTCTAAGAGCCTGCTGCAGGTCCTCGTCGCTTCTGTCTGAACGAAGATCCACATCTTGGAAGAGCAGTGCATCGTTCTTCAGGCTGATGAGTCGATCCCCTTTCAATCCATGGAGGTCGGCGTTCTCGTCCGGTCGAAGAAATCCCCGAGCTGCGGAGAGCCCGGCTGCGATCAGCGCGAGCGTCGCTGTGATCCACGACTCTGCTCCGGTTAGAGCGGTAACTCCGGCACCGCCCGCAAGGAAGGCGCTCAGCACCACGGCCGGGACGCCAAGCCAGTGGTTGATCCTCGCCCATCTTGTGCCAAGGGCCTGGTGCGAACGCCCGGAGTAAGTGGCGTCAATCACGATCCCGTTCGCCTGTTCCCACAGCGCTCGTCGGAACTCGCTCATCTCATTCATGGACGCGGCATCCGCCACCCGAAGAGTTCTCGCCACTTGTCGACGGCAGCCCGGTCCCTGCCGTCATTCTCAAGAAGGAGCGCCTCTTCAGCCGTTGCCAGCCATCCACGCACGATGTCGGCGAGTTCAGATCGACGCCAGGCCGGCAACCCACTGTTCACGTCCGGACCGAGTCCTGCGGGATCCGGCCAGTCATCAGTGATCCGGTCAGCAACCGACGCGAGGAAGAACCGAATCTCATCTCTGTAACGATCGAACGGAGGAAGGACGAGGTCGAGCCCCATCACCTCCAGTAGGAAAGACGGCTCGATCGGCTCGCTCGCTTCTCGGTTGATGCCCTTGACCATCTTGATGAAGGGAACGAATCGCGCGTCGCATTCTTTGTTCTTTGAAGTCACCAGATCAGCGTGCTTGCTGGGATCGGTACCCATCCATCCGACCCCCGCAGGCATCCGATAGCCTCCGCCGTCCCTAGGAAACACAGGTGCGACTTCGTAAGAGGCAACATCCTCACCGGCGTAATTCACGGTGACGACATGGTCATCGCTGGTCACATCCGGCCACCGAGACTTGAGCAGATCACGGAGGGCCTCGACAGCAGCCGTACCGGTCCCATCGGCAAGGTAGCCCTGCGGACCGTCTGGGTCGATCACGGCGAAGATGTCTACATCCTTGAGCTTCTTCGTCTTGGTGTGGCGATCGTAGCTTCCCGTCAAGAAGTGCTCGAGGAGCTGCCACGAGCCCTCGATGTGCTCTCGGATCAACTTGTGGCGACTCTGCGCCAGCTGGCTCTCCGAGTCTGTGATCTCAAGGTTGGACTTGAGGCCCTCGAAGGAATCGTCAACTTGGCTCATGCATGTCCCCTCAGGTCGTGTAGTAGCGAAGCCGCGCGGACGCGTGCGGCGCCGCGGCGAGGGTCCCAAAGCTGTAAGAGCGCATGCCGGCGGTCGACGAGCGAGTTGCCGGACCCCAGCCTGGCTGGTTCGAGTGCGGACCGTTGTAGCTGCAGAACAGCCGATACGTCGTTCCTCGGGGCACTCGCTTGAGCTTCGCGAGGTAGCGGGCGAGAGCGGCTCGGTCGGCAGTGAACTTCCGATCTCCCTCCCCGGTCCCGCTGTAGGCAACCGGGAACTCCAGGATCGGGTCAACTCCCCCGTTCGGCTGGTGGCACTCCAGTGCCACACATGCCAACGATCCTTCGGTGATCCAGGCAGCGATTGCGCTCTGGTCGGTGTCCCAGTCCGCAAAATGCCGCGTTGCGTCAATCTCGAGGGTCCCCAGGATGTCAGCAATTGACCCCATGATGACGTCAGCGAGGTGCGTGGCTGTGTGGGTCCTTGTGTAGGTAGACGTTGCCGTATAGCTCACGGCTGGCCTCGCAGGCTGCGAAGAGCATCGAGGTCAAGGAGGCCTTTGCGCGCGGCTGACTTATCGTCTTCAGTGGCCGCTTCCGGAGGCGAGTCAGTCGAGAGATGGTCCGACTTCGCCGCTGCCGCGGAAACGGCGGAGGCAAGCGGCTTCGGGCTCGGCACGTAGAGCATCCAACCCTCTGTTGCCGTCGCTCCACCAGGAACGGGGTTCAGATTCTCATCCACGTCCAGGGCCCGGTCTCCCGTAGGCACCACGATGGTGAGATGCAGGCCCACGTCCACCAAGACAAGTCCGCCGCTCTCCAAATGGCCTGCCGCAATGAGGGCGGGACCGATTCCATCCAAGGCACTCAACTCGGCTGCCACCGTCCCATCCGGAATCGCTGAGCTCCGCTCCAGCGTGTCAGCGAGCAGGTTCACCACCGCCAGCCACGCCTCACTTGCCGTTCGAACTGGCGCGGCCGCGATTGTCCTGCTGCGCTTCATGGTTCCTCGCCCTGTCGGATCGGAAGGCGCTGATCTGCGGGGTCCCTCACCCGACCAGCGCCCGCGATCAGATCCTCCAGCCTGAGCTGGCCAGGGTCCAAAACGGTGTCCATACGACTGAGCATCGCCTCGGTGATCGTCTTGCGGATGCGCCTACCATCTGTGCCGGCAAGTTTCCGGGCCACCTCATCAAGCCCCGGATTCATAGCTAGATCAGCGAGGGGCGCATACGCAATCGACATCGCGTGAAGGGTCGTCTGCAGTATGTCCTTGGCCGCCATCTCGTTGGGGAGCGGGACCTCAATCGCTACGTCGGCGCGTGAGAGAAAGGCGGCATCCAGTGCGCGGGTGAAGTTGCTCGTTGCGACGATTACCACATGCGGCAGACCCGAGGTGTTCGCATCCAGTGCGGCCAGAACCGCATCGGTCGCACGGTGGACATCCGCTGGATTGGCGGCCAAGGAGGCCTCGCTTCTCGCTACCGCCATGGACTCCACCTCGTCGAGCAAGACGACCGTTGGCATCCCGTCCTCAGCGAGGGCGGGAATGTGTTCACCGAGCAGCTCGCTCACCTTCCGCTGACTTTGACCATGCTCTGCGCTCATGAGGCCGTGGGGGTTCACTTCGATGAAGCGTGTCTGGTGCCCTTTCACGAGCGGCGCGAGCTGATGAGCGACCCCGCGGGCGAGCGTGGTCTTCCCCGTCCCGGGAGGGCCGTAGAGGAGTGCCAAACCGTGGAGCGCCGTCGTCTCGAACGGCAGCTCGGTTCGGAGTCGGAGGCTGAGTGCCACAGACCGGATCAATCGATCCTTGACCGTCTCATCAACGACGATCGAGTCCCAGAGCCCCCCAAATTGCTCATCCGGCATGATCCGGTTGACCGTGATCATGTCCGCCACATCCATGCGCGTCTCCTTTGCAGTTTTGCAACTATACTTCGCACCATCGGCCAACACAAGCAAGGCGGAGGCATTCGCTTCGGCCTCGCTTGCGGCCTAGGGTGGGGCCATGACCGCCAGCAAAGAAGTCTCGCAGAGGGGTGCGACACCCTCAGACAAGAAGCGAGGAGCCGTCCGATCGACCCGCGGGCGGCGTCCGTCAGAACACTCTGCGGAGAGAGAGTCGGAGATGCGGGTTGAAGATCCCGGCGAGGTGCCCGCGGTCGGCCACGTGCTCCGACGGGCGCGTGAGTATTGGGATCTCTCGCTCCGAGAAGTCGAACGGCGGATAGGCCGTTCCAACGCCTATCTCTCGCAGGTTGAGCGCGGGCTCATTCGTCGCCCTGACCCCGTCCTCTTGCTTGAACTGGCTGACCTGTATCGGTTGGACTTCACGACCCTGGCTGGCTGGGCCGGCTGGTCAGAGTCGCCGGGCACATCATCAGGTCGGGATCACGGGGCCCGATCACTCGGCCACGTACTGCGCCTCGCGCTCCAGCTCGACGAGTCTCAGCGGAACCAGGTGTTGGCCTACATCGAGGGGCTCCTGCGAGAAAGCCGCAGCTAAGTCTGTATCTCGGCTCCGGAATCGCTCCGTTCGCGACGCTGGTCCCGGGACGAGTGAGAATGCCCCTCACCTCGCTGCGCTGCCAACCCAAACGACATCCAGGTTGTCAGCCACGAGATCGAGATCCGCATCGAAGATGTGCCCGTACACCGTGAGGGTGAAGGCGGCGCTGCGGTGTCCGAGGATCCTCTGGACAGCCGTCGGCGATGCTTGGCTTCGAATCAGAGCAGCGGCCGCGGAATGACGGAGGACGTGGATCCCGACATCCGGGAGTCCGAGATCCCTGAGCGCCGGCTTCCAAACGGTCCGCATGAAGTTCCCGTACCGAAGCGGCTTGCCCTTCGGAGACGTGAAGAGAAGCGCATCGGTCGCAGCGTCGACACGCTCATCGAGGTGCCGCTCGAACGCCGCGGCCAGGCTCGGTGGGAGGGGCAGCTTGCGCATGGCGTGTGTCTTCGTAGACCCAAACACGAGTCGGCCGGAGACCTCGGCGAGAGATTCCTCGACCGTCAAACGTCGTGCCAAGAGATTGACTGAGCGCCGTCTCAACGCCGCCGCCTCACCGTACCGGGGCCCGAGCTTCCCGAGGAGACGGACGAACAGGTCGTAGGGCTCGCCCACCGATGAGGCGATCCGCTCCACGACATCGGGCTCGAAGTACTCGGCCTCCATCCGCGGGATCTTGGGCAGCTTGATCCCGAGGGCCACGTTCCGCCCGATCCGACCTTCGCGCACCGCGGCGGTGAGCATCTGGGAGAGAACCACGTGCGCCTGCCGGATCCGGCTGGCCGAGAGCCCGTCTGAGTGCATCTCGTTGATCCAGGTCTGCACGTCCATCGGCGCGAGAGCCGCGATCTGGTACTCGCCTATGATCGGCGTCAACCTAGAGT
>JBOGZC010000060.1:0-23492 GCA_050697075.1 Solirubrobacterales bacterium | reverse complement strand
CCGACCGCCAGGCCCACGCCCGCGCCGATCTGACGCTTCCTCTTCATCGAGAAGGGCGACGACGCTCGCGCTCGAACCGCGGATCGCGTCTCGAGCGTCGCAAGCGCAGCGGGAGCCGAGACGGCGGTGAACGCCCCGACCAACGCCACCGTGGCGAGGCCGGCGGCCAGCGCAGGGAGAGATGCGCTCACGCCACCTCGAGCAGCTTACGGATCCACAGGAATGCAACCGCTTCGAGGCCCAGCCCGAGGATGATGGCGCCGATCCCGACGGGCGACCGGAACGCACCATCGATCTGATCTCGCGACGTCATCCACAGGAAGCCGAAGAACCCGATCGGCAGGAGCCCCAGGATCGCCCCCGAGAGGCGGGCCTGCGCCGTGAGGGCACGGACCTCCCTGGCCGCCGACGTCCGTTCGCGAAGGGTCGCCGCCACCTGATCGAGCACCCGCGGCAGATCGCCACCCGTGCGTCGATGCAGACCGAGCACGCCGACCAACAGTCGTGCGTCCTCGGATCCGACGTCGTTCGCCCACCCATCCAGCGCGGCGTCCAGCTCCCCGCCCAGCGCGACGGTGTCGGAGATGCGAGCGAACGCCTCCGATAGCGGCGGCACCCCTTCGCCCGCCGCGTATCCGATCGCCTGGGGAACCGACAGTCCGGCGCGCATCCCGGCGCTCAGCGCGCGCACCGCATCCGCCAGTTGCTCATCGATCGCGGCGGTGCGGTTGACTCCGCGTCGGCGCCGGATCGATGAGACGGCGACCATGGCCGCCACCACGCCGAGCAGCGCGATCAACAGGCCCCCCGCGAGCCATCCGACGACGGCGCCGATCACCAGCCAACCGCGCCAACCGACATCGGGGGTTCGAAGCTGCGGGAGCGCCGGCAGCACGCGAACGGTCATCCTTCCGGCGCGATCCAGAGCGTCGACGCGATCGGCAGAGCCGGCCGCGAACGCCGCGAGGACGCACGAGAGGGAGGCGGCAGCCGCGGCGATCACCGATCCGGCCCTGCGTCGAAAAGGTCGCTCTGGATGCGCTCGCCTCGCTCCTCGAGTGTCGACAGGAACGCGGGGATCGAGCCGCTCGCCTCGAACGCCCCGTCGGAGCCCGACCGCGGGCGAAACTGGAAGAGCGGAGTAACGACCGGCTCCGCTCGCCTGGTCCCTTCGACGGCGGCGACCTCCCAGACGACGCGCCGCCCTCCGCGGAGGCGCGTGAGGTGCACGATCACGTCGATCGCGGCGCAGACCTGCGCGCGGATGTGCGCGGCGGGCAGATCCACGTCAGACATCATGGCCATCGTCTCGAGCCGCCAGAGCAGATGGCGGGTGGAGTTCGCGTGAGCGGTGGAGAGCGAGCCCTCGTGACCGGTGTTCATGGCCTGGAGCATGTCGAGCGCCTCGCCGCCGCGGACCTCGCCGACGATGATCCGGTCCGGGCGCATCCGCAGCGCGTTGCGGACGAGGTCGCGGACGGTGACCTCTCCCTTGCCCTCCACGTTGGCGGGCCGCGCCTCCAAGGAGACGACGTGCGGCTTGGCGAGCCGGAGCTCGGCCGCGTCTTCGATCGTGACCAGCCGTTCGTCGTCCGGGATGAACGACGAGAGGATCCCGAGGAGCGTGGTCTTGCCCGTCCCCGCACCCCCGGAGACGACGATGTTGGCGCGACCCCTGATGCAGGCACCCAGGAACTGCAGCATCCGCGGTCCGATGCTCTCGGCCTCGACCAGGTCCTCGGCCGTGAGTGGAACGGGCGAGAACTTGCGGATCGTGAGCGTGGGACCGCGGAGCGAGAGAGGCGGGATGATCGCGTGCACCCGCTAGGTATGCACCGCCTTTGTGCTAGCCTGGTGCCGTGACACGCGCCGGGATCTACGTCCGCATCTCGCGAGATCGTGAGGGCACCGAGATCGGCGTGGAGCGGCAAGAAGCCGACTGCCGGGTACTAGCCGAAGCGCGTGGCTGGCAGGTGGTTGAAGTCTTCTCGGACAACGACGTGTCAGCAACCAACCGACGCAAAGTGCGCCATGGATACCGCGCGATGGTGGGCGCCGTGGAGGCCGGGCGACTTGATGCTGTGGTGGCCTATTCGTCCTCTCGCTTCTACCGCCGGGTGCGCGAGCTGGACGAGCTCATCGAGCTCCTGAACGATCGCCAGGTGGAGGTAGCCACGGTCGTGTCGGGCCGCATTGACCTCAGCACGGCAGACGGCCGCATGACCGCGCGCATGCTGGCCGTGATTGACCAGGGTGAAGCCGAGCGCATCGGCGAGCGCTCGTCGCGCGCCAAGGCCGACTTGAAGAAGCAGGGCCGTTGGCTTGGTGGTGGTGGCCTGGCCTACGGGTACGACCGCGTGAAGAACGATTCCGGCCGGGTAGTGGAGCACCGCATAGAACCGATTGCGGCTGGTGTGCTGCGCGAGGTTGCGACGCGGGCTCTCGCCGGTGAGTCGTTGAACAAGCTGTCGAAGGAGCTGAACGCGCGAGGCGTGACGACACCCCGCGGCGGACGTTGGCAGCCGTCGCGGCTGCGGCAGCTCATCACATCACCGTTCCACGCCGGGCGATTCCCGGATGGGACCGCGGGCAACTGGCCCGCCATCTTCTCTGAGGACGAGGCCACGCTCCTCCGTGCGAGGTTCGCGTCGACACCCACCGGCCAGGGGCGGCCGGGCGTGGCGTACGCGCTGTCGGGGCTCCTTGTCTGCTCCGAGTGCGATCGCAAGCTCATGGGATCCGGCGGCGACTACCGATGCATGCCGCGGAACGGCGGCTGTGGTCGCATTCGCATCAAGGCCGCGCCGGTGGACGAGTACGTGGACGGGCGCCTTTGGGCGCGGTACGAAGTGAACGAGAGCGAGGGCCCTACGGCACCGGCCGTGGATACCACTGTGCTCGTCAACGCGGTGCAGGCTTCGGAGGCGCGCGCGGCTGAACTCCACGAGGCCTATGCGGCAGGCGATTTGACCCTCGCCGACTTCAAGGCCATGCGCGAAGCTGTGGCGCGACGTCAAGAGCAAGCCGAGCAGGCCTTGCGTGCCGTTGCGCCGCAGCCCGAGGCGGAGCTTCGGTTTGACCCGGCCTTCTATGGGAGCGGTGAGCTGCCCGCGGACGAAGTTGACTTCCGCGCCCGATGGAAGCGGCACGAGCTGTCACCGGAGGAGGTCGCCGAGCTCAACGACATGTTCCGCCGGTGGATCAGCAGGGTCGTTGTGAGCCCAGCCCTGCGCGTGGGCCGCCCACCCGCAGGCATGGACGACACGCCGCGCCGCGTGAACATCGTCTGGAAGGCGGTGTAGTCGGTGGAGTTCTTCGCAGCCGGGGCCGTGCCGCTCATGACGCGCGCTCAGCGCTGCGACGCGCGCCTCCAGCGCCAAGGCTCGGTCCAGCTTCTCGTCCATCGCCAGCGCCAGCTCAATCAGGCGGTCCAGCCGCCGCGTCTGCACGGCCATCTCTCTGGTCTGCGCCTTCTGCTCGGCGACGATCTCGGCGTACTCGGGTCTCGGGGCATGTGGGCTCTCTCGGGTAGTCGGTCAGGGTGTCGCCCGCGCCGGCCTTCCCAACCCTTCAGGAAAGCCGTTTGCGACGCGAGGCGTCTAGCACAGGTGTCGGGTGCCCCACCGGGGCGGGTTTGTAGAGATGCGACGTTTGGGTCGCTTTCTAACGGTCCACGCGCGCGATGACCGCGGCGATGTCTGCGTGAGTCATGGCGGGCTTCACCAGGAGCTCGTCCAGCAGGGCCGCGTGGATGGCCCGGTACCGCGGCGTCAGGCTCATCGCCTTGGCGCGTTTGTTCCCTTCGTCGTACAGGCCCGGCTCCACGTCCAGCGCCAACGCCTGCTCCAAGTCCCTGGAGCCCAGGTCGGGCACTTCCAGGTAGCCCATCAGCTTGATGACGATGAGCTCCAGCACCCGCTCGCGAATGTCGCCGTCGTACCGCCTCTTGATGAGCGTCTCTCCGGAACCGTCGTACTGGCGGACCACGTAGTCCACCGGCCAGCCCTGGACGTACGCGGCCGTCGTGTGCCCGGCCTCGTGCTGGGCGGCCATGTATCCCTTTGCGCTGACCATCAGCGGATGACCAACAGGGGCACGGAGTTGTCCGTGCCGTACGTCGCGTGCGGCTCGGCCAGCACGGCCTCGGCCTTGGCCAACGCCCGCTTGACCTCCTTGGTCTTCCGCTCGGCTTCGTTCAGCAGCGCGAGCGCGCGGTGCCTGCGGCTGTCGTCCACTTCCAACGTTCGCGCCTGCGCGCGCATCTCCTCGGGTGTCTGCGTCATGAGTCCTCCAGTCGGTCCAGCTCGTCCCGGAGTTTCCGGGCTTCGTTGACGGGGCGCATGGCGCGCCCCAGTCGCTTGATGTAGTCGGTGGTGCTACGGAGCAGATGGGCCTCGCTCCGCTCGCGCCTCCACTTGGCCTGCCAGCTCTTCTCGGCCTCGGCCTTGAGGATCCGCGCGATGGTCTCCTTCTCGTACTTGGCGTTCAGCGCCTTGCGCTCGGCCCGGCTGACCATCTCGGCCTGGGCCTTGCGGGTGGCGGCACGGGCCGCGGCCTCCTCGCGCTTGCGCTGCTTCCGCTCTTCGGCCACCTGGGCGGCGGCCTCGTGCGCGACCGCGCGGACGCGGGCGTCCTGGCGCATCCGCTCCATGTTGGCCTCGAACTCCCGCGCCTGCGTCGCTTCCACCGCCCGACCCACCAGCTCGCGGCGGGCCTTCTCGAACGCGGGGGACGTGGGCGGGAGGCCGGCGATCACGCGGAACAGGTGTTCGGTTTCCTGCTGCTCTTCCTCAGTTGCCATCTTGGTTCCCTTCGTCGTCCTCCGTGAACATGCCGTGATACATCCGGACCGAGAGGTCGTCGAAGCTGCTCTCGATGTCAAGGAGCAGAGCGGTCGCGGGGTCTTGCGGGGTGATGGTGCCGCCGCCCTTGCGCCGGTACTCGCGGGCGGGTGGTTCGGGGTCCCTGGCGGCCTCAGTGCCTGGGACCCCGAAGGCGCGGAGCAGGTGGTGCAAGATGATGGTCAGCAGCGGTGACTCCTTCCGGTTGGTGCCGCGGCGCAGGGGCGGGATGCTGACCGCCCCTGCGCGCGGCGGGAGAGGGTGATGGTGCGGGGAGTGTCGATGGGCCGCTGGGGCCCCGCGCCATCTTGGGGAGCGAAGACGCCTCACGCCTCCGTGAAGACCCCGCGGCCTGATCTAGCTGGTCAGCTCGGCAAGGCGTGCGCGTGCCTCGGCGAGCCGTGCTTCGTCCTGCGGCGTCATCTCGACGATGCCGTCGCGGGTGGAGAACGCGATCACGCGCTCCAGGTACCGCACCTCCCGGCGCCGGTTGGCGCCAGCGCGGCGGCGCTTGCGGACCTCGGGGTCCTGCCAGTGGGCGCGCATCCCGTCTGACTGTGTGGTCACGTTGGCTCCCTTCCCGAACGTAGCTCTCCTTCGAGGGTCCTGGGCGACACGCTGCGTCGGTCAGAGGACCGGCCGACATAGTGGGTTCGGGCCGTCCGTGTACTAGACGCCTCGATCTACTGGGGACTCTGCTGATCGGGCGGGCGAGGCTGCGGCGGCGACTAGCGAGGGTGTGGAACGTGTACAGGGCCGCTTCCACCTACTCGGCGGCCTGGAGAATCTGCGTTTCACGATCGCCAAAGGCCCACTCGCTTTTCCTAAGGTCGGTTTCTTGTAGGCATGTCCAAAGCTCGCCGATGGCTCTCGCCATCCACCGGCGGGGATATGTGGTGCCAAGAGGGACAGAAACGCGCCGATGGCTGGTTTCGAACTCAAAGCCAACGGCGGAGCCTCCGGCGGGAGCCATCGGCCGCTAGTGCGCGGAGTCCGGTTCCTCGTCTTCTGCGAGGCCTAGACCGTAGAGTCGTGCTTGGCTCGTCAGTCGCCGCCAGCGCGTCGGCTCACGGCCGGCCGACGTGATGACGCCCTCGCGGCGCACCACCCGAGCGCGGCTCTCGAGACGGACAAGATGCTCCCGGATGCTGCGCTGCGAGTAGTCAGTTTCGTCGGCCAGCTCGGCCACGGTCATCGGGCCTGAAGCCTGCTCCAGGATTCTGAGCAAGTCGCCCATCCTTTCGGCGGTTCGATGCTGCATCTTGCCGAGGTCTTCCACGTTGCCTCCAGCGTCCAGACGGATGGTCTGCACCTGCGGCACGTCCTCCACCCGGCCACCGACGTAGTGGATCGTGCGCGGCCCGTGCCCTTCGCCGTCCACGTGGAAGATGAGGTCTGCGGCGGCGTGGAACTCAGTGCTGCCCCGTGCTCGCTTGCCCGTCCAGGGCGCCTGGTGTAGGACCACGACCGCGGCGCCGGCAGCACTCGCGGCGCTCAGCGCGTCCATCGCGGGGCCAATGATGTCGGCCGTGTTGCTCCCGTCACCGTCGATGGCGAACCACGGGCGCGCCGTGTCAACCACCACGACGTCAACGCGGCCCATCGTCACGGCCAGGGCCAGCTTCTCGGCTACCTGCGCCCACGATTGGTCATCGAGCCCGTCACTGGTGCGAAGCAGGACCCGGAAGGAGTTGCCCGCCGTGTCCAGCCCGAACCGGTGGAGCTTCGCGGCCACGGTCTGCCGCGGCTCCTCGGTCAGGTACAGCACCCGGCGCCCGTTCTTCACGGCCTGGGAGCACAGGGCCCAGGTGGTGAAAGACTTGCCCGCCTTGCTCTGCCCGACCACTAGGCTCTTGAGCCCGCGATAGGCGATGTGCTCCAGCATGACGTCAAAGCTCTCCGACGACGCGTTGATCAACTGCTCTGGCGTCTGGAACGGCAGAGGCATCACCTTGAACGCGGCGTAGGAGATGCGTCCGTTCCCGGTCTCTGCCATCTCGCGGAAGCGCGACTGCCACGTCGGCGGATGGATCCACAGTTCAAACGCGGCCTCCACGGCGGGCACCTTGTGAGCCAGGTACTCGTTCGGCGCCACGGGACCGTCGACGCGCAGGCCCTCCAACCAGTTGAGCTCGGCTGCACTGAACCCGGTCGGCCATTCATCGTCCAGAATCCGCAGCTCCCGCGTCTCCATCGCCTGAGGGGCGTTGGCCAACCCGGCGACGTACGTCGTGTCCCGCGGCTGGAACCGCACCGATCGGTACGCGTCCAGGTCATTGTCGTTGCCCTGGCGCACCGGATCGCCGGCGATGGCGGCTACGTACTCGGCGGCCCACTGTTGGGTTTCGTTCTCTGTCACAACGGTTCTGCTCATCCATTCCTCCATTCAGGAGCGGTCACAAGAACGCCTCGTCTCGGGACGAAACGAGGGCCGAAAGCCTCAATCTCGATTGAATTTCTGGGGTGCTCATCTGAACAATCCGAACGGTCCCTATACGTAGCACTTAGAGTCAAGCGGGCATCACGGAAGGCGGACGGAGGCACGAATGAAGCTGACAGACGAGATGTTCGAGGAGCGGGGGACATTCGGCTCGCGCGGAATCACGCGTGAGGTCGCGGAGGTCGCGTTCTTCCCATACGAGCTGGGCGGCAGCATCCCGCCCTCGCAGCTGTGGGTGGGTGACCCGGACGAGCCCTACGGCGATGAGCGGCGCGCCCTGACTGAGAAGGATCGGGCTAAGGCCATTAAGAGGAGCAACACGCGAGCAGCGCGGGCACCCGGCATGATGATGCGCCGATTCCCAGTGCCTGGTGCCGACCCATTCCTGTTCGCGGAGCAGCGGCCGGACCGGGAGGTCTGGACCGGGCGTCCACCTAGGACTGGAGCCCACCGCCGCATGACCCATGGCTCACGGAAGATGCACCAGAGCCGGGATAGGACCACCGCCGAGACGGTCCGGAAGGGCTGCACTGATGACGAGCTGGCGTCGTTCGAGCGGCGCGCGGGCTGGACCGTAAACCAGGGTGCTGACCACGCTGGTCACGAAACTGACGAACGACATTTCCACGTCAAGCTCGCGAAGTACCTGTTCCCGAAGAACTCCCAGAAGGTTGAGGCCTATGAGCACGACCACCTGAATACAACGCCCCATAGACGGCGGCGGCACCTCTGGCAGGACCACAGCTGGCCCGAGGTGCGGTATTCGTTGTCGGACAGCGGCCGCGTCCCCAGCGACCCAGTGAGTCGGGCCGTGTTCGACTGGGCGCAGGCCGCAAACGTCCGCGGTCGGCACGTCGACCAGAGCGGGCGGACGCCCGACGATGAACTGCACCCGCACGAGCGGAAGGTGGATGAGACGTTCTACGCTCGGCGGCTGTCGTCGCACCCGACGGGCTTCGCGCGCATCGCCGACGCAGAGTACGTGTGCTTTGCGCTGGAGGGCTGTCTAAAGGAGGCCGCCCTGGTCACGGCAGGACACGCGACGTTTAGTTGCCCCTCGGTGACTTTGTGGCGCGCACCGGAACTCGAAGAGTTCGTGATGGGGCATCTCGCCGGGCGGACGGTACTGGTGATCCCCGACTCGGACGCTTGGCAGAACGATCAGGTGGTCGCTCAGGCTCTGCTCGCTACGGAGACCTTGCGAATGTTCGGGGCACGGGCGGAGGTGGCTATCCCGACGTCGGAGCCCGAGTGGTGCGAGCGGCACCACAAGCCTCGAGGGGGAAAGCGCGGTGTGGACGACTACCTCGCGGACGGCGAGAGCATCGAGGAAATGGTCTGGATGAGGCGCGAGCCAGGTCGTGACCTGGCCGGATGGTTGGCCGATCGCGGCGTGCGATCAGCCAGCGGACGGAAGCCGCGCCACGAACGGGTGGAGATGGACAATGTCATTCTGCGCTGGCTCTCAATACACGCGAACGAGAACGGCGAGTCGCGCACGGCGCTCACAGTTGTCGCGCGGTACGTGCAGCGGGAGCTCGAGCTGCTGAAGGGCGCGAGGTTCACGAACCCTCGCTCGGTAGTGACCGACGTGTCCAGGGCAGTACACCGGATGGACGAATACGGCGCGCTCACGGGCGCCGACACGCTGCCGGATCGGCAGATGTGGATGGAAGCCGATGAGTGGCCGGGCGCGCTGCGGGTCCACGAGGACTTGCGTTCCGTGACGCATAAGAGCAGGGTCGTGGACCTCCTGGGCGAGAGGGTGGACTGATGGATCAGTACGACCGATTGTGGACCATCCGCCGGGGCTAGTCAGGACATCGCATGCTGGGCGCGACGACAAGAACATGCTCGATGCTTCCTGTCTTGGCGTGCCGTCGGGGGGCAGGGCTATCCTGCAGCGATGACTTCGAGACGAAGCTCCTCCAGGCTGACCGAGGCTGACAGCGACGTCCGGCTGGAAGCCGGACTACATCTTCACTGGGAGGGTCGTCGCCTCTATAGGTCGCGCATTCCCGTCCCGCGCGTCCTCGAGCCCGACAACCGCTTGTCTGCCGGCTCCGACGGGGAGAACCTTGTCATCGAGGGCGACAACCTGCAGGTGATGGTCTCGCTTCGCTCACAGTTCAACGCGGGCATCGACGTTTGCTACATAGACCCGCCATACAACCGCGGCGGCAACGACTTCCGCTACAGCGACGCGCGCTTCCACGATCCCGATGCCGATGGCAGTGACGCCGTCTACGTCTCAAACGAGGATGGCGGGCGACATACGAAGTGGATGAACTTCATGGCTCCACGCTTAGCGATGATTCACGAGCTGCTCGCCCCTCACGGAATCCTCTTCGTCTCAGTCAACGACATCGAGCTCTTTCGGCTCGGGATGTTGCTGGATGAGATTTTCGACGAGTCGAACCGCATCGGGATCATCGTGTGGAGGGGGTCGGTGGACAACAACCCGACGCGGCTGGCAATCGAGCACGAGTACATTCTTGTCTACGCGAAACGGTTGTCGGAGGTGCCGCGTGTTTGGAGTTCGCCCAACGACGAGCTGCGAGAGTCATTGCTCGCACACTTTGACGAACTGAACTCACAGACGCCTGACGTTGCCGAGCTCCGAAAGAGCTGGCAAGCGTTCTGTCGAGCAAACAAGGGAGCCCTCGACCGACTTGGTCGCTACAAGGAAGTCGATGACGATCGCCGTCCGTACCAGGTCGCCTACCGAGTGCACAACCCAAAGCCAGGCGGCTACCGGTATGAAGTAATTCACCCGGTGACGAAGAAGCCGTGCCGGGAACCCTTGAACGGCTATCGCTTTCCTGAAGCACGAATGATGGAACTCATCAAGGAGAAGCGCATCGTATTCGGCAAGACGCATGAGCAGATCATCCAGATGAAGGACTACTTGGATGAGTATCGAGACTCGCTACGAAGCGTCATCGAGATGGACGCCCGCAAGGGTGCCTACACACTGAAGGCGCTCTTCGGGAAGGACTTCGCGGGATTTAGGAACCCCAAGCCTGTTGAACTCATGGAACGACTGATAGGCGCAGCTGGAAGCAAGGACGCGCTCGTCCTGGACGTCTTCGCCGGAAGCGGCACTACAGCCCACGCCGTCATGCGGCTGAACAAGCAGGACGGAGGCAATCGACGCTTCATCATGGTCGAGGAGGGCAACGGGGGCGACAGGTACGCGCGCACGCTGGTCGCTCCGCGCCTCAAGAGGGCCATCAAAGCGGAGGGGCTGCCTGGCGGCTTCACGTTCCTTCGAGCTGGCCGCGGTATCGACCGCGAGGCGATTCTGAGCCTAGAGCGCGAGAAGATCATCAACATCATCTGCCAAACGGACCGCACGGGAACTGGCCGCGGCATTCGCGTGATCGCCGGCGGGAAGTATCTGATCGGCGCCAACCGGAAGAGCGAAGCCATTGCGCTCTGCTGGAACGGCCGAGAGGACAGCGCCGTGACAGGTGAAGTGGTCGACGCCGCCTTGAAGGAAGTGACCAAGCGCCGCCTGAAGACACCGATGCGGATCTACGGAACCACTTGTCTCATGAGTGAGACCAAGAGCTTCACTTTCTGTCAGATTCCGGACGAGATCCTCGCAGCGTTGTATGTCTCGACATCCGAAAGCGACGCAGCCTCGATGCAGGCGGTGACGTGAGCGCCATCCAACTCTTCGACTTCCAGCGTGAGGCGGCCGATCAGCTGGGGGAGGCCGCCCAGGACTGGATGACAGCCTGCGCAACGCAAGGGCCGCTGAAGCTGGGGCGCACGGTGATTCCGTTCCTGGGGCAGCTCAAGGCCGTTACCGGCGCGGGCAAGACACCGATCCTTGCGCGAGTCTGTGGCGAGATCGGTCCAGCGCTCATCCTGTGGACGTCGAAGTCCAGTGCCGTCGTCGAGCAGACCTATCGGAACCTGCTCGGGAAGTATCACCCGCTCCTCCCGGCCAATGTGCAGGTCGTGCGGGAGCGGCCCAGCAAGGCTGAGTGGGAACGGCTGATGACGGCAAAGGCGGGACTCACCATCTGGGTGACCACCGTCGGCTCGTGGAACGAGCGCGAGGCCGTCGAGGCCGGCGGCAGCGAGTCCGCGCGTCTTAACATGCATCGCCCGCAACCAGACTGGGGAGGTCCACACTCTCCATGGGAGCAGCTTCGAACCAAGCTAGACAGACCGCTCTGGGTCGTATACGACGAGAGTCACAATCAAACCCCGACGCAGCTCGACCAGCTTGTCAGCCTGAACCCGGTCGGGTTTTTGATGGCGTCCGCAACTCCACCGACGAGTCAGCTGTTTAGCCAGTTCGACAGCACGATTCGCGCCGACGAGGTCATGAATCCGATCGCAGCGAAGGGAAGAGTCGTTGTCCAGACAAGCGACGTGGTTCAAGCCCAACTACTGAAGCGGACTCTCGAGGTCCTCGACTATCAGAGCGAGCCGGAGACCATGCTCGACGAAGTCCTTGCGCGTCACCGGAAGCTTGAGCGGGCGGTGAAAGGCGAGAGCCTCTCTATTGATCCCCGAGCCGTGTACGTCGTAGAGAAGAGCAACCCGCCGCGAGGTTCGAAGGAAATGGCGCGGCCGGTGGCCATCTGGCACTACCTGCGCCAGAAGCGCGTGCCAGCTGCGGAGATTGCCCTCTATACGCAGACCAAAGAAGTGCCCGAGGAAGCAGAGAGGATTGCCTCGCTCACCACGTTGGAGCCGAGGCACCAGCACATCATCTTCAACCAGGCGCTCCAAGAAGGGTGGGATGACCCGGAGGCGTTCCTCTGTTACTTCGATGAACAGACCAAGTCCTACACGCGCATCCAGCAGATCGTCGGCCGCGTGTTGCGGCAGCCCAACGCGGAACACGCCTCGAACGAGCTGTTGAATACGGCGACGCTCTTCATCCGGGTTCCGAACGAGAAGTACGAAGAGGTCATCGATCAGATCAAGAGCGAACTCAGCCTCTATGCCGTAGATGACACGGATCCATTCGGCTCTGGCGGAATCCGCCTCAAGACGCGCAAGGAGCCCTTATCGCCGATTCTCGCGAAGCCCAAGCATCGGAACAAGCTCAAGGTTCCGAACTACGTGCTGGGTGACGCGGATCTCGACAAGGCGAAGAAGCGAATCGAGTCTCAGGGGAAGCGACCCTGGTCGGAGGATGATCTAGTGGCCCCCGGGGTCCGAAGAACGCTAGCAATCTCACTTGTGCGAGATGAGGACCAAACGCGCTTCGCCGCGATCGCGAGCAACTCCAGGACGCCCAACGGGGAGTTCCTGCGCCGACGCATTCAAAGACTGAGCCGGCCGTGTGCTCATTTGCTACATCCGGACCTGTTCAAGGGACCTGCGTTCGATCAGGCCTCGTGCGCCGGATCCCTCGCTCAAATCGAGCTCGCGAAACTGGCGGCTGATGTGGTCGATGACTACGAGCAGTCGGTGGAGTTGAAGGTCAACCCGATCGCGGCCGAGCGTGTGTGGATTGTGGTGGAGCATCATCCCGGCGGGACCGAACTCGTATCGTTCAAGAACGCGGCCCACACGAGGTATGGACGCTCGGGCTTCAACAAGGACGAGGCGGAGTTCGCGCACGCTATGGACGTATTCGGCGTCGGGGTATGGACGCGGAATCCTTCGCGCGGCAGCGGCTACGGTCTGCCGCTTCCGACGAAGATCGGCGACTCAACAGCCTTCTACCCCGACTTCCTGTGGTGGGTGGGCCGGCTTTGCTTCGCAATCGACCCCACCGGGCGTCATATCCTCGAGGACAAAGTGCGCGCGAAGTTGCTCGATCTGGACAATCCGAAAGTCGTTCTTGTTTCCCGAGGGAAGGTCACCGCCGACTGGACGCGGACGGAGGACTCTGAGGGCTGGACGATGGTGCGGCGGAGAACGGGTCGCAAGGTGGCGCCCGAGCACTTTGAGAACCTGCAGGATCTTCTGAAGCGTCTAACGGATACCAGCAAGTAGCGCCTACGGATTGAAGGAGGACTCTCTTGCCCGGCAAGCGACAGATCAGCCAGGCGGATAGACAAGAAGTACTCGCGCGACAGGGCCTGCGCTGCTTCATCGACAACCACCCTGTCGCTGATGCCTCGGATCTTGAGTTCGATCACATCCATCCCTATGCGGAAGGTGGTCCGTCGCGAACAGAAAACATTGCGGCCGTATGCAGGAAGCACAACCGAGAAAAGGGAACTCTGACGCTGAGCGAGTACCGCGATCGGTTAGGCCTGCGAGCCTTCTTCGAGGGCGCCGCCAAGAGGCGGCTCGACGACCTTCTCGAAGCAAAGCTCGGGGCGGGTGGATTTGCTCAGGACCTCCCTTCCGACAGAGCGGAAGGAGTCATCAAGCTCTACTTCCTTGAAGGATCGCCGCAATCCGTGCCCATGTACGCGTGTCCTTCCACGGGAGAGAGCTTCTTCTACGCTCTGATCCCAGTGATTCACCTGCAGAACGACGTTGAACTGCAACCGCGTGCCCTTGAACCGGAGCGTCTGTGGGAGTTGTACCGGCACCTGAGAACCCACACTCAACTGGCTCCCGGCGTTGGTCGGCTCGTGGGGAATCAGGTTCTCTTGTTCGACGGTCAACACAAGGCTGCGGCACAGGTTTGGGCCGGCCGGAAACGCGTGGAGACGAAGGTCTATCTCGAGCCTGATGTGCGCAAGCTCAAAGAAACGAATCTCACGGCGCACGACAAGCTTCGCCAAATGCCCTTCTACACCTCAACTCTGCTTGAGAAGTATGCGGATCTAGGCCACGAGGACTGGCAAGCTTTCCTAGAGACCCAAGGGCCGAAGACTGAAGTCGCATTCTCGGACTTCATGCGGAATCGCACAGGGCTGACAAGGGCCGTGGCGGTGAAACGCATCCGGTCGGTGATCTATCGGGACATCCTGGATCACCCGAATAACTCTCTACGCGAGTACATCGCTGAGGAGAACCGCGGCCGCAAGAATCCCATCACAATGTCCCGACTGGAAAAAACGTTCTTTGCAGAGTTCATCGCCGCCCCGCCTCTTGATGACGAGTTCGAGTCAGATGCCTGGCATAGGGACGAAGAGCGAGAGAACATCGTCTTCTTGTTCAACGTCCTGGTGGAAAAAGCGCTTGCGGGCAGATGGAACCCAGAGCTGGGAGACGCCGCTCACAAGAAGGCCGCCCGACTATTCTCAGCTGGTGCACTGCGAGCCTGGGTGCCCTTCCTCCATGACGCGCTCGCGCCCGCCCTGCAGCTATTCCAGTCTGAAGAGAGGCGGAGGATCTTCTACCGGGAGATCGAACCGGCAGGCCGCGACGTGATCGAGACACTCATGGATCGTCTCCTCTCCCATAAGGTCTGGGTCGACCCCGACCCCGGTCTCAATGATCTCCGCTATGACAACGCCGAGAGGGCAAAGGATATGTTGGCAGGGGCCGGCCTGACCCCGAATTGGCTCTTAGGGAGTTCCTAACCCGCCCTCCTATTCGTCTCTCTGATCGCTCCTTCTGTTGCACTTGATGGGCGTCGCCTCAGCAATCTGCGACAGCCCCTAACCTCTCGGCCTGCGCGTGTTCGAACTGGGCAAAGGGAACGGAAGCTGCTCTGTGGCGGGCGGCTCGTCGGATATCTAGTCTCTAAGGGTGACCACGTCGGAGTGGTTCAGGGACCTGCCGGCTGGCGCTCGGGCGGAGCTACTCCGAGTGCTCACGTCACCGTCGAGAGTCCGCGCCGACGTCATCCGGCAATTTCACGAGCGTGGTGACGACGGAATGGTGGACGTCATGACGGCACTGGAGGCCGACGACCTGCTCCGAGAGCAGGTCGTACTTCTCCTGCGGGGATCCTGAATACGGGTCGCTGGTGTGTCGGTGCCCCGGAGTAACATGCGACTGACCGAGCCGTGAGTACGGGTTCCCCCTCGGCGCTCCCGAGGAGGGCTAGTGCAGACAACGCGAGGCGAGCCCGTACCAGCGGTGGAGCGACGCGAGCCATACATTTACATGACGTGGCTAGCCAAGGTCATGGATGGAGCGGCATGCCAGTGGTCATATATGCGTTCCAGATCGGACACTTGCTGAAGACGCGCGCCTTCGAGTTCAACAACCCCGAGTGGAACGTCGCGCACACGCGCGCGCTGGTCGAGTTGGAGAACGAGGTTCGAGGCCAGGGGCTCGTTCCGGACGTTGAGTACGAGCTCTCGGTCCAGGTCGGGAACGCGACCATGGCAGGCAAGATCGATTGCTTGGTCGTGGACCACGACCGCCGACTTGTGACTGTCTACGAGGTGAAGACGGGCAGCCCAAAGTCCCGAGACAAACTGCAGACCCAGCTGTACATGTACTTCCTGGCTGAGCGCGGGCGAACGTATCGGGAGTACGGCCTCCGCGGGGTGCTTGTGTACCCAGACCATCGCGAGTTGGTTGACGGAGTCCCCGAACATTTTGGAGACGACGTTCAGTTCTTCCTCGACCTGCTCATCGACGGCTCTCCCCGCAAGCGGCCAGGGTCAGATTGCCGGGACTGCAAGATCCATGTCGTGGATTGCGCGGAGCGGGTGGAGGTCCCGTCAGACGGTCGCATCATCGGCGGGTCGGCATAGCGAAGACGATTGCGCCAAGGGCAGCGGGGGCCTGCCTTCATGAAAACACCGACGGGCGATCCTCGTCGAGGGCAGCTATCTCCAGTACGAGGTCGACAGGCAGACACAGACCGTCGGCAAGCTGCTCTAGCGTCACGCCCCGCCTGGCGACCAACTCGATCGACCTCGCGAATAGGGATGGTGCCTCTGGTGGTCCGATGTCGCCCGGCTCGCTCGTCCGCCATCCGCGTTTGGACATCGTGGCCATCGCTCTCTTGTAGGCAGGGTCGCTCATCACGCCGAGGGTCCTTGACCGATAGAGAAGAGCCGATACCGAGACGCCCCACACGCGCTTGAGTGTGATGAGCCTCTGCCAATCCAGACGCGCGGGCAGCTCTTCGCGCATCACGCTGGCTGGCATGAGGAAAGCGGCGGCGAAGGCCTGCGCCTCCCGCTCCGCCTTCACCTCTCCTGGCTCCGCGTCCTGGTGCATGACGAGATGCCCGAGCTCGTGGGCTGCATCGAACCGCGATCGGGCGGCGTCCCGCTTGTCAGCGCACAGCACGACCAGTGGGCGTTCTTCAAACCATCGAGAGAACGCGTCGACTCGATGGAGTCCCGACTGGAGGCGACTAACGATGATCCCGTGGATCTCGAGGAGGCGAACAACGTTGGCGATCGGTCCGGAGGGCACCGACCAGGCCTCGCGGACGTCCCCGGCCACGTCCTCTAACTCCTCTCCCGTTGGGGCCTGCCCAACCGCGACGTCGGGCAGATCGACCAATGGCAAGCGAACGTGATGCTCAAGGAGCTGCGCCAACTCCCAGGCGAGTTCGGCTCGTGACACAGCTGAGGCGCGCTCCAGCTGGCGCGTCGCTCGCAGGCTGCGAAAGTGCGTGGTAGAGGGATCGAGGGAACTCACTGGTCGGCCGGAAGAGAAGAAGTCAACGGGGAACCCGAGGGCTAGGGCCATGCTGGCGAGAACGGAGGGGCCGGGCCGACTACGGCCGGTCTCGTACTGGGTAATCGCAGCGGGGGAAACACCGACCTGCTCGGCGAGTTGGTTCTTGCGTAGAGCTTTGACCTTGCGCGCGAGCTCCAAGCGCTTCGGGTCGAAGAGCTGGGAAGCACTACGCCTTGGATCGGCCATATCTACGACTTATCGGAGCCGGGCTGTTCCTCACCCTGCTCCGGTTTGAGCGTGAGATCGAAATCAGTGACAGGCAGCTCCGAGAATGGAGTCACAGGCCCGTCGGGGAGCGGCTCATCCCGCCTGATCTCGCCAGGGGGAATCTGGTAGATCGTCTCTACCCAATGCCACGATGGCCCGGCCTCATCCTCGGTAGGAGCGCCCACCCATGCAGCACAAAGGCCGTCGAAGGAGTTGCCGGCGTGAACAAACACCAGGTTAGGCGGACCGGACGCTGGTGCCATCGTCGAGAACAGCTGGAGCTGCTCGGCGTTCGAGTGAACGATCTTGTCTTTTGTCGCCGTACCCGAGATCCGAACGTTGTTGATGTTCAGCTCCTCGGTGTTCCCCACCTTGTAGGTGTGCAAGCGGACATCACCGATCCGCATCACGAGCGAGCCATCAGGTCGAGCAGTCACAACCTCCGGGAGGTCCTGAACCGCCGCTTCCAGCTGGAACCAGGAGTTTCGCCAAACCATGACGCCGAAGGTAAGACCGTCGTCGCCCAGCTCCGCGTCGTAACGCTCTGAGTTGATTGCATAGACGTGCCGAAGCGCCGAGACGAGACGGTCCGACAACACATCCGCTAGGCCACCTGGCAGCACATCCGCAAAGGTCGTCACCAGAAGAACGTAGCAGAACTGGCCCTTCGGTGCAAGGAAGTTAAGGAGATTCGCTCCTGACCGGACTCAGATTAAGCATGGGCATGCCCCTTGCCCTACTACATAAAGCGGCACTATGTCATCGGGTCTGGACCCGGCTGCCCTCCGGTAGTCGCGCATCCGCCCAGGGCGATGATTCGTCGACCCGAAGACCCAACGGTCCTACGATGCGCTCGATCAGGTGCAGGACGGCCTCCTCCCCCTCGAATAAGCCATCCGGCGCCCTTTCGATCCGCCCCTCTCGCTCCACGTATACGTCGTCGGGTCCGTTGACCATGACCTCGGTCACGCTCGGGTCCTTCAACAGGAACTCGATCGGACCGAACCCGACGACCTCGTCTGACACCTCGTTGACCATGCGGGCCAGCTCGCGCTGGGGCAGGATCGCGCCGCTCGCGCGGACCAGCAACAGCGCTTCCTCGCGGACGCGTAACCGACGCTCCGTGCGCGGCGCCGTCGCGAGTCCTCGCGCATCGACACGGTCGCGGAGCTGCTCCCGCAGCTGGCGTCGCACCGTCTCGTTCGACATCGCCTGCCTTCCTCGATCGTTCGCGCGAGGGGAAGGCACAACAGCAACAGGGGAGTCGAGGGAGAGGGGGCGCCGCTCGGCCGGTGAGTGCCTCGCCGAGCGGCAGGGGCGAACACTAGCGCGGAAGGACCAGCGGCATCCATCCCCAGGGCGGTGGATTTCTGCGGGGCGAGGAGGGGATGCGCTTAGGCGTCGGCGGGGGATGGGCTGCGGCTATCCGCCGCCGGCGAGCGTCCTCGCCACGTCCTCGGCGGAGTCGCCGCTGCGCTTCAGCACCAGCGCCACCATCCCGAGCGCGAACAACGTCAACAGCAGCATCAACGTCGAGACCGACGCGATCTCCGGCCGGAGCACAGCGCGGAGCGCGCTGAACACGTACACGGGCCAGGGCGAGGCCCCCGCGACGCTCACGAACGTGGAGATGATCGTGTTGTCGAGCGAGAGGCTGAAGGCGAGCAACGCACCCGCGAGCACGGCCGGCATCATGAGCGGCAGCGTGATCTGGCGGAACCGGCGAGCCGGGGGTGCGTAGAGGTCGGCGCCGGCCTCCTCGAGGGATTCGTCCAGGCCGGCCAATCGGGCACGGACGATCAGCGTCACGACCGCGGTCGCGAACAACGAATGCCCGACCCACAGCCGCACCAAGCCGTAGTTGATCAACGTGTTCGATGGGCCGAACGGACCCTTGATCCGCACGTACCAGATCAGGAGCGAGATCGCGTCCACGATCTCGGGCGTCACCAGGACCAGGAAGACGAGCGCCATGAAGACGATCGTCCACTTCCCCGGCCGGCGAGCGAGCGCGATCCCCGCGAGCGACCCGAGGATCGTGGCGATGATGGCCGATCCGACGGCCGCTTTCAGCGACGTGGAGATGGCGCTCGTGATCTCGTGGTTCGCCCACAGCGTTCGGTACCACTCCGTCCCGAAGCCGTCCCAGGCGAGCAGCGCGCGCCCCTTGTTGAACGAGAACGCCACGATCATCGCGATCGGCAGGAACAGGAAGACGTAGACCAGGATGCCCCAGGCCTTGAGGAAGACGTTCACCGGGTCGATCCGTGGGCGATACGCGCCGGAGGTCTGCGCGCTCATGCCGGCGCCTCCGCGAGCACGACCCGTCGGTTCCGCCGGATCAATCCTCGCGCCGCCAGCCCGAGCAAGCCGAAGATGCCCACGACCGCGAGGATCATGAGGATCAGGATGATCGCCATGGCCGAGCCGAGCGCCCAGTTCTGCGCCACCAGGAACTGGTCGGCCACCATCCGGCCCACCATGTTCCCCTTCGCCCCGCCGAGCACCGCCGCCGTGATGTAGTCGCCGCAGAGAGGGATGAACACGAGCAGCGTCCCGGCGACGATGCCGGGCAGCGCGAGCGGCACGGTCACCTGGCGGAACGTCTTCCACCGGCCGGCCCCCAGATCCTTCGACGCCTCGCGCATCGCCGGATCCAACCGGTCGAGCGCCACGAACAGCGGCAGGATCATCAATGGCAGGTAGTTGTAGACGACCCCGAGCTGGACGGCGTACTTCGTGTCGAGGATGTTGATCGGACTCCCTCGCAACCCGATGTCCTGCATCAGTGTCGACAGCGGCCCGGCCGGTGCCAGCAGGATCCGCCATCCGATCGTGCGCACCAGGAAGTTCGTCCAGAACGGCACGATCACCAATCCGAGGAGCAGCCCGCGCCACTTCGGCTGCACCCGCACCGCCAACCAGTACGCGAACGGGAATCCGATCAACAGGCAGAGCGTCGTCCCGATGATCGAGATCTCGAGGGTGTTGCGGAACGTGTCCAGGAACGTACCGGTCAACGCCTCGCCGTACCGCGCGAACGACAGCTTGTCGGTCGCGATCGTCGTGAAGAAGTTCGGTTTGTACCCGAGCGAGTAGTACGCGATCCAGAGCACCGGGATCGCGAAGAACAGCGTGAACCAGAACCACGCCGGCAGGGCGAGCGCGAACCGCGGCGCCTTGAGACGCCGCGGTGGCCGCTCGGAGAGGTCGGTGTCCAGCGGGACCTCTGGCACCCGATGTTCCACGGTGTTACGCGCCGGCGGCCGCCTTCGTCTTGTCCCAGATCTCCACGAGCCGCTGCTGCGCCGAGTTCACCGCACCCGCTTCGAACGTGGCCACCTGAGCTGCATCGAAGAACACGAGGTCGGGGTAGGGCAGGTCGGCCGCGAGCGCCGCTTCCTTCACGCCCTTGATCCCGGTGTTGTAGCCGTGGAACTCCAGGTCCTGCAGCGAGATGGTCGGGTCCAGGATGTAGTTGATCCAGGCGTACGCGGCGTTCGGATGCTGGACCTCCTTGAGGATGGCCCAGTTGTCCATCCACAGCTCGGTCTTCGGGGCGCCCAGCCCCCACTTGTAGCGCTCGGGATCCTTGTCCTGCACCGCGATAAGCCCTTGACGAGCATCGCCGTTCCATGCCTGGCTGAGGGCGTAGTTGCCCTGGGTGAGGGCGATCCCTGGGTACGAGTCGAACGCCTTGACGTGCGGCGCGAGCTCGTTGACGCAGTAGGTCTCGCATGCGTCGAGGTCGGCGGTCGCCTCGGTGGTCCAGTCGATGCCGTGTCCCCAGAAGTAGATGCCGGTCAGGTCGGTCGGCGCGTCGAGCACCGAGGTGGCGCCGCTGGCCTCGTTCTGCGCGGCATCCACGAAATCCGTCCAGGTGTTGATGTCGCGTTTGATCACCTGACTGTCGTAGATCCAGCCCGTGGATCCCCAGTCCTTGCAGACGGAGTGCGCGTTATTCGGGTCCCACGGCTGGTTCGTGTACGCGATGTCCAGGTTCGCGAAGTTCGGGATCCTCGACAGGTCGAGCTCGGACAACAGGTCCTGCTGCACCATCTGCGGGATGTACACACCGGTCGGGACCACGATGTCGTAGCCGCTCGTCCCGGCGGCAGCCACGAGCTTCGCGATCATCTCCTCGTTGGAAGCGTAGATGTCGATCTTGGTGCTGGGTCCGTACCGATCGGTGAACTGCTTGAACACCTTGGGGTCGTCGTAGGCCGCCCAGTGGAAGAAGTTCAGCTGGTCCTCGAGCACCGGCGACGCGCTGGCACCGCCGGCCGTCGGACTCGTCCCACCACCTGGAGACGGGTTGTCGCTCCCGCACGCAGCCAGCAAGACGCTGGTCGAGAACATCGCGACCGCGGATCCACCGAGGAAGGCGCGGCGCGAGATGCGGTCCGCCGTCGTGGCCGGCGCCAAGATCTTGAGCGGGTGCTCTTCGTTGTTCGTCATGACTCCCGTTCCCTTCTCGCTATGCCTGCACCGGGACCGCGTCCTCCGCGGGATCGGCCAGGACGATGTCTGCCTGTTCGGCGCCGAACACGTGCGTCTGCTCCGCATCCCATGTGCACCACACCTTCGCGCCGACCTCTAGTCGCGGCGCGCGCGGCCTGGGGAGGCGTGCCAGGATCTCCTTGCGACCGGGCGTGATCACCACGAACTGGATCACGTCGCCCAGGTGCGAGACGCTCGCGAGCGTGCCCTCGATCGCGTTCTCTCCGTTCGATGGCGGCGTCTCGGTCATCATGATCGCCTCGGGGCGCACCGCCCCGAGAGCCCCCGAGCCGTCCACGACATCGGGCGACGGCACGCTCGAGCGGATCGTCCACCCGTCGCCTTGGACCACCTGTCCCGACTCACGGGACGTGCCGTCGAAGAAGTTCTGCTGCCCGATGAATCCGGCCACGAACGCGCTGGCAGGGTGGTCGTAGATCGTGTCGGGATCGGCCAGCTGCTCGATGTGACCATCGAGCATGACGGCGATCCGATCGCTCATGGAGAGCGCCTCCTGCTGATCGTGGGTCACGAAGATGAAGGTCGTGCCCACCTGAGACTGGATCAGCTTGAGCTCGATCTGCATCTCTTCGCGAAGCTTGCGGTCGAGCGCGCCGAGCGGCTCGTCCAGCAGCAGCAGGCTCGGACGGTTCACCAGAGCCCGCGCGAGCGCGACCCGCTGCTGCTGGCCGCCGGACATCTGACGCGGCTTTCGGTTGGCGAGCGGGGACATCTTGACCATCTCGAGCGCCTCGCCCACACGGCGGTTGACCTCGTCCTTCGGCGTCTTCTTCTGTCGCAGGCCGTAGGCGACGTTCTCCGAGACCGACATGTGCGGGAAGAGCGCATAGTGCTGGAAGACCGTGTTCACGTTGCGCTTGTGCGGCGGCGTACCACGCACGGAACGGCCGGAGATGAAGATATCGCCTTCCGTCGGGTCCTCGAACCCCGCCAGCATGCGGAGCGTGGTGGTCTTCCCGCAGCCCGACGGCCCCAGGAGCGACAAGAACTCGCCGGGTTTCACCTCGATGTTGATGCCGTCGACCGCCGCCACCGTGCCGAAGCGTTTGACCAGCTCGCGCAGGTGGACCGAGCCTTCTTCGCCGCTCAACGCCAGCTATCCCCCCTCTTCGGGAACGTCCGCGAACTGAGGAGCGGAGTGTTCCAGAGCCTGAAAGATGGCGCAAGCGTCATGCGAGCGCAACCCAGTCGCTCGGCGTCATCCCTGGTCGAAGAAGAAGGGCTGCGCCAAGAAGCGCTGGTGCGATCCACCGGGGTGACGTCGACGCGGCCTTGACCGACGACGCCCGGATCCGAGAGCGACCCCCCCGACGAACAGCAATCCCAGCATCCACACGAACGGCCCAGGTCCAACCGGGAACCCCGTGAATGCGGTGCCGCCGCCGGTTCCACCCGCAGGGAGGACGCCCATCGGGGCCGTGTCGGCATCGTCCCCATCGTTCGGATCAGTCTGGTCGGCGCCGGACACGCCGGCGGTGTTCTCGATCGTGGTACCGGCGGTGCTCGCGCCCACGCGCACCCGGATCTGGAGCTCCGCGCTCTTGCCGACCGCCAGCGCCCCGAGGTCCCAGATCCCACTGGCCTCGTCGTACGACCCCACGTCGGCCGAGGCCGAGACGAACGTGACGCCGGCGGGCAAGACGTCGGTCACCTGCACGCCCGTCGCATCGTCGGGGCCGGCATTCGAGACCGTGATCACGTAGGTGACCGTGTCGCCCTCCGCCGGCGAGGCATCGCTGGCCGTCTTGGTCACGGAGAGATCGGCGGACCCGACGGCACCGCCGATCGTCGTGGTCTGGCTCGCCGCGTCGTTCGTCGGGTCGGTATCGCCGAGGCCCGTCACGGAGGCCGTGTTCGTCACGGCGCCAGCCTGGGCGTCGCTCGGCACCAGGACCTGGATCGTGATGGTCCACGTAGTCGTCGCAGCGAGGGTGAGGAGGGAGCACGTGACCGTG
>JBOGZC010000059.1:0-24035 GCA_050697075.1 Solirubrobacterales bacterium | reverse complement strand
GGCCCGCTGAGCGCGCCCCTGCGCGCCGAGCAGCCGGTCGAGCTCCCGACCGGCGCCCCGCGTTGCGCCTTCCCCGGCGCCGCGCCATCGCTAGCTCTCGTCGATCCTGACGGCCGCCGTGAGCCGCTGGACGACGAACAGCGAGTGGAGCTCCATTCGGATCAGGCTCGTGTTGGTCGCTCCGGCGTTCTCCTCGAACGTCCGCAGCGTCACTGCCGAGGAGTGAAGCCGCCCGAACGCCTGCGAGTCCACGACCACCGGCGCGGTTGCCGACTTGCTGACCCGGCGGTTGAGCCGGTAGATCGCCCCCGCGTATTGGCCGGGGCCGAAGATGAAGATGCCCTCAGGCCCCTCCGACTGCATCGTGTCGAGCTGCTCATCGGTGGCGGGGTCGACGATCAGCGTGTCCGGGTTGTAGCCCTGATCGGCGACGATCGCGACCCCATGGCGGATCGCAGCGATCAGATTCGCGCTGTCCGCTGGGTCCCAGAACGCCGCGGCGGCGACCTCATCGAGGACGAGCTTGTCGAGCCCCTCATTGACGGCCAACCGAAGGTCCGTGTCAATGATCGGCTCGACCGCCGGCTGCGCGAGGTAGACGTTCGGGATCCCGGACTCCTTCGCCGCGACCTGGCGAAGCGGCTCGGTTACGAGCTCGAGCTCCGAGCCGACCTCGGGCTTCTCGGTCGTCGCGTCGATGTCGCGGATCACGTCGGCGGTCGCCGGCAGGGTGCGCGTCTTCTGCCGCAGGACCTCGACCGAGGTCGTGGCCTCGTCGACCGGATCGCTCGGAAACGCCGGCCAGGCATAGCGCTGGTCGGCTCCCAGCGGGACCGCGGGCCTGACCGCGGGTGCGAGTAGATCGACGTCGGTGCCGGTCGCGAGAGTCACCGCCCGCGCCTCGAACTCCCGCCACGGCACCGTGGCCGGACTCGCGCCGTCGAACCCACGCGAGCGAAACTCCTGCGCGAGCGATCGCCGCGGCCCGCCGGCGGTGCGGTCGCGGACCTGGAGGTTGCCGGGGCGCCGCGGCTCCTCGGGGGGAGCGCTTCGCTCCTCTGAGGGCTCCTCGGCGCGCTGGTCGTCGTCGTGCTCGGAGCGATCCTCCGAGCGGTCTTGCTCGGCCATGTTCGACTCGCTTTCTGCGGATCGCTCCGCGTTGTGCCGCAGCTCCACCGCGGCGGTTTCGTACGCGGGATCGGTCACAACGGACACATCCCGAAGCTCTGCGATCGCCTCGACGTGACGGACGTCGCCCTCCCAGCGGTCGCGCTCGACCCGCATCCGCCACGAGCCCGAGCGCAGGTCGCCGCGCTCCACCGCCTCGCGCACGTCGGCGCGCGAGACCGGCGGCTCGACCGCCCAATGCAGCCCGTCGGCGCGGTCCTCGACCTCCAGCGTGCCCGGGTAGCGCCCGATCGGAACGCCCGAGTGATCGACGGTGGCGACGAGCCCGTCGAGCTTCGCCCGCTCCAGGGCGCCGGGCTCGATGATCTCTCGCCAGCCGCCCATGTCCCGCGACTCGATGCCGTAGGGGATGACGCCGCGAAGCCTTCTCGCCTCGGTCGTGACCTCTCCCAGCGCCCGCGTCTCGAGCTCGCCCGGCTGCGGGCGCGCGTGGCGCTCCTCAGGCACCCGAGCCTCCGTTGACGCTCGGTTCAAGGGGTGGACGGGTCGCCCGGCCGGGCAACTGCGTGACCGGGCGTTGCCCGTCCGTTCCCGTCGGCGGTACGCTGCGTTCCGCCGGCAGGTTCTCAAGCTTGCGGACCTCCTCGCGCGTCATCCACCCGGTGAGGGGATCGAGCGCCGCTGTGTAGACCTGGCTCCGCGTCGCGCTGTCGCTCCGCAAGAGCGCATCGATCTTGAACTCGAGATAGAGCTCGCCGGGGCAGAGCTCCTCACAGCGCGACAGAGCCTCCTCGATCGGGGTCAGGATCTGCGGCCGCAGTGAAAAAGTGACGAATTGCAGGGCATCGCTCTCGCGATTGCCGTAAGTGAGGCTGTCACCTGTTGGGGCCCCGATCATGGACGGCGGGACGCGAAAGATCCGCGCGACCTCGGCCGAGCTCCACTGGCGCGACTCGAGGAGCTGGGCGTCCTCGGCGCTAAAGGAGACAGGCGAGAAGTCCACCTCCCCGCTCAGCACCGCTATCCGGTGCGATTTTCGGACGCCCTGATGCCTCGAGGTCCACGCGTCGGTGAGCTCTTGCAGCCGCTCCGGCGTCGCCTGGCCGAGCTTCAAAATTCCCGACGGCCGAGCGTCGTTTTGCCAGAACCTCGCGGCCGACTCGTTCACCGCCGCGGAGAGCCCGAGAGCTTCGCGCGCCTGGGTCACAGGAGAAAGCCCGGCGAAACCGTCAGTCGAGAGCGATTTGACGTGCACGAGGTCGTGCTCGCTGAGCGGGATTCGGCGGCCGAGTTCGTCCGTGTACTCGTAGACGACCTGACCCGCGTCGATCCAGATTTGCACCCGCTCGGGTGGCAGGCAGGCGAGCTGGGCAAGTTCGTCTCCGTCGCGCCACAACCCCAGATATGCGTTGCCCCAGGTCGCCAGGTGTGCCGCCATCTGGCCGACGAGCCCCCCAGTGGTGGTCTGGGGAGCCGGGCGGTCGAGCAGGGCCAGGAGGCGCCCCTGCTCGAGCCGGACCCGGTCCCCGGCGGCGGTGCGGCGGTAAGGGATCAGCGGCAGGCTCGCGGCAGTCTCGGCCAGAACGCGCACACAGGCATAGGCATCGGCCAGCGCGAGCGCATTCGCCGGCGTCACGATGACGCCCGCGGCCGTCTCGCGCGGGATCACGCTCGGTGCGGGCGAGCTGGTGAGCGATCGCCGCCGCTTGCCACCGAAGATCCGCAACGCCATGCTCTCCAGGATGGGGCAGAAGGGTCGAAAAAGTCCAGGGTCGAGCCTCAAGATCACGCCGGGCTATCGCGGCTTTTTGGGTCTCGCGGAAGCCGCGGGGCTCGATCTGCCGCCGTTTCAGCGCAAGATCGCCCACGCGGCTTTCGGCTCGCAGAGGGAGCTGCTCGTGATGCTGCCCAGAGGCAACGGCAAGACGACCCTCATGGCCGCGATCGCCCTCCATCATCTGCTCTCGCGGGGCGAGCCCGCCGTCTACTGCGGCGCCGCGTCGGTGGCGCAGGCCCGGATCCTGTTCGAGGCCGCGCGGAAGCTCGCCGCCAGCCTCCCAACCGCGTCTGAGCGGGTCGTGATCCGCTCGCTGGAGCTCCGCCGGGCCGATGGTGGCGGGGTGCTGCGGATGGTGCCCGCGGACGGCCCCCGTACGCACGGCCTGACCCCGACGCTGGCGATCGTCGACGAGCTCTGGGCCCACCGTGACGCCCAGCTGTATGAGTCGATGCGCTCGGCGCTGGTGAAGCGCCCGGACTCCCGCCTCCTGGTGATCTCCACCGCGGACGTGGGCGCCGACCGCCCGCTCTCGCGCCTGCGAGCCCGCGCCCTCGCCCAGCCCGACGTCCACCGCCGCGGCCCCCTCACGGACTGCCGCGGGCCCGAGCTCCGCGCTCTCCTGTGGGAGGTCGCCGACGAGGCAGGAGCCGACGATCTGCGGGCCATATGCGCGGTCAATCCGGCGCCCTGGATCACCCGTTCGCTCCTGGTCGAGCAGCGCGACGCGCTGCCGGAGGGGGCGTTTCTTCGCTTCCACGCAAACGCGCGGGTGCAGGAGGAGGGTTCCTGGCTACCCGCCGGCGCCTGGCAGGCGTGCGTCGGCGAGCCGGCGTTCGAGGCCGGCGAGACGATCTACGTGGCGCTGGACGTCGGCGGAACAGAGTCAGCGACGGCCCTCGTGTGGGTGAACGAGTCCGGCCGGGTCGGGTGCTGGATCGCCTACGGCGACGATGCGATCCTCGCGGCGATCGAGCGCGTCCGCGAGCTCCGCGAGAGCTACCGCGTCGCCGAGTTCATCGCCGATCCGTGGCGGGCCAAGCAGGCCATGCTCGAGCTCGAGCGGGAGGGCCTAGTCGTTCTGGAGCTGCCTCAGACGGACGTGAGGATGGTCCCAGCGAGCGCCCGCCTGCGATCGGCGATCGTCGAACGACGACTGACCCTGCCCGACGACCCCGAGCTTGCTCGGCACGCCGCGAACGCGGTCCAGCGCCACGGCCGGCGAGGGTGGCGCCTCGACAAGCCGGACCGCAGCTCGCCGATCGACGCTGTTATCGCCCTCGCGATGGCGCTCGAGCGAGCCGAGCAGCGCCCTGAGCCCGTCGAGCTGGTCGGGTGGATTTAGCCTCGCGGTGTCTCTGTCACCAGCGGTCCTCCCGGACCCCGAGCCACTCAGCCTCGTCTCGAAGATCTTCCATGCCCTGGGCGCGCTCCGCTTCGGACAAGCCGGGGTCGCGCAGCAGCCCGTAATGCTCTCCAAGCTGACTCCCGGCGACCTTCCAAGCGTCTGCGTTATGCGCGGCGCTTGAGCGCATCGTGCCTCCGAACACCTGGGCGAGACTCGGATCGACGTCGTCGGTACGAGTGAGATCCTGGTAGCCAAGCTCCTGCTGCACCTCGGCTAGCTCCTCCTCGGTCACCTCGGCGATCGGAAGGATGTACTGCTTGTGGACGTCCAGAATTCGGAAGCCGAGCTCACGGCTCATGCGGTCGGCTATCCAGGCCCGCTTCCTGGTGACCAGCACTGGACAGATCCTCAAATCCGGGGCGGCCTCCTGGAGCTCGGCGGCCTTATAAAGCAGCTGGAACAGCTCGTGGGAGCCCGGGTAGATCCAGTGCCGGATGTTCTTGACCTCGATGGGGCAGAGGATCGAACCCGTCGCCTGCCCGTACTCGTCGTAGAAGTCCACCCAGGCCCCAGAATCGAGTGACCCTCCCGGAACGGGGGTTCCGAACAGCGCCACTACCTCGGCGGCTCCGGCGTTCACGGGACGGACGCCCGGCTGTGCGGCCGCCACGAGTGATTTTCGGGCCACGCGTTCACCCGCCTCGCCGATGAGGCCGTTTCGGTAACGGCTGGTGGGGCGCGCCCACTTGTCCATCCGCTTGTGGAGGGCAGCGCGCCGGCGTAGCGCATCCCGAATGTCCGATCGGCGCCCCTTCTGATCGCTGGGCATGAGCACGCGCGTGCCGCTGTCGTCGATCGGATCCGAAAGGACTATCCAGTCACGCTGGATGAGGCGACTTCGCGCCGTCGTCAGGTGGTGCGGGTTGACTTGAGTCGGGATCGTCGGCCAGCGAGCGTCGGAGATTTTGGCCTCCGCCTCGCGAAACAGGATGGCTCCCTCTTTGCGCACCAGGTCCATGAGGGCATCCTCGGCCAGCTGGACGTACTCGGCTGCGGTCCGCACGCCCGGAGGCTAGTGCAGAATGGCACCCAGTTCGCAGATCCGGGACGCCCGGCTCGCACGGTAGGAGTATGTCTCCCCTTCCCTCGCCGCTTTGGCCCCCGTCGCGTTCAAAAAGTCCGCTGGGGCGCGGTAGCTCCAGCCACCCTCAAAAAAGGACGCCCATAGAATGGCCCGCGCGTGGACCTCACGAACCTCACGCTACTCCAAGGCTTGGCCCTGGGCTGGACGGCGTCGTTCTTGCTCTTCTTGTTGGTCTACTACCCGCTCATCATCTACCCGATGATGCGACGACGGTTCCGAGCCGGACGCCGCGTCGAGTACACCGCTTACGACGGCAGGGTGCGGTTCGGAGCCATCGCGGAAACCCCAGGGTTGGGCATCGGCCTATGGCCGAAGACCCCGGTGCGGATTCAATCCGATGACGGGGATCTCCTTGAGGTCCCGACGAAGAGTGTCAAGCCGCTGAGGGTGGGGGCCGAAAGTGGCGCCGATCGCGTCGTCGGCGACACCGGGAGCGACGTCGCTCAGTCTTCGACCCCGCAGCGCGTGCAGTGGGATCGCCTCGCCGAAGGCACCCCGCCCGGCTGGTACCCGAGTCCCGACCCAGACTATGAGGGTTACTGGGACGGCTCGCAGTGGACCCGTCGACGCCTACCGGCTTCGACCCCGTGATGGCAGCGCGTGCACAGGGGCAGACCGTTTGTCTTGCCGTCGTTCGGACCATCGGGGAGCGGGATGACGTGATGGGCCTGGACGCGATCGGTGGAACCGCAGAGGGCGCAGCGCCGGCCGTGGGTGGCGAAGGTGTCGGCACGGAAGCGAGCCTGAACGGACGCCGAGCCGCGCCCGGGGGTGGGCGGTTTGGCCTTCGTCTGGCAGGGCGAGCAGCGAGAGCCGCGGGCAATGAGCTGGCCGCAGTCCAAACAGGGCCGGGCGGTCACGTCGGGATCGCGGCGAGCAGCTCCTCGATCGCTGCATCGCGGTAGCGCCTCATCACCCGGCGCAGCCGATCCTCGTCGCCGGAATCGAGCGCAGCCTCGAGGTCGTACTCGAGCCGGCGGATCCGCAGGGAGGAGTCGAGCTGGTACGGGTCGCCCCCCTGCTTGGCGACCTCGCCTTGTAGCCGACTGATCTCGCAGACCATGAGCCAGAGGTCGCGCTGGGCCTTGGTCAGCGGACCGGCGTCCGCTAGCGCGAGCAGCTTGCCGTAAGCGCCCATCAGAGCCGCCTCGAGGAAGCGCAGAGGTCGGCCGGGTCGATCGGCGCGGCGCTTCGCTCCCAGCGCCGCCGGCATCGACGCCTGAGCCGCTCGCGCTCGAGCTCCTCGCGCGATCGCGGCGGGCGGGGGTCGAAGAGGGCGAGCTGGCGGCCCGAGCGCATAGTCGGAGTGTGGCCCGGGTCTCTGGATCTCTCAAGGTGGTTTTTCCGCATCGCGGCCTCCTTTTCCTGTCTCCGTTGTGGTTGTGGTTGTTCCTTCTTTGACTGTTCTCCGCGCGGTCTCTCGGTGAGGGCGTGGACTTCCTTACCCGTATCCACTGTGAGTGGAAACAAAAGGTCGGGTGCAGTCGCCGCCCTCTTCCGCGCTTGCGCCCACGCCCACCGTCTGGCGGCGGGTGCACACGACTAGGCCAGTCCGGCCGGCTATGAGGCCGGCGGCTTGACCCTGCGGGCGTACGGAGCCCCACCCCCTCCGTAGTTCCCCCTCCCCGGAGGGTCGATCCGCTCCATCACGCCGGCCCCTTGGCCCCGGTGGCGAGGGTTGGCTCCTCGCTCCAGCTGGCCTCCACTCCGGCGCTGCCTGTTTCCCGCCGGGTTCCGACGCCGGCGGTACAGATGGCTGCTCTCGGCCTGCCTCTTGCGGTGACGCCCCCGGCGGGAGCGGGCTATGCGGTCGCCGCCCTCGCCGCTACCCTGACCGCACGACCTTTCCTTGAGGCTCTGGAAAGGACTTAGCGAGCCGGGTTTGCGCCCGGCTCGCTGTCGTTCGGGGACTCGCTGTGGCTACGGCGTGGCAACGGGAGACGTGCTGGACTGACCTCGACTGACCCTCACTGACGCCTGAGCGTCGCCGATTCCGACGCCTGACGCACGCAATGCGAGGTGACATAGACTTCCGCCGCCATGGTGCGCGCCGCCGGACTCAAAACGCGTCTTGGTGCCGTTTCGGTGCTGGTCGTCGCCTTCGTCGCGGGGCTCTTGCTGGCGGGTTGCGGCACCAACCCGGAGGACACCCTCAAGGTGGACGAAGGGGAGCCGATGAAGCTCGGCGAGCTCGTCTACAACGTGCAGATCTCGCGCTTCCTCAACCCCAACGACGGTGAGGACGAGGCATACCTGGTCGGCCAGCCCCCGCCGCCCAACAACAAGTTCTACCTCGGGGTGTTCATGCAGGTCTCCAACGACGCCAGCGCGACCGAGCGCGTGCCGACGGACTTCGTCGTGGAGGACACCGTCGGCACCAGGTTCAAGCCTGTCCCGAGCCGCAGCCTGTTCGCGCTCGACCTAGGCGGCAACGTCACCCCCGACGGACAGCTTCCCGAGCCCGAGACCACGGCGGCCAACGGCCCGATCCAGGGTGCGATGGTGCTGTTCCTGGTCGATCGCACGGCGCTCGAGGACCGCCCGCTCATCCTGCACATTCCGGCGCCGTCGGGCACCGCCGGGCAGGTCGAGCTGGACATCTAGGACATAACTCCGCCGGCATGCTCCGCTCCGCGTCCGCTGCCGGCGGGTTAGGGTCTGTTGCGTGGCGGCAGGCCGTAGGCGCGCTACCGCGACTTCGTCGCTATCCGGTTCCCAGGCCCGTGGCGAGCACCTGCTGCACGATCGGAGCGGCGACCGTTCCGCCGTCGCCGCTCGCGTTCACGACCATGGCCGCGGCGACCAGCTTCGGTTGGCTGGCCGGCGCGAACCCCGTGAACCAGGCGTCGACGTTCTGCTCGGCGACGGCGCCCGACTGCGCCTGACCCGGCTCGAGTGCCTTCGGCCCGAGCTCGGCCGTCCCCGTCTTGCCGGCGACCTGGATGCCGGGCAGGGCGGCCGCGGTTCCCGTGCCGCTGGTCACGACGCGGATCATCAACTCGCGCAGCGTCGCGGCCGTTTGCTCAGACGTCACACGGACGGGCGTGGTCGCAGGCTGCAGCGCTCGATCGCGGACCATGGTGGTGGGGCTGCGCACACCGCCATTGGCGATCGTCTGGGCAACCGACGCCATTTCGAGCGGCGTCGCGAGCACCTGTCCCTGGCCGATCGCCGTCACGCCGAGATCGACGTCGTCGGGGATGGAGGTTGGGATCGTGCTCTCGGGCGGGTTCAGGGTATGGAGAGCCTGGTTGTCGAACAGGCTCGGGGGCGAGTTGAAGCCGTACCGCTCGGCTGTGCCGACAAGGCGATCCGAGCCGACCTTCGGCCCGAGCGGGACGAAGACGCTGTTGCACGACTCGGCAAATGCGTCGGCGAAGCTTCCGCCGCACGCCTCGTTGTGCGCGTTCGCCACCTCGCGCCCGCCGACGACGGTCGAGGTCTGGATCGGGAACTGATCCGTGAGCTTCACCACCCCGGCATCGAGCGCGGCGGTGGTGGTGATCACCTTGAACGTGGACCCCGGCGGTTGTGGCCCGGAGAGGGCGATCCCCGCGAGCGCCAGCACCAAGCCGTTGCTCGCGTTCAGAACGGCCACACCCCCGTACTGGCTGCCAAGGGCGGCGGCCGCGGCCCGCTGGAGCTCCGGATCGATGGTAGTGCGAACGGCGGTGCCTGCCACGGGCTTGCTGGAAGCGATGATCCGCGTCGATCCGGCTCCCTTGCCGGGCTTTGCGGGAGCGGCGGCGAGCTGTCCTCCGGGCTGGCCTGCGAGACGACCGTTGAACGCCAGCTCGAGGCCGCTCGTGCCGGTTGGCGTGCCCGTGGGGAAGCCGACCTGCATCTGCTGCTGATTCTGCTCGGGGCTTGGAGACGAGACCTCGCCGACCGCCGCCTGGGCGGCGGCCCCGAGCGGCGAGGAGCGAGCGGTCGCCGGGCCCTCGGCGAGCGGGCTCCCGTCGCGGGCCAGGATCGGGGCCCGTTCGGGCATGCGGGTTCGGCGGACCAAGCGCTCTCCCTCGCCAAGGCCCGGAAACACGAGGTTTGGCGACCACGCCACCCGGTCACCGTCGAGCGGCAGCTGGACCTGGCCCGAAACCTGACCGAAGGCATTGGTGTCGAAGCTGACGGGCATCACCGCCACCTCGCGTCCGCCGGAGTCGGACGCCGAGACCTCGCCGGTAGTCACCTTGGTGACCGTCGCCTTCTCCTGCGCTTCCCCGTAGTCGTCGGTGAAGCGGCTCAGGGAGTAGTGCCGGGCGGTCTCGGGGGAGACCTCGGCGTACATGTCCGCGAAGTCCTGGCCCTCCCAGTCGTCCGCGAAGCGCTGAACCGCCGGCAGCTCGGTCCGCTGGGCGGCAAGCGTCGCACCGACGATGAACGCCACCATGGCCATGGCGGCGACGGGTAGGGCGCGAGTGAGAAGGCGACGACGTCGCGCCGCTTCGCGGCGAATGGTGCTCAAGCGGGTAGAAAAGGTAGTGGCTGGATGAACCTCGTTGACATCATCATCGTGGTCTTCGCGGTCGCCCTCGCGGTGGCGGGGTACGAACGCGGCCTGATCGCGAGCGCCCTGCCCCTCGCGGGCTTCGTGCTCGGGGCTCTGATCGGCGGTCGTCTTGGGCCGGCCCTGCTCGCCGGGGGCGTCGAGTCTCGCTACGCGCCGCTGGTCACTGTCCTGGCCGGGCTCGTCCTTGGAGTGGCGCTCGCGGTGGTGATGGAGGGGGTCGCGGCCGCCGTTCGGGTTCGCCTGCTGCGGCAGGGCGCCGCGCTGGGACAGCTGGACGGGGTGGGCGGGGCGCTCCTGCTTGGCGCGCTCGGCCTCGTGCTCGCGTGGGCGTTCGGAGCCGCCGTGCTCAACGCGTCAGGGACCGGCTCGCGGGATCTGCGCGACGCTCTGCAGCGGTCCCGGATCCTCAGCGCGCTGAACGGCGTCCTGCCGCCGAGCGGCCCGATCCTCAACCTGCTGCGGCATGTGGACCCGGTGGGGACGGTCGTGGGCCCGCGGGCCGACGTGCGGGCCCCCAGCGCGGCGATCGCGCGGGACCCCGACGTTCAACGCGCCGGCGAGGGCGTCGTGAAGGTGCTTGGCACCGCCTGCGGGCTGGGACTCGAAGGCTCGGGCTGGGTCGCGGGCCCCGACCTGGTCGTGACCAACGCCCACGTGGTGGCGGGCGAGGATGACACCTCGGTGACGACTCGCTCCGGCGCCTCGTACAGGGTCACCGCGGTCCACTACGACTCGCACAACGATCTCGCGATCCTGCGCGTGCCCGGGCTCGACCTGCCCCAGCTACGACTGGCCGGGCGGGTCTCCAGCGGGACCCCGGCGGCGATCCTCGGCTATCCCGAGGACGGGCCCTTCGCGGTCGCACCCGCTCGGATCGGCCGCACGGGCAGTGCGATCACCGAGGACTCCTACGGCCGCGGCCCGATCCGGCGCACGATGACGCCATTTCGCGGCGAGGTGCGAAGCGGAAATTCCGGCGGCCCCGCCGTCGACCAGGCGGGCCGGGTCTTGACGACGGTGTTCGCCGGGCAACGGGGCCCGGGGCCCGCGGCGGGGCTCGGCGTCCCGGACCCGATCGTCCGCCGCGCGCTCGGTGGCCCGCTCGCGCCAACCGGCACGGGCCCCTGTGCGCTGTGAGGCCCTGACCGAGAAGGGCAAGCGCCTACCACTCGCGCGGGTTGCCGCTCGGGATCCGGTCCCGCACCAGTGTCGCCTCGACCACCTCGACGGGATAGGGCCCGGTGCTCTCCCGGAAAGCCTCGAGCTCGGTCGGGCCAAGCGCCTCGAAGGCCATCTCCACGGCGAGCGCGTAGGTGGCGAGGATCACCGCACCTGGGGGTGGGGAGGGGGCGAAGTTCTCGGCCTTCGCCGTGAAGGTGAACACCTGATCGAACCGTCCCGGGGTCATCGACCGGAGGGCGTCGGTCACGTCCACGCGGTCGTAGCGGATCTCGCGCATCGCCAGTCGATCAAGCTCGGCCTCGGCGACCTCGATCAGGGCGCCGTTGGGGGAGGGTGCGCCATCGTCGCGCTCGACGTTCAGGCCAAGGCAGAACCGCGGCACCGTGCCGTCGGGGCGAGCGAAGGTCTTCTCGACTTTCGTGTTGTCCCGCGCCTGCGACCAGCGCCGGCGCCAGCCCACCAAGCGCGCGGTGCCCGCGTGCGCCACCGGTCGGCCCAGCGTGCGCTCCGCGCTCAGCAGGCTGACCAGGGAGCCGTAGGCGAAGACGGCGAGGCTCATCTCAGGCGGCGCCCGGTCATCTCGGTCGGATGCGAGCAGAGTCGGGCTCGGGCGGGGCAGTCCCAGCAGAGCGCGGCGTGGGGCTCGGCGGTCACCTCGAACCGGCCGTCGCGAATCCCGGCGATCAGCTCCTCGAGCTCCCGCCTGACCTCGGCCAGCGCGGCGCGATCGAGCTCGACCTCGATCGGCTCATCCGGGCGCTCCAGGAACACGTAGGACGTTCGCACTCGATCCGTCTCACCTGCGGCCGCCAGCGCGTAGATCCCTCGCTGGACCCCGTATCGATCGACCAGCGCGTCGAGCCCACCGGTACCGAGCGCGTCCGTCTTGTAGTCGACGACCAGGGGCACCTCTCCCGCCGAGTAGAGGTCGATCGTGCCGCGCACGACCGAGTCGCCGAGCGGCAGGATGAAGGGCATCTCCGGGCGGGTGTCGGCGCGGGCGCGAAGCTCCTCGCAGAGCGCCGAGCCAAGCCAGGCCTTAACCATGCTGCGGGCGCGCTCGAGCTCCGCTCCGCTCGCCTCCAGCTGCTCCCGTCGCAGGAGCGCGCCGTAGAGCGCCTCGTCGGGCTCGCGCCAGCCGTGGCGCGCGCTCCACTCCAGGGCGGCGTGGACCGCGTTGCCGAAGCCGAAGCGGCGCGGTCCCTGGGCGCCGTCGCGTCGCGCCTCCTCGCGCGTCGGCAGGCCGAGCACACGCTCGGCGAAGAAGCGGTATCCGCAGCGACCGTAGGTCGCGAGGGCGGAGTAGGAGAGGTGGCGCGCCGCGGGCTCGGGCGTCGGTTGGCTCCGGACCAGGGGCGGTCGCTCCAGCGGACGCGGCTCGGCTGGCTCGCCGGTGGCGCCGGCCTGGCGAAGCGCCCCGAATGAGGCAGGCTCGGGCGGGTTGAAGCGAACCGCGATCCTGCCGGGGCCGGGGCTAGAGTCCAGGCCTGGTCGGGGGAGGGGAGGCGGGAGCTCGAGGTCCAGGTCGCCCCCGTCGGCCACCCCTAGCGCCCGCATCAGCCGCTCGCTGACCGGGGTCGTCGCGCTCATGTCCTCGGCCGGTTTGGCCAGGCGGCTCGCGTTGTAGCGGCCGCTCAGGATCAGGTAGTCCTGTGCCCGCGTCGCGGCGACGTAGGCGAGCCGACACGCCTCGGCGGCCTCGTCCTCGGCCGCCGCGTCGACCATCTCGTCGTACCCGAATACCCCGACCGCGGGCGTGCCGAAGCGGGCGAGGCGGATTCCCACCCGCGGAGGACGAGGAGCGGCGTCGTCGCTCGCGTCCGGGCTCTCACCGGGGCCGGCGACCTTGATGGGAGGGCGACTCGCGCCGGCGAGAAGGTCGCGCCCCAGGTCGGCGACCGCGACGACCGGGAACTGGAGCCCCTTCGCGGCGTGCACCGTCATCACCCGCACCCCGTCGTGGTCCTCAGCCTCCGTCGCGGCTTCCCCCTCCCGGTCGACGCCGGCGCTCTGGGCGACGAATTCGAGGAATCCGCGGAGATCGCGGCCTTCGGCCATCTCGTAGCCGCGCGCCAGGCGCATCAGCTTGCGGACGTTTGCGTAGCGGCGCGTCCCACGGTCCATCATCAGCGAGGCCAGGTCGTAACCCGACCGGGTGACCGCCCTTTGAACGAGCTCGTCCAAGCCGATCATCGGCGCCTCGGCTCGCAGGCCGGCGAGCATCTCGCAGAGCTCCCTGAGGGTGGCGGCGTCGTCATCGGGGATCGCGGCCAGGTAGCGCTCCGAGTCCGCGTCCTCAGAGGGGCGGTCGCGCCCGAAGCGCCTCTCGATCGCGGGCCATACGTGGTGGTGCGGTCCGGCGGCGCGACGCAGGAGCCACAGCGTGTCCGGGCGCACGGCGCATGCCGGCGAGGCGAGCACGCCGAACAGGCACTCGTCGTCCAGCGGATTGGCGATCGCGCCGAGCACCCGGACCACGTCGTCCACCTGCTGCTGCGACCAGTATCCGCGCCCGCCCACGACATATGGACGGAGGCCGGCGCGCTCCAGCTCCTCCTCGAACGCGGCGACGTGGGTGTAGGCGCGCAGCAGGACCACGATGTCGCGCTCGTCTGCGCGGCGCTCGTCGACCAGGCGCCGAAGTTGCGCCGCCAGGAAGCGGGCCTCGGCCACGCGATCGGGCGCCGATGGGTAATCGCCGCTCACGCGGATGCCGAGCGCCTTGTCCTTCCACTCCTCGCCAGCGGGCGTCAACAGCAGTTCGACCGCGGGCTTGCCGGCGGATTCCGCTGCACTCGACCGGCCGACGGTGAGGGCGTTGAAGCCGTCGAGGATCGCGTCGCCGATCGCGTTCACTGCGGCGACGATCTCGGGCTTGGAGCGAAAGTTTCCGCTCAGCCGCATCACCTCGGCGGCGGACTTCGGGAGTGACGCGATCCGTTGACGTTCGCGTCGAAAGACCTCGACGTCGGCGTGGCGAAAGCCGTAGATCGACTGGAACTCGTCGCCCACGTAGAAGGTCCGCGTTTCGGGGCCGCGCAGGAGCCGCACGAGCTCCAGCTGCAGGCGGTTCGTGTCCTGGAACTCGTCGACCATCAGGTGCGTGAATCGCTCGCGGTAGGTCGCGGCCACGGACTCGTGATCGCGCAGGAGGCGGCGCGCCTCGAGCTGGAGGTCCTCGAAGTCGAGCCCCGAGCGCTCCTCCTTCAGCTCGCGGTAGCGGCGAGCGAAGAGCTTCACCAGGAGGGCTATGTGCTGGTAGTGGAGGCTCGCTTCGCGTTCTGCGAGCGCCGCCCGCGCCGCTCGCCACGCCTCCTTGTACACGGAGCATGCGGGTCCCTTAAAGGCTCCGGCGCTCGAGGTCAGCCGCAGCTCGGCGACCTCGGCCTCGCCGGGCAGGCCATCCCTGGAGTCCAGCGCCGTCGCCTTCGCCAGGCGCTCCAGGTTCCGAGCACCGCCGGACCCGCCCTCGGTCTCCCGGCACGCGGCCCGCGCGGCGCTCGCCAGCGCCGCGATCGCTCCCTCCACGTCGGGCTCCGGCGGCGCGGGCAGCACCGGCTCGCGTCCCTGACTGCGAAGCTCGTCGTGGGCCGTGCGAACCAGGCCGCGAAGGGCGGGGATGCGCATGGCGGCGACCAGGCCCGCGCGATCCGGGTCCCCGTCGCCAAGGAGCTCCTCGAGCGCGTCGTCGAACGCGGCGGAGGCAACCCGCTCGGCCTCCGGCTCGTCGATCACCCGAAAGCGGGGATCGAGCCCCAGGGCCACGGGGTGAGCGGCCAGGAGCCTGCGGCAGAAGCCGTGGATGGTCGAGATCCAGGCGCGCTCGCTGTCCCGGGCCAGGGACCGCAGCCGATCGGAGCGGTCCTGCTGTCCCGCGCTTTTAGCCTCTTCAGCCCGGTTGGAGAGCTCGTCGCGGATTCGCTGCCGAAGCTCGCCGGCCGCCCGCTCCGTGAACGTGAACGCGAGGATCGAGTCGACCCCGCCCCCTGCCTGCTCGGCGGCCGCGCAGTACCGATCGACAAGAACCTTGGTCTTGCCCGTGCCGGCGCCCGCCTCCAGGAGGACGTCGCGGTCGCGCGCGTCGATCGCCGCCTGCTGCTCGGGCGTCGGGGCGTCTCGGACCTGGCGCACGGGCGGGGCCGTCGGCTCCACGCCGAGCTGCATTTGCTCGGCCCCCACCTAGCTGTCCTCCCCGTCGTCCTCATCCAGGATGTCGGGCTCCTGCCGGACGGAGCGCTCGCGCCTGCAGATCGCCTGGAAGGTGCAGAACGGGGGGCAGCTGTCGTCGATCGGGTCGCGGGTGATCCTTCCGGTACGCATGTCGGCGACCACCTCGCCCGCGCGCTTTCTGGCCGCCTCGAGCGCCTCGCTGAAGAGCTTGTCCTCGAGCATGTCCGTGCCGACGAGCTCGAGCCCGGCGAGCAGGCGATCGGACTCCTCCAGCAACGCGATGCCGCGCGGTCGGTGGTCCTGGGTCGCCGCGAGGGGCTGGTAGAGGCCGCCGAGCGCCCGGCGCGTCCAGAGCTCCTGGAGCGCCAGCGCGTAGAGCTGTGGCTGGAGCTTTCCCTCCTCGGCGAGCTTGGCGCCGCTAGTCACCGTGCGCGAGACCTTGTAGTCGCGGATCAGGCCGAGCGGCTCGCCCGTGGCCGGCACGTCGACTCGGTCGATCTTCCCATGAAGGCTGAATCCGTCAAGGGGCAGCGCCGGCCGATCGGCCCCCTCCTCGTCGCCGAAGCTCGCCTCGAGCAGCTCGGGATCGGGGACGAGCTGGGAGTCGCTCGCGGCCTCCCGCTCCAGAAACCGGTCGATCAGGGCCACCATCCGAGCGCGCGAGGTGACGGCGGCGGCATCGTCGCCGCCCAGCCCGTTGACGTCCGCCAGCTCGGCGACGAGCTCGGCCGCGCGCCGACACCAGGCGTCCAGCGTCTCGGTCGTGGGCGCGGGCCCGTCCGCGGGTGGATTTCGGTACAGGCTCTCGAGCACCGCGTGGATCACGGAGCCCTGCGCGCGGGCCTCGGGCTCCGGGTCGGTGGCCTGCGGCCGAAGCTCATGCTGCACGAACCACCGGTAGGAGCAGAGCGAATATTCCTCCAGCGTCGAGGCGCCGAACAGCTGCCGCTCCCCGAGCTCGGCAAGCACCAAGGGGAGCGAGAGCGGCCCGGGAAAGCGACGCTCCTGGCGGCCCGCCGCGCGCGCCAGGCGGCGGTCGACCTCCGCCGCGACGTCCTCGCCCACCCCCAGCGCCTCGCGCAGTGCGGCGGAGTCCGGGCGCCGCCCCGCTGCGGCGAGCGATCGGGCCAGCTCGTCGATGCTCGGCGCCGCGTCCGGCTCGAAGGTGACGTCTCCCAGGAGGCGGCGGGCGACTTTGGCTCCGCCGGCTCCGCCTCCCGCTTCCCCGGGGTCGGCGAGCAGGTCGGCGACGTCCTCCAGGAACGGCGACGGGGGCGATTCACCGCCCTCGTCGTCGGTGTCCCTCCAGCATAGGTAGAGGCGCCGCGTGGGGCTCGAGAGGCAGACGTGGAAGAGGTAGCGCTCCTCGTCGTCGGGATCCGCGCGGGCGGTGAGCCCCAGGCCAGCCCGCTGCTCGTCGGACAGGAACGGCTCGCCGGCGTCGTGGCGGGGGAACTCACCCTCCTGAAGGGAGGCCACGAAGAGGTACGGGACGCGGGACGCCCGGATCCGGTACGGGCTCGTGACTCGGACGCGCCCGTCGGTGGGCCCCTGCCACAAGGGCACCTCGATCGCCTCGAGCACCCCAAGCGCGTCGCGCGCCGGGTCCTCGACGCTGGGAAGCCCCACGAGGCTCTCCAGCGCTTGGCTTGCGAGCGCGCCGGCGCGCAACTCCAGGCGATGCTGCCTGGCCGCCAGCGGCGCCTCGCGCTCGTGCGGCCGCTCCGCGATCCGTTGCGCGAAGCGGGCCAGATCGCCGAACAGGCTTGCCGGCCCGCTCCCCTTGACGAGCTGCTCGAGCTCGAACAGGTCGCGCCCGCGCCATGCTTCGAGCGCGTCGGCCGCGGTTCGTAGGCCTCCCCGGCGCACGTCTCGCTCGAGCCAGTCGGCATCGCCGGGGCTCGCCACCCCGGGCGTTCGCACGAAGGCAAGGACGTCTTCCGCGCGCTGGGAGATCAGGGCCGCGCGCAGCAGGGCGACCAGGCCGCGGCCGGACCCGGTGCCCGTGAGCGGGATCTTGGCCTCAACCGCGACCGGGATCCCGAAGCTCGCGAAGACGCTCTCGTACAGGGGGCCGTACCGGTTCGGGGTGCGGACCACCACCGCGATCTCGTCGGGGGCCACGCCGTCGGCGAGCAGCCGGGCTATCTCGCCGCCGATCTGCTCCGCCTGCCCTCGTTCCCCGGCGGCCTCCATGAACGCGAGCCCGTCGTCGGGCTCGAGGCGGTCGGCGCCATCCTCGAGGAACGAGCGCTCCAGGTGGAACAGCGTGGCGCTCTCGGTGTGTCGCCTCTCCGGGGCGAGCTCAACGCTTGCGCGAGCTCCGCCACGCTCCAGCAGATCCTGGTGCAGGCGCGCGCGAGCAGTCAGCGCCCGGCGATCCTCGTAGGTGACCGCGACCGACACCTCCGTGCCCTGCGCCAGGACCCCGAGCAGGTCGAGCTGCTCCACGGTCAGATCGTCGAACCCGTAGACGAAGACCGGCCGCCTCCAGGTGTCCGGCTGGGCGCGGAGCGCGGTCGTGGCCTGCGCGGCCGCGACATGCTCGTCGCCGTAGCCGAGCGCGTCGCGAGCATCGGCATAGGCTGCGTACAGGGCGGCCACCTCGCCCAGGTACCCGCCGGCCGGGTCAGTGGCCTCGGCGTTGGCGGCGAGGGCAGCGGGCCCGAGCCCGGATGCCTGAGCCTCCGAGATCAGGTTGGCGAGCGCCGGCGCGAACCCGGGGCGCTTCGCGGACCGGGCGAGGACGCCGAGCCTCGTCTGCCGGGATGCCGCCCGGACCAGGTGTAGGTGCTGGGCGTCGGTCACCGCCGGCGCCAGCGCCACTCCCGTCGTCCGGGCGACGTCCTCGAACAGCCGCTGAAACGTCTGGATCGAGACACCGAGCACGCCTGACGCCTCCCCGCCCGCCGCGCACAGCTCGCGCTCGAAGCGGTCCGCGTCGTCCAGGGTGGGCACGACGAGCGTCGGATCGCGGTCCATCGCCCGTCGCAGCCCAATGAGGATCTCCCCGGCCTTGCCGGAGTTGGGCGGTCCCACGATCAGCGAAAGCGACATCCAGCCCAGCATAGGTCGCCCCACGGAGGTCGATCTGACGCCCGTGGTTCCGTCGGACGCCGGGTCTATCTTCGCCGAGCTATGTCCCTGTGCTTCATCGACCCGGCGGACGCCATTCGCGCGATTGCCGACTCGGTCGGTCGCGAGGCGCGCCGCCAGCTCCTTGGAGAAGCGGTCCGCGCGTGGGTCGACGAGATCCCCGACGACGAGCTCGAGGCCCACTACGCGCGGGCGATCGCCGAGCTCGACGAGCACGACATCTCGATGCTGGCTGCCTGGCACGCCTCGATGGACGTCGGCCACCCGGTTCCGAACCGGGACTTCCTGATGGGCGCATTCATGTCCCTCGGCCAGCACCGGCGCGAGGCGCTCAAGCTCGCGGCTGGCTTCCGCGGGGAGGAGGCGGTCGATCGTGGCGTCACCGAGGAGCGCGCGCTCGAGACCGTGCTCGACTGGCTCTCGCCACCGCGGCTGATGGAGCTCGCGGTCGAGGCCGTCGAGCTCTACGTCTGGGACCGCGCCGGCTCAGATAACTGAGCGTCCTAGACGCGGTCGCTGAGCGCCGACTCGATCTCCGGGATCGCTTGGTCGTTGGTCCGGAAGTGGACGGCGCTCATGCCCAGCTCGCGGGCGGTGACGACGTTGGGCTCGGCGTCGTCGACGAACAGGCAATCGGCGGCGGCGATGCCATCCCCCAGCCGCTCCACGGTCAGCTCGTAGATCGCGGGCTCAGGCTTGCGGATGCCGACGAAGGCCGAGTCGACGATCAGCTCGAATATCTCGTCCACCGGAAGCATGCTGCGCCAAAGCGGCTCCCACTCGCGAACGTTGTTGGTTAGCAGGGCCATCCGATATCCGCGGCTGTTCAGACCGCGCATCAGCTCGATCATCGCGTCGTTTGGATCGAGCGCCTCGAAGTAGATCTCCCTGAATCTGTGGAGCTCGGGCTCGTGCCCGAGCTCCACGGCCAGCTCCGCCCGCAGGGCGGCCAGGAAGTCGGTCTCGGTGATCCGCCCGCGCTCGAGCTCGAACAGCGGATGCTCGCCATCGCGCTCGCCGATTCGCTGCATGGCGGTCCCCAGGCTGGTCGCCGTGATACCGGTCTCGTCCTGAAACGCGGCGAACGAGCCCATGAGCGGAGTCGTGAGCACGCCCCCGAAGTCCGAGATCACGGCGCGGATCGGCGCCATCATCCAGCGCGCAGCAGCTCGTAGGTCCCGGTGCCACCGGCTCCCTCGAGCCGGAACGACATGCGGGCGAGCTCGTGGCGGACGCCGTTCCCGCCGACACTCACGTCGCCTTCGCGATCGGCGGCGACCCGCACCGGTGGCGAGCCGGGCTCGGCCCACAGCTCGACGCCGATTCTCCTGGGCAGACCGTCGGCGTCGTACTCGGTCGAGAGCAGAGCATCGGCGAGCTCCACCGGCTCCCCTGCGTCCTCCAGGCGGTAGGCGGTGGAGTCCCGGTCGTGGCCCGGAGCCGCGCGTGGCCGAAGTGCCGCCAGCGCGAGCGCCCGCCCGTCCTCGAACACCGCGGAGACGAGGCGGAGCGCCTCGGTGGCCCGCCAGTCGAGCTCGCCCTCGACGCGCCACGGCGATTCAGCGGCGGCCGGCGCCTGGCCCCCGGCAAGCGACTCCGCCACGCTCCGATCCCAGGCGAGCCGCAGCGACACGCCGATGCCGGGCTCCTCGAGCATGATCGGGATCAGCTCAGCGCTCGCCATCGCCCCTGGGCCTCGGGAGCTCCCGCTCCGTCTCGGGGATCTCCCGCGCGCTCCCCTCATAGTCGTAGCCGCCCGGCCCCCCGGGCCCCGGAGGGGGGCGAGAGGCGCGCCCGGCCCCCCAGCTCACCACCCTGAACGCGGCGCGACGCCGAGCCATCCTCGCCGTGATGCCACGGAAGATCGCGCGTGAGGGCGGGATCAGCAGCAGCAGGCCGATCACGTCGGTGATGAAGCCGGGCGTGATCAGAAATGCCCCGCCCAGGATCACCATCGCGCCATCGAACACCTCGCGGGCTGGAATTCGCCCCTCTGCCAGCGCGTCGTTGAAGCGGCCCCAGGCGGCTCTGCCCTGCGATCGCAACAGCGCCGCGCCGAGGAAGCTGTCGAGGAGCAGCAGCGCGATCGTGGGCAGCACGCCGATCGCCTCGCCGACCTTGACGATCACGTAGATCTCCGCGATGGGCAGGACGATGAAGATCAGGACCAGGAGGAGGGCCACGGCACAAGCCTAGTCAGACGGCGTCGCTACGATGGGTCAATGGCAGCTGAAGAAACCACCACGCTTACCCAGGACACCGTCTACGAGGCGCTCGAGGAGGTGATCGACCCCGAGCTGGGGCTCGACTTCGTCTCGCTCGGGCTCGTCTACGAGGTGGAGATTCAGGGCAGCGACGTCTACGTGACCTTCACCCTCACCTATCCGGGCTGCCCGATCGGGCCGCAGGTGGCCGAGCAGGTCAAGGAGTTCGTGGGCGAGCTCGAGGGCGTCGAGGCCGTGTATCCGAAGATGGTCTTCGACCCGCCCTGGTCCCCGGACATGATGAGCGAGGACGCGAAGTTCGCGCTCGGGTTCTAAGGCCTGCAAGTCGGGGGTTTTTGGCGGGCTCGGAGCGAACGCTCGAGCGGTGGTCGCAAAGGCAATACGTAGAGGCATGTGCCGACGCCCAGGCGGAGGTGCATCGCGAGGCGTGGCAGAACTCGCTCAGTCGAGCGGTTCAGGTGCTGGCGATCGCGAGTGAGTCTCTCATGCGTCTCGAGAATGCTTGGCCAGAAGCTGCCGGGCTCTCGGAGTAGCGGCCCAGAGGAGGGTCAGAACCGGTGCAGGTAAAGAACCGCGCAGCGGAGCTTGGCCTTGCGCTTCCTGTGCCCGCCGGTGTGTCCCTTCCGCACGTCCTTGACGATCACGGTCCAGGTTTCGGGCGAGGCCGGATCGGTGCTTGGTGCGGCGTGGTAGTCGTTAAAGCCGCTTAATGGCTCGACCGGCTGAAACACACCGGCATAGGGGGCACTGCCAGCGGATAGCGGGGGCGGGGGCGTCGATGGCCCCATTGGGGGAGGCGGTCCTCCGGCGTCGTTGAGCGTCGTGAAGCGGTGCGGGGCGAATCCGGGGTTCGAGCCGAAGCACCTCCCCCTCCCGAGGTTCTTCGCGCGCGTGTCGCGGTCGCTGAGCGTGATGGCCATTGGGATGCTCGACTGCGGGCTGCCCATGTAGCTGAAGCTGGGCCGCCTTAGCCGAACGATCAGGTCGCGCGTCTGGGGGTGGTTAACGCGAAGGGAGAGGCTTACGTAGTCGACCGTCGGGTCGATGTCGAGGGGCAGAACGGAACGGATGCGCAGTTCGGCGGCCCCGTGACCGTCCGGAATCCGATCGGGCCCCTTGGCGTAAAAGAACTCCTCCCCCGTACCGGCGTACGCAGTCGAGACCCAGGCCGCGGCGAGGACGCAGCCGAGCGGCAAGGCCCACCGCACGAACCGACAGAGCCTCCTTGCAACCGGTGCCACGCGTGTCGATCGTACCGCGGTCCGAAGCCCTCAGAGCCCGCCGGGCTGCGGGAGTAGCGAGATACTGCGCGGGCGATGTCGCAGGAGAACGTGGAGATCGTCCGGCGCGCCTACGCACGGTTCGACGCGCGCGGCCCCAACCCCGAGTTCCTCGATCCGGAGATCGAGTGGCGAGGACCGCGCGAGTTCCCCGATCTGGCTGAACCGCACTTCGGCCACGAGGGCGTTGAGCGATATATGGACAAGCTGAAAGAAGCCTTCGACGACTACCACATGGCTTCGGAGGAGTTCATCGATGGCCCTCGAAGCCGCCGGACTGCGGGAGTAGCGACATCTCAGGAGTGCCAGGCCTGCCAGGTTGTTGACTCGCTGCGCCCGCAGTGAGAGGCTGGCCCTTCCGGCGGTCGCCGGACTTGCCGACAAGTTCTGGAGGAGGTTTGAGATGAAGTACTTGGTCAGCGCCACGCCCGGCCCGATGCCCCCAACGCCTGCACAATTCGACGCGGCCATCGACTGGCTCGAGGGAAAGGTCAATGACGGCACGTTTGACTGCATCTTCGGCTACGTGGAGGGCGGCGGCTTCAGCGTCACCAACGCCGATTCCCATCGCGAGGCCCTGGACGTGATGGCGGATTACCCGCTGTTTGGGCTGGTCACCTGGGAGGTGCGCCCGCTTCTGGAGTTCAAGGAGGGAATCGACACGGTACGTGCGAAGCTGGCCGAGGCCCAGGCGGCAATGGCTGGCGGCTAAGGCGTAGCGCCCGGACACGAAGAGGTCCCCGCAGCGCGAGCGCGACACCCCGGGACCGAGAGCTCACCAGCACGGGCTGCGTGACCACCCGTCGGCCTGATTCCGGAGCGCCTCGCGAGATACTGCGCGGGCGATGTCGCCGCTTGAAAAGGTCTTCGAGGGGTGGGAGACCTGGCAGATGGAGCCGGAACAGTTCACCTCGACCTCTACGCCACTCCCTCGCCCGCGTGCCTGGTACCGCACCACGACCGCCACATGATCACGCAGCGCTTCTACGACGCATGGGCGCGGGACGAGTTCCCCGGCCCAATCGAGTTCATGGCACCGACGCCGCCTTCGCCATGCTGGCACCCAACGTCCGCTGGGAGCCCGCCGATGCTGAGCCCTGCAGCGGCCGCGACGAGGTGGAGCGGTTCATGCGCATCGCTGCGACGAGCGGACCCAAGCTCGAAGCGGAGGAGTTCATAGACGGCGGCGACCGCGTCATCGTGTGCCTGAGACGAAGCGCCAAGGATGACTCAGAGGCGTTCGAGGGCGCGGACCGGACCTACACCGTGGTCGATCTTCGAAACGGAACCGTGATCGAGTTGAGGGGCTACCTGGACCGTGCCGCCGCCCTCGAAGCCGCCGGGCTGCGGGAGTAGGCCCGCCGAGGCGAGATACTGCGGGCGATGTCGCAGGAGAACGTATGGACTGTCCAGAGGTTCACACGGCAACCAAAGACTCGGTAGCTCAGCCGCCGCCCTTCGGGGTTATCGTCTGAGCGGCTCGGATCTCCTCGTTGCTCTCTTGGTGGCGGACGGGCTCGTTCTCGAGCCAGAGCACGAAGGCGTGAATCCAGAGCATCCGGACGATCGATGTTGAGCTCGCTGGCTAGGCCATCAGAAGCTCCACGGGCGCTTCGCCCAGCCCGCGCCGACCACTTGACCCTCCAAGCCCGCCCGATTAGGCTCGCCGGAGCAAGGGGAAGTGCCCTGGCATTGAGACCCAACCATCCCCGTACCCCGACCGGGCCGATCGGTCGTGGTCGTGGCCGCACTCGCGATGTCCGCTTCGCGGCTACTCCACTGCTGCTCGCGACGGTGTCCTGCGTGATCCTGGCGGCTCCCGCCGCCCTCGCCACCCCCGGCGCGCAGCTATGGGTGAGCCGCTACAACACACCCGCAAATGGCAATGAGCTAGCCCGCGCCCTGGCGGTGAGTCCGGGCGGATCGACGGTATTCGTGAGCGGATACAGCCTGCCGCCAATCGGTTCCCCGGGGTTCGGCGACTACGCGACGGTTGCCTACGACGCCTCCACCGGTGCGGCGCTATGGACCAAGCGCTACAACGGAGCGGCAGGGCGCGACGACGTCCCCGCGGCGCTCGCGGTGAGCCCCGACGGGGGAAAGGTGTTCGTGACGGGCTCAAGCGATGGATCGACGAGCGGCTCTGACTACGCCACGGTCGCCTACGACGCCTCC
>JBOGZC010000058.1:0-24258 GCA_050697075.1 Solirubrobacterales bacterium | reverse complement strand
GCCGACGGGATCGGGTCGAGCGCCCGGATGCTGATCGGGAGCGGCTACACCCCCGATGGCGGTGCCTACGCGCTCGACCTGGTGCGGAGCTTCGCCCCACTTCGTGAGGCGCTCGGCCTCCAGGGAAGCGTCGGCCGATGAGCGACGCCGACGGCCACCGGGTGCAGATGCGGTGGCGCGATCTCGACGGGCTGGGCCACGTCAACCACACCGTCGTGTTGACGTATCTCGAGGAGGGGCGGGACGCGTTCCTGAAGCGGCACGGCATCCGGCGCGACGAGTACGTCGTCGGGCGGTGCTCCGTGAACTTCCGGACCGAGATAGATCCCGCCTTCGAGGCCGTGACGGTCGAGTGCTCGGTACGCGACATCGGTCGCTCGAGCATGACCACGACCGAGCGAATCCTCGATCGAACCGGCAACGTCGTGGTGGAGGCGGAGTTCGCGCTCGTGCTCTGGGACCCCCAGCAGAGGGCGTCCCGACAGATCACAGACAGCGAGCGCACGTCGCTGACGGGAGCCGGAGGTTCTCAGGATGAGTGAGTGGAACAGCAATCCGGTGGTGCTCACGGTTGCCGTCACGGGCGCGGACGTCTTCCGCGAGAACAACCCGAACATCCCCTACACGACCGAGGAGATCGCCGAGTCGAGCATCGAGGCGAGCTCCGCCGGGGCCACGGTGGTGCACCTGCACGTCCGCGAGGACGACGGGACACCCAGCGGCCGTCCGGAGCTGTTCGTCGACGTGATCGACCGGATTCGGACGGGCTGCGACGTGTTGACCATGGTCTCCACCGGTGGCGCCAACGACATGACGATCGAGGAGCGGACCACCGGCCTCGAGGCAAAGCCCGACATCTCCGGTGTCGAGTCCGGCTCGATGAACTTCGGTGACGAGACCTTCATCACGCCGCCGCCGGCCGGTCGCGGGATCGTCGAGCGGGCGACCGAGGCGGCGATCGCCCTCGAGGTCGAGGCGTTCGACGTTGGCCACGTGGTGAGCGCGGTGCGTTGGCTCGAACAGGGGACCCTGCCCCCGCCGCTGCGGATCAACCTCGTGTTCGGGGTCCCCGGGGGCATCGACGCCTCCCCCGAGTCGCTGGCCGCCATGGTTCGCCCGTTGCCCAGCGACGCGTTCTGGACGGTCACCTGCATTGGGCGCCACCACCCGCGGATGCTGGCGCTGGCGCTCCTTCACGGCGCGCCGGGCATCCGCACCGGGCTTGAGGACGTCGTCTACCTGCGGCGCGGCGTCCTCGCCCCGTCCAACGCCTCCCTGGTCGAGATGGCGGTCGGCCTGACGAGCGCGCTCGGGCGGGAGGTCGCCACGCAGGAGCAGACGAAGGGGCTGTTGCAGCTTGGCTGAGCCCGGTACGACCGCGGCGGAGGGTGCGGGCACCGCTCGGGATGGCCCCTCCCCGACCCGGCGCGGCCCCGAGACCCGTGACGCGATCGAGGGGGCGGCGATCGAGCTCTTCGCGCGGCTCGGCTACCACGCGACGTCGATGCGCGCGGTCGCCTCGGCCGCCGGGGTGCAGCCGGCGGCCATCTACCACTGGTACCCCAGCAAGGAGGCGATCCTGGTGCACCTTCAGGACGACTTCATGGAACGACTCACCGACAAGGTGATCGCGGCGATCGGGATGCACCACCGGCCGGCCCTCCGGTTGGCCGCGGCCGTGCGCGAGCACGTCGTCTTCCACGGCATCCACCGGCGCGAAGCCTTCGTGACCGATAGCGAGATCCGGGCGCTGACTGAGGGGCGGCGGGGGGCGCTGATCGCCCAACGCGACTCCTACCAGGCGATCTTCAGCGAGATCATCCGCGACGGGATCCGCGACGGGTCCCTGCGGTCGTCGGACGCGCACGTGGCGACCTACGCCATCCTGCTCCAGTGCACTGGGGTGGCGCTGTGGTTCGACCCCAGCGGCCCGCTGACGCTCGAGCAGGTGGCAGAGCTTCACGTCGAGCTCGTCCTCGGATCCCTGGGAGCGTCGCGCGAGCTGATCGCCGAGGCCATCGAGAGCGTCTCGCGGGGCGCGGTCGGGGCGGAGCGAGGATAGAGATGGCGGAACGGATCAAGCCGCCCGCGCTGCCCGAGCAGGCGACGATCGCGGTCGTGGCGCCGGCGAGCGCGCCGCAGACGCGCTCGGGGATCGAGCAGGCGACCGCCTACTTCGAGGCCCGTGGGCACCGGATCCTCTTCGGCCCCAACCACCGCAAGGTGCACGGATACCTGGCGGGAACCGACGAGGAGCGCGCCGCCGACCTGCAGTGGGCGCTCACCGAGCCCGGGATCGACATGGTGCTGACGCTATGCGGCGGCTACGGCACCGCGCGCCTCCACGACCGGATTGCATGGGACCGGCTTGGCGAGCCGCGCATCGTCTGCGGCTACAGCGACATCACTGCCCTCCACCTGGCGCTGGCGGCGCACGCGTCGTGGGTCTCGTTCTACGGGCCGAACTTCCTGCGGTTCACGCGGCAGAAGGGCCACTATCAGCTGACCGGCGACACCGAGGACTGGTTTCACCGCGCCTTCGTGCCCGAGGCGCTCGGCCGCGTGTTCGAAGACCCGGAGGACCCCTACGTCCTCACGGTGGGCGACGGCCAAGCCGAGGGGCCGCTGGTCGGCGGCAACCTGACGCTGCTTTGCGCGAGCATCGGGACGCCGTACGAGGTCCAGACCGACGGCTGCATCGTGATGGCGGAGGACCTCGACACCGAGCCCTACCTCGTCGACACCGCGCTCAACCACCTGATCAGGGCCGGCAAGCTCGACAACGCCGCCGGCTTCGTGTTCGGCACCGACGTCAACTTGAACTACCAGACCGTGCCCGAGGGGCCGGAATCGACCCTGTCGGTCGAGGAGATGCTCGACGAGCTGATCGCTCCGCTGGGGATCCCCGCGATCGCCAACCTGCCGGTCGGCCACGGAAAGCACATGGCGACCATGCCGCTCGGCGTCGGGGTTCGCCTCGACGGGGGCGCCAAGACGCTCGAGATCACCGAAGCGGCAGTGAGCTCACGGACTGACCAACAACCAGAAGGGGAGTAGGGATGAGGCTTGCAAGAGCATGGACGATTACCGGGTTGCTCGTCGCCGCGGTGGCGCTGGCGGTGGCCGTCGGCTCACCGGCGGCCGCGGGCGACTCGCAGCAGGCCAAGAGCATCCTCAAGATCGGCTGGGCGCAGAACCCGTCCACGCTCAACCCTTACGTCGGCCAGGACGAGGAGGACTTCTCGCTCTGGGCGATCAACTGGGACCTGCTCGTCAACTTCAGCCCCAAGGACCTCACACCCGTCCCGGGCATCGCGCAAAGCTGGGACATCTCGGACGACAAGAAGACGATCACCTTCCATCTCGACCCCAACGCGAAGTGGTCGGACGGCAAGCCGATCACCTCGGAGGACGTCAAGTACTCCCTCGAGGTGCTGGGCAGCAAGGGCGCCCTCTTCACTAGCTACACGGACAACGTCTCCAAGATCGACACGCCGAACGCCGACACCGTCGTGGTCCACACCAACCGCCCCGACGCACGGATCGTCGGCGGCCTCTTCATCTACATCCTCCCCAAGCACGTCTGGGGGAAGGTGCCGGTCAGCGACCTCACCGGGTCGTATAAGCCGGAGTTGCCCCTGGTGGGCAGTGGCCCGTACATCGTCACCGACTTCGAGCCGAACCGGATCACGAAGATGGACAAGAACCCGAACTTCCGTGGGCCGGAGCCGAAGTTCGACGAGATCCAGTTCATCCGCTACGGCAACCAGGACGCGGCCGAGCGGGCCCTCCAGGTCGGGGAGGTCGACATGGTGCCGGAGGTGTCCGCCTCCGGCTTCGCCCGGCTGGGCGATCAGCCCAACATCGAGACGCTGAAGGCCTCCTCGCCCGCCTACACGCAGATGTCGTTCAACAGCTGTTCGCAGCAGACCTGCCCGGACGCGCAGTACAACCCCGCGGTCCAGGACACCGCGGTCCGGCAGGCCACGGCCTACGCCGTCGATCGCGAGCGAATCAACGAGATCGCGGCGCGCGGGACCTCGTTCCCGGCCCACGGGATCCTGCCGTCCTTCTACAAGTCGTTCTACGAGGTGCCGGCTCAGGACTACCCGTACGACCCGGAGAAGGCGAAGCAGATCCTCGACGCCGCGGGCTGGCAGGAGAACGGTGACGGCCCACGGACGAAGGGCGGCGTGGAGCTCTCGTTCAACCTCTACGTTCGCTCGGAGTCCCCGTACGACATCCAGGCCGCCAAGCTCGTCGCCGAGCAGGCCAAGGCCGTCGGGATCGACTACAACGTCCAAGTCGTCAGCACCGACAAGCTGTACGACCTGACGGTCCGGAAGGTGAACGGCAAGCCGGCGCCGGACTTCGACACTTTCATCTGGGGCTGGGGCGGCGATCCGTACGACCCGAGCTTCCTGCTCAGCATCCTCACCACCGGCGAGATCGGCGGGTCGTCCGACTCGTTCTACTCGAACCCCACCTACGACCGGCTGTACAAGCAGCAGGCCGGCGAGTTCGACAACGCACAGCGCAAGGAGATCATCCAGCGGATGGTCGCCCTGACCCAGCGCGACCTGCCGTACCTCGTCATCACCTACGACCCGAACCTCGAGGCATACAGGACGGATCGGGTCGCGAACGTCAAGCCGGTCTGCCCGGAGGACTCGACCGGCGACGCGATCTGCGACCAGACCTCCTATGAGCCGCTGGTGACGATCGCGCCCGGGAGCTCGAGCGGCGAGAGCGGCGGGGGCGGCTCCGGCATCGCGATCGCGGCAGTCGCAGTGGTCGTCGTCGGGGTTGGCGCGTTCTTCGTGATCCGAGCGCGGCGCCGGCGCCGCGGCGAGCCGGTGGAGCTCGAGGAATGAGAACGCGAGGATGAGCGGGCGCTGGCTGGCCGGGAAGGTCGTCGCGGCGCTGGTGACCTTCGCGTTCGTCCTCGTGTTCAACTTCTTCCTGTTCCGGGTGATGGGCGACCCAACCACCCAGCTTGCCCGCCTCCCGCAGGCCACCCCCCAGGAGCTCCAGCGACTGCGCCACGACTACGGGCTCGACAAGCCCCTGCTGGGACAGTTCGTCGACTACGTCGGGGACACCGGGCGACTCGACCTCGGGCTCAGCCAGCGGAGCCGCCAGCCGGTCTGGGACGAGATCAAGAGCGCGTTGCCGTGGACGCTGCTCTTGGTCGGGACAGGAACCCTGCTCGCCACGCTGATCGGCTCCTGGATGGGGGTGGTGGCCGCGACGCGGCGGGGCAAGAAGACCGACGACGGCCTGCTGGGGTTCAGCCTGTTCACCTATGCGGCGCCCGAGTACTGGATCGGGATCATCCTGATCCTGGTCTTCGCCGTCTGGATACCGATCTTCCCGACGGGGCTCCAGGTGACGCCCGGGGTCGAGTTCTCCGGCTTCTTCGCCAACGCCTGGGACGTCGCCAAGCACCTGGTGCTTCCCGCGACGGCGATGACCCTGATGCTGCTCGGCCAGTACTTCCTGATCATGCGCTCGTCGATGGTCGACGTGCTGACGGAGGACTTCATCACCGTCAAACGGGCGACCGGGCTGCCGTGGGAGAGGGTGGTGCGCCGTCACGCGGTCCCGAACGCGCTCCTGCCGCTCGTCACCCTGTCCGCGATCCAGTTCGGGGCGGTGGTCGGCGGCGCGATCACCATCGAGACGATCTTCTCGTGGCCGGGCCTCGGCGAGCTCAGCTTCCAGGCGATCCAGGACAAGGACTTCCCGGTGCTCGAGGGGACGTTCCTGGTCTTCTCGGCCGGGGTGATCCTGGCCAACCTGCTCGCCGACTGCCTGTACTTCTACCTCGACCCGCGGGTGCAGTCGACATGAGGGTCCCCGGATGAGCGGCGAGCAGGCGGGCGCGGCGATCGAGGTCCTGGCGCAGCCGGAGTTCGGCGACGAGCCGGGCACGGTCCGGGACCTCCTGCTGGGCACCTGGCGGGGGCGCTTCGGACTTGCAGTCGTCGGCCTGTTCGTCTTCATCGCGGTGTTCGGCAAGGCCATCGCCCCCTACAACGCGGACGCCTCGAGCCTCGACGTCCTCGCGCCGCCCAGCATCCACCACCTTCTCGGGACCACGGAGAACGGATCCGACGTCCTCTCGCAAATTCTGGTCGGGGCGAGGGTCTCGATCGTCGTCGGCTTCGCTGCGGCCGCGATCTCGGCGACCCTGGGGTCAGCGGTCGGGCTCGTGGGCGGCTACTTCGGCGGTTGGACTGACCGCAGCCTCGACGCGCTCGAGAACTGGTTCCTCGTCATCCCAACCCTGCCGCTGATGATCGTCTTGGCGCGGATCCTCAGCCCGTCGCTCACCGTGCTGATCGTGGTCATCGGGCTCACGTCGTGGGCCGGCACGGGTCGGATCGTGCGGGCGCAGGTGCTCACGCTTCGCGAGCGGGCCTTCGTCGAGCGCGCCCGGGCTCTCGGCGCCGGTGACGGCTACATCATCCGCAAGCACATCCTCCCGAACACCTTGCCGCTGATCTTCGCCAACACGGTGCTGATCGTCGCGGTGGCGATCCTCTCCGAGGCGGCGCTCTCGTTCCTGGGCCTCGGCGACCCGACGCGAATCTCCTGGGGAACGATGCTCGAGAACGCGTTCGAGTCCGGGGCGCCCAGCGCCGAGGCGTGGTGGTATGTGATCCCCCCGGGCCTTTGCATCACGGTCCTGGTGCTGGCGGTCTCGATGCTCGGCTACCTGTTCGAGGAGCACGTCAACCCACGGCTGAGGGAGAACCGGTGAGCGCGCTCCTCGAGGTCGAGTGCCTGCACGTCACCCATCGCGGCGATCCGATCGTGGACGGCGTCGACTTCTCGCTGACGGCCGGCGAGGCCCTGGGGCTCGCCGGGGAATCCGGTTGCGGCAAGACCACCACCGCGCTCGCCCTGATGAAGCTGCTGCCGTCGAGCCTGAAGCAGTCCGGCGTCATCACCCTCCGCCCGCCGGGGGTGGACGAGCCGATCAACATCGGGAAGCGGACCGAGGCCGGGATGCGTGTCGTGCGCTGGCGGCACGTCTCGCTGGTCTTCCAGGGGGCAATGAACTCGCTCGATCCGGTGCAGCGGGTCGATGCCCAGATCGCCGAGGCGATCCGGCTTCACGAGAGCGTCAGCGGCAGGGAGGCGCGCGAGCGGATCACGGAGCTCCTGACCACGGTGGGCCTGACCCCCGCGCTCGGGCATCGGTACGCGCACCAGCTCTCCGGAGGCCAGCGCCAGCGAATGATGATCGCCCTCGCGCTCGCCTGCCGCCCGTCGCTGGTGATCGCCGACGAGCCGACGACGGCGCTCGACGTCGTGATCCAGGCCCAGGTCCTGCAGCTGCTCGAGCGCCTGCGCGAGCGGCTCGGCCTGGCGCTCATCCTGATCTCGCACGACCTCGGGGTGCTGGCCGAGACCTGCGACCGGATCGCGATCATGTACGCGGGACGGATCGTGGAGACCGGACAGGTCGGCTCCGTGTTCGAGGCCCCACAGCATCCCTACACGAAGCGCCTGCTCGACTCGCTTCCGGTGATCGGCGGGCGCCGCGGGTTGGGCGACCCGATCCCGGGCGGCCCCCCGGATCCGGGCGAGATGCCGGACGGGTGCCGGTTTCGCCCCCGCTGTCCGTATGCCGCCGAGCGGTGCACATCCGACCCTGCCCTGCGGGAGACGTCCCCTGGCCACCGCTCCGCGTGCCACTTCGCGCCGTGGAGGGAGTGGCCGGCCCCGGAGGGCGCCCCCGCCGCCGAGGTCCGCGCATGAGCGACAACGCCAACCTGATGGACGTCCGGGACCTGTCGGTCCGGTTTCGCACGCGGGGTGGCGTGGCTCGCGCGGTCGACGGGGTCACGCTGGAGTGGCGGCGCGGCGAGGTGCTCGGCGTGGTCGGCGAGTCCGGCAGCGGCAAGTCGACTCTGGCCCGCGCGATGCTCGGGCTGGTTGCCCCGGCAGCAGGCGCGGTTGAGCTGGAGGGCCAGGCCGTCAACGGCAAGTCGAGCTTGGCGGCGCTGCGCAGGCGCGTTCAGATGATCTTCCAGGACCCCTACCAGACGCTCAGCCCGCGCCAGCGGGTGGAGACCATCGTCACCGAGCCGCTGGTCGTGCAGGGCGTGGCTCGCGGAGAGCACGAGGGGCGGGTGGGACGGGCGCTGGAGGACGTGGGCCTCGATCCTGGGCGCTTCCTGGGTCGCTACCCGCATCAGCTTTCGGGCGGGCAGCGCCAGCGGATTGCGATCGCCGCCGCGTTGGTGCTCGAGCCGGAGGGCCTGATCTGCGACGAGCCGGTCTCGATGTTGGATGCCTCCGTGCGGACCCAGATTCTCGCCGTCCTGCTCGAGCTGCAGCGGCGCCGGGGCCTGGGGCTCCTGTTCATCACCCACGACCTCAGCCTCGCGTGGGCGCTGTGCGACCGGATCGCCGTCATGTACCTGGGGAGGATCGTCGAGCAGGGCCTGGCCACCGACGTGATCGAGCGCCCCCGCCATCCGTACACCGAAGCGCTTGTAACGGCGGTGCCGGTTCCCACGGCGGGGGGCGGGGGAAGCCGCGACCTCTTGACCGGAGAGCTGCCGGACGCCACGGACATCCCGCCCGGGTGCCGGTTCCATCCGCGCTGCCCCCGGCGCTTCGAGCCCTGCGACCAGGTCGACCCATCCCTGATCCCCACCGGTGGAAACGGGCAGCTAGCGGCCTGCCTGCTCCACGACCCCGCGCTCGCGAACCAGGCGGAAGCCGTTGGCTGAGCCACGGTGGCGGGAGATCGCGGGCCCGGTCGGCCGTCTGGCGCCGGGGCCGCGCAACTCGATCACGGACGTCCCTGGCGTCCGGATCGGACACGCGCAGGCGGCCAGCGGCGAGCGCACCGGGGTCACGGTGATCGCGCCACCGTCGCTGCCGGCGCCGGCGGGAGCGGCGACGATCAACGGCATGGGCGAGCTGACGGGCAAGCTCGAGGTCGAGGAGCGGGGCACGATCGAGACCCCCGTGTACCTCTGCGGGACGCACGCCGTGGGCACGGTGTTCCACGCCGCGGTCATGGCCTCCGGGAGGGGTCCGGACGACGTGGTGATTCCCGTCGTCGGCGAGTGCGACGACGGCGAGATGGCCGACTCCCGGACCGTGGTCGATCGCGATGTCGCGCGGGCGCTCGACGGGCTGGGCTCCGAGGTCCCGGAAGGCAGCGTTGGTGCGGGCACCGGCATGACCTGCTTCGGCTTCCCGGGGGGCATCGGGACCGCCTCGCGCGCGGTGGGCGATCATCACATAGGGGTCCTGTTGCTCTGCAACTTCGGCGATCCCCGCTACCTCGACCTGCTCGAGCACGGGTTGGAGGGTGCGGTTCCACGGGGTCCCGACCGGGGCTCCTGCATCGCGGTGTGCGCAACGGACGCTCCGCTATCCGCCCTGGCGCTCAGACGCCTGGCGACACGCTCACTGCTCGGGCTGGCCCGCTCGGGGTCCTACGCGGGCGACGGCTCCGGGGAGATCGGCCTGGCCTTCTCCGCGTCATCGGCGGGAGGCCCCGCCGACGCGGAGCTCGACTCCTACTTCGCCGCCGCGTACGAGGCCGCCCGCGAGTCCGTCTACAACTGCCTGGTCGCCGCGCGGCCCGCTCGGCGCCGCGACGGCACGATGCAGGAGGGGTTTCCCACCCACGCAATCCAAGCGCTGGCCGAGACCACTGCTCGCCGGGAGAGCAGGTGACGCAGTTCGGAATGACCCGCTGAGGAAGCCGGGCGGGTCTTCATTAAAGTGCACGCCTCGATGAGCGACTTCAGCCAGCTCTCGATCGCGGGGCGCGTCGCGACGCCGGCCGACTCCGACTGGGACGAGGCGCGGCGGGCCTGGAACCTCGCCACCGACCAGCGCCCTGACGCGGTCGCGTTTGCAGAAAGCGCCGATGATGTCGCCAAGGTGGTCCGCTTCGCCGGCCAGAACGGGCTCAGGGTCGCGGGCCAGGGCACAGGCCACGGCGCGGTGGCGCTCGGCTCCCTGGACGAGGCGATCCTGATCAAGACCGAGCGGATGCGGGGAGTCGAGGTCGACGCCGAGGCGCGTACCGCCCGAGTGGAGGCCGGGGTGCTGGCCCTCGAGTTGGGCGAGGCGGCCCAGCTCGCGGGGCTCTGCACGCTGCCGGGTTCCTCGCCCGACGTCGGCGTTACCGGCTACACGCTCGGCGGAGGGCTGAGCTGGCTGGGGCGCCGATACGGCTTCGCGTGCAACCGCGTGACGGCGATCGAGGTCGTCGCCGCCGACGGCGAGCCGCGGCGGGTCGACGCCGACAACGACGCGGACCTCTTCTGGGCGCTCCGGGGCGGCGGTGGCGGCTATGCCATCGTCACCGCCATTCACCTCGCGCTGTTGCCGATTGCAGAGCTCTACGCGGGAGCGCTTCTCCTGCCCGCCGAGGTCGGGGCCGAGGCCGTTCGCGCCTACCGCGATTGGGCGACGACCCTTCCCGACGAGGTCACCTCCATCGTGCGCTTCCTTCGACCGCCGCCGATCCCGGACGTGCCAGAGGCGATTCGCGACCGGCCGCTGCTGACCCTGGGCGCGGCCTGCATCGGAAGCCAGGCCGACGGCGAGAAGATGGTTGCGCCCCTGCGTGAGATCGGCGAGCCGATCATGGACACCTTCGGGCAGATTCCAGCCGCCGGGCTCTCGCGGATTCACATGGACCCAGAGGTGCCGGTGCCCGGCCTCGGCCATCACGCCCTGATCGAGGAGCTTCCCGACGAGGCGATCGACGCCTTCGTCGGCGCCGAGGGCCCCGAGGCGGGCTCGCCGCTGCTGCTCGCCGAGCTTCGTCACCTGGGCGGCGCCCTTGGGCAGCCTGCCGAGGATGGAGGTGCTCTTTCCAAGCTCGACGCGGACTTCGTGATGCTCGGCGTGGGCTTGCCGATGAACCCCGAGCTGGGCCAGGCGATCGTGGGTCACCTCGACGAGGTCCACGACGCGATGCAGCCCTGGGCGAGCGAGGGCGGCTACTTCAACTTCGCGGAGCGTCCATGCGACGTCGAGGCGATCCTCCCGGCGGAGACCTGCTCCCGCCTGGCCGAGGTGAAGCGGAGCTGGGATCCCGACAGGATGATCCTCTCCAATCACGCACTCGCGCTGGACCCCGTCTGAGACAGTCTCACCTGGCCGGCTCTCCGGCGGCGATCCGCTGCCCCGCCTGACGGATCTCGTCGAGCGTGCCGGCGAGCTGCAGTGAGGAGACCCCGAGCTCCTCGGCGCGGGACGGGTCGAAGGAGCTCGCGCCGGCGATCACGTGCAGCTCGGTGGCCGCCTCCCGGCACAGATCAGCGAGGGCACCCACCACCTTGCCGGCGAAGCTCTGCGAGTCGAGCCGACCCTCCCCGGTGACGACCGCGTCGCACGCGGCCAGCCTGGCGGGCAGTTCGAGCAGCCTGAAGACGTAGGGCGCGCCGGGCCGAAGCTCGGCACCGAAGGCCGCCCACAGGCCGCCCGAGAGTCCTCCGGCGGCCCCCGTCATCGGGACCCCGGTCGGGTCCCGGGCGAATCCCGCGGCCTGCGTCTTGAGCCGGGCGGTCAGCCGGCGGACGGCGTCGTCGTCGGCGCCCTTCTGGGGGCCGTACACGACCGCCGCCCGCTCGAACGGCGTCGCGACGTCGCACAGCACCTCGATCCGGGCGCCGCGGAGCCCGCCACTCCGCTTGATCGCCTCGATCGCGCCGGCGCCTCCGTCGGTGGTCGCGCTTCCTCCGGCGGCGACGAGGATCCGGCGTGCCCCCGTGGCGATCGCCGCGGCCACGAGCTCGCCCGTCCCGGCGGTGCTGGCGCGCTCCGGGTCTCGCTCCTCGGGCGCGATCAAGGCGAAGCCGGACGCCTCGGAGGCTTCCACCACCACCGTCGTCCCGTCGCCGAGCAGGGCGAACCGGGCGTCGAGCGGTCGGCCCAGCGGATCGTGCACCCGCCGGGTCACGTAGCGGCCGCCGAGAGCCGCCGAGAGCGCCTCCATCGTGCCCTCACCGCCGTCGGCTACCGGGCAGAGATCCGTGGATCGCGCGCCGCCCGCCTCCAGCCCGTCACCGATCGCCTCGACCACCTCGGGCGCGCCGAACGTGCCCTTGAACGAGTCAGGGGCGACGAGATAGCGGGCGCCGCTCGAGCGCGAGCTGCTCAGGACGGAAGCGATGCCGCCAGCGGCGATGCGGACGGACGGAGGCGGTCGATCAGCGCCCAGCCGGCGAAGCAGAGCGCGCCCAGCGCGCCGGTCGCCGTGAGCAGAGCTCCAGCCGCAGCGGTCGCAGCGACTCCGTTGGCACCCAGAATCACGACAGCCGCGGCCGCGCCTAGGCTCGGGCCGACCGGCAGCAAGCCAATCACCGCCACGCCGATCAGCAGTGCCGTGGCGTCGAGGACGGACCCGTCGACCCCGATCGCCTGCAGGACCAGCCAGTTGCGGGCGATCTGCGCGCAGACCGCGAACACCACCAGGGCGATGATGCTGCTGCGCCCCTGCAACCCCCGCATCACCGCGAAGCCCTTCCAGAACCCGTCGCGGCGGTCTCGCGCGAGCCTCGCCAGGAGGGTCATCGCGCCGAGCGTGAAGCCGAAGCACAAAAGCGGCACCCACCAGGGGAACCCCAGCGGTCCGACGAGCGTGAACGAGGTCAACGCGGCGAGGCTCACCTCGACGACGACGATCGGCAGCTCCGCTGCGATCAGGACGGAGGGCGTCGGGGTCTCGCGGGGGGCTGACCGGCGCAGGGCGGTGATCCGCACTGCGAGGCCGAACTGGCCATTGAAGAGGTTGCCGAGGTAGCCGATGCTCGCTGCCCTGTAGAGCCGGCGCCGGCTGACGCTGCCGCCCGCCGCGCCCACGCACACGTGCCACGCCTCGCTTCGGGCGATCAGCCAGACGACATGGAGAAGCATGGCGACTCCCAGGATCCAAAGCGGCGCGAGCTGGACGGCGTCGGCGAAGTCGCCGCGCTTTCCCCACAGGCCGGCCGCGAGAGCGCTTCCCACCAGCAGGCTGCCGGTGAGAGTTACGGCGGTGGGATGAAGGCGCAGCCAGCGACGCAATCGAGAGAGCCGGCTGGAGGCGGCGACATCCCCGAGTGTGAGGGTGGCGCCCACAGCGCGCAAGCCAGTGTATTGGTCGAAACCGATGCCGTCTTGCCGCCGATAGCTTGTTGTGGATGGCCGTCAGGCCCTCAGGACCCTCACGCGCATGGGCGACCAGACCCGCCGCCCTGGCGGGGCTACTCGCATCGGCGTTGGCGCTCGCCGCGTGCGGCGGGGGAGGGGGTGGCGGTGCGACACCGCCGGCCCAGGTGCCCTCGCTCACCAACGCCGATCTGCACCGCTGCAAGTCGGGCCCCACGCCGAGGTCGTTTCGCTGCGGCGAGATATGGGTCCCGTTCGAGCGCGAGGACCCGTCGCTCGGCAAGACCAGGATCGGGTTCGCGGTGGTTCCCCACTCGGACCGGTCTCAGCCCGGGCTTGGTGCGATCTTCGCCGTCGAGGGCGGCCCCGGATACGCGAGCTCGTGGACCGTTCGCTCCTACGTGAAGCTGTTCGGGTCGCTGCTCGACCGCCGTGACCTGGTCTTGGTGGACCAGCGCGGAACGGGACGCTCCGTGCCGCTCCAGTGCCCGGACCTCCAATTCGGCCGGGCGCCGGACTGGATCGCCTTTCCGGCCTGCGCCTCAAAGCTCGGTCCGCGGTTCAGCTCGTATAGGACGTCGGCCTCCGCGGACGACATCGACGACGTGCGCCGGGCGCTGGGGTTCGACCGGATAACCCTGTACGGAGACTCCTACGGGACCTTCCTGGCCCAGTCCTATGCCTTTCGCCATCCGGACACGCTGAATGCCCTGGTGCTGGATTCCGCCTATCCAGTCATGGGAGAGAGCGCCTGGTACCCGAGCCTGATAACGACCGGGGTCCGCTCCATGGTCATCGCCTGTCGTCGCTCGCCGGAGTGTCACGGCAACGCTCGTCGACGTCTGGGCAAGCTCGTGGTCTGGCTTCGTGCGAGGCACCGAGGCGTCGGCGCCCTAGTCGACGCGCTTGCAGTCGCCGGCAACTCGCCCCCAGAGTCCTACCTGCAGATCGACCGGGCGGGCACCGCGCTGCGCCACGGCGACGCAACTCCATACAAGCGGCTGATCGCGGAGGCCAAGCTGGGCTACGGCCACATTCGGCACTTCAACCTCACGCAGGAGGACGTCGTGAGCTGCAACGACTATCCGCTGCTTTGGAACAAGGACGCCTCGGAGGCGGAGCGGCGAGCCGAGCTCGAGCGGAAGGTTCGTGACTACCGAAACGCGGCAGCGTTCGCACCGTTCAAGCCCCGGGAGGTGGCGCTCTCCTCGGAGACGCTCTACCAGTACTGCCTGGAGGCGCCTCGGCCGAGCTCGCTGTATGAGCCCCCGGTGGCACCCGGCGAGCAGCCGACCAAGGCCCCGGTGCTGATCGTCTCCGGGGAGCTCGACGACGTCACGACGCCGTACGAGGGCCGACTGGTGGCGAAGGAGTTCCCGGACTCCCGCCAGTTCGTCGCCAGGGGCGCCGGCCACGTCGCCGACCTGTACGACGGGAGCTCGCCGCCGGCCGTGCGGACCCGGCGGTTCCTCAGGCAGGCGCTCGACCACAACGGCTGACCGCGTCGCGAGATCCTCCGCGGGCCGGCCGGCGCCTGAGATAGGTTCCCGCCGCGTGTACGACACCCTCCTGTTCCTGCACGTCCTTGCGGCCTTCGCCCTCGTCGCGACGGTGGTCGTCTTCAGCGCCTTCGCCCTTGGGGCGCCCCCCGACTCTCGCGTGCTCGCGATCGCAAACGTGCTCTGGACGATCGGTGGCCTCGGGACGCTCATCTTCGGGATCTGGCTCGCCCTCTACGTCAAGGGCTATGAGATTTGGGACGGCTGGATCATCGCCGCGATCGTGCTCTGGGCCATCGGCACCGAGCTCGGGCGCAGGGCGCAGGTCGGGTACGTCTCGATGGCCGGGCCGGGTGGGGAGGCGGCGGCTGGCGCCGAGGTCCGGCAGGCCGCCCTGCTTCATTGGCTCCGATCGGCGGTGGTGCTGGCGCTGCTCGTGGTGATGATCTACAAGCCCGGGGCGTGAGCGTGCTCGCGATCATCCGTCCTGACGCCTGGAACTTCCCGCTCCTGCTCCACGTGCTGGGGGCGATGCTCCTGGTGGGGGCGCTGGTGCTAGCCGGCTCCGCGCTGGTCCTTGCCTGGCGCGACGGAAACCCCGCCCTGGTGCGATTGGGCTATCGCTCCCTCCTCCTGGGTGCCCTGCCGGCGTGGGTCCTGATGCGCGCCGGCGCCGAGTGGATCGCCTCCAAGGAGGACCTCACCGACTCGAACGCGGCCTGGATCGGAATTGGGCAAAGCTCCGCCGACCTCGGGCTGTTGCTGATTCTGGTCTCGACGCTGCTCGCGGGCCTCGCAATGCGGCGCATCCGGCGCTCTTTGGTCCCGGGTCCCATGGCCCGCGCCCCCGCGGGCCTGGTCTCGCTGCTCCTCGTCGTCTACCTGGTCGCGATCTGGGCAATGACGACGAGGCCGACCTGAGCGCCCTGATCCGCGCCTGATATTCGGCGTCCTCGTGCGTTTGTTCCTTAGAGGACGGTTTCGCAAGGATTTGGTGCGTTCAGATTTGAACTCTTCGTGTCGACGGTCGATAATCAGAAGTGATGTCGGTGAGCGAGACGGCCCCGGAGGTCGCCTCACCCTCCGTTTGGATGCCGCGGCGGGTGCTGTCGGACGCGCGCTTGGCGCGTTTGGCGGGACGGGGCGATCAGCGGGCGTTCGAGGCGATCTTCGAGCGTTATCACCAGGAGCTCTACCGTTATTGCCGCGGGATCCTGGCCGACCCGGACGAGGCTCAAGACGCGCTGCAGAACACGATGGCCAGCGCGCTTCGCTCCTTGCCAGGCGACGAGCGTCAGATCGTGCTGCGGCCGTGGCTCTACCGGGTGGCTCACAACGAGGCGGTCTCGATCCTGCGCCAGCGCGTAGGCGGCCTGGGCGCCGAGCGGCTCCCCGACCTGACGGCTGCCGGGGCCGACTCCGAGGCCGAGGCTCGCGAGCGGCTTCGCGACTTGGTCGCCGACTTGGACCACCTGCCCGAGCGCCAGCGCGGCGCGCTGGTGATGCGCGAGCTGAGCGGGCTGAGCTACGACGAGATTGGAACGGCTCTCTCCGCCTCGCCGGCGGCAGCCCGCCAGGCGGTCTACGAGGCCCGCGTGGCGCTCAGGGACCTGAACCGGGGGCGCGAAATGGAGTGTGAGGCGGCCCGCCGCGCTCTCTCGGACCGGGACGGCCGCGTGCTCCGGAGCCGCCGCCTGCGGGCCCACCTGCGGGCCTGCGAGGCGTGCAGTGGGTTCGAGGCCGCGATCTCCCAGCGTCGGGCGGATCTGCGGGCGCTCTGTCCGCCGCTGCCGGGCCTGGCAGCATCGGGCCTGCTTACCACCATCCTGGGCGGGACCGGAAACGGTGGCGTCGGCCCGGCCACCGGTGCGCTGGCCGGGGGCACCGCCGGTGTGGCCGGCGGGTCGACGATTGCCGGCCCGATTGCCGTCAAAGGAGCGTCGATCGCGGCGGCGATCGTGGTCGGTGCCGGAGCTGCCGGTATGAGCGGCGTAGTCAAGGTGCCCCTGGTCGGCGAACGGGACGCTCCGGTGACACAAGGCCACGCACCCGCGGCGCTGCCCGGCGCGGCTCAACATGGCAATGCGAGCCCCACAGCCGGCGCCCGCGACCCCGGATCCGCCGGGAACGCATCCGATCGCGGCCGCGCGGAGGCCTCCAGCGCCGCGGAGGCCCCGGGTCGCCATCAGTCCCACGGCGGCGACGAGACCGGGTCCGCCGGTCATGCCGCGAGGGCGTCCGGCGCCCAGGGCGAAGTACCGGCGAGCTCCCCAAGCGCGGGCCTTCCAGCGACCGCCAACGGCAACCCACCCGCACACTCGAACGCCGGAGGCAACTCCCATGGCGGTGGAAACGCGTCCGCCGGCTCCAAGGGCAAGCCGGCATCGCCCCCGGGTCACGCCAACGCGGCCTCCAACGCACCCTCCCTCCCGGCGCACGCGCAGGGCAAACCCGGATCTCCTCCCGGCCATAGCCGAACGCCGCTCGGCCAGAGCAAGACGCCGCTGAGCCAAAGCCGCTCATCGTCAGGCAAGAGCGGCTCTTCACATGGGCGCAGCGCGTCGTCGCCCGTGCGCGCGTCCAAGGCGAAAGACAGCGCCTAACCCGCCGCCTGGCCGAGAAAGCCCCTGACATGGGGCGTGCTCGCGCGTTGTCTGTTGCAACGGGACCTGAAAACGATGCCCCTGGTGGGCAAAGGAGCTCAGCTTTGAAGCGAATTATCACGATCGCCTGTGGATGCCTGTGCGCGTCGCTGCTCGCGGCGAGCCTGGCCGCGGGCAACACGACCAGCGCCAGCCACGCCAAGAACGTGGCCGCCAAGCAGTGCGCGGCTCAGAAGAAGGCGGACAAGGCAGCGTTCCTAGCCACCTACGGCAAGCACGCGATGCGCAACTGCATCAAGGGAACGACCGACGAGGCCGCGACGGAGCTGAAGAACGCAGCCAAGGAGTGCAAGGCGGCCCGCCAGGCCGACCCGGAGGGCTTTCAGCAGCAGTACGGCACCAACCACAACGGCCGCAACGCGCTCGGCAAGTGCATCTCGGGCAAGGTGAAGGCCGAAGTCAAGGAGGACGTCGCCGAGTTCAAGAACGCAGCAAAGGAGTGCAAGGCGGCCCGCCAGGCCGACCCCGAGGGGTTCCGGCAGCAGTACGGCACCAACCACAACGGGCGCAACGCTCTCGGCAAGTGCGTCTCATCGAAGGTGAAGCACCAGGAGAGCCAGGACTAAATCTCGTTTGCCGCATCGGTGGCCGAGTTGCGTCGAATAGAAGAACGCAACTCGGCCATCAGCGGCCGGCGGGCTCTACGGGCTGGTTGACTCGGGCGCTGGGGTGCCGAGTGCCGTAGCGATCTCCGCGGTCGCGCTGGCCTCGGCCTCGCTCACGCGCTCGCCGCCTTCCTTGTGAGCCTCGGCCACCCGTTGCGCCAGGGTGAGCACGAAGCGCTTGTATTCCTCTACCTCCTCTGCCGTCGCCTTTCGCTCGACCAGCTCGACGGCCTCGCGGATGTGCTGGAGGCTGTGGTCCTTCAGCTCCTCGGCGCTGTGGTAGCGCGTTCGATCGACCTCGGGCTTGGCCGACGCGATCTCGTCCAGGAGCTCGCTCTCGCCGTGCTCCTTCCGCGCCTCGCCGTACGCCTTGGCCATCGAGATGGTCTCGCGGAACGTCCCCCCGCGCTGCGCCATGGCCACCATCATGCCCGCCGTGGGCGGCCCCTGCAGGACGTCCTTCCACTCCTCCTCGGTGAAGTCAGCCTTTCCCGTCATCTCCACTCTCCTCTCGGTTCGGCAACCGGCTGACCCTACCGGGCCGGGGACTCCGGCTGACGCCGTCCTCCGGCGAAGCTTGCGAGCGTCTAGGCGCCGCCGCCACCCACCAGCTCGGGGACGCTCACGAATCGATAGCCCTCGCCGGTGAGACGGCGAAGGATCTCTTCGGTCGCCGCGACTGACGCCGAGCGATCGGCCGCGGGCTCGGCGTTCGAGCCGTCGTGCAGGAGGATGATGTCGCCGCCGCGCGCGCGCGATCCGCGAGCGACGAGCTTGTCCACCGTCGCCGTGCGACGCCAGTCGTAGCAGGTGATCGACCACAGCAACGGCGTGTAGCCGGACTCCCGAACGGCTCGGAGGGTTCCCGGGCGGCGGCGGCCGTACGGGGGGCGCATCAGGTCGCCGCCGTCCACCTTCGAGAACGAGACGCCGGCGGCCTCAACCGCCTCGCGGCATCGCCTCATCTCCTCGTGGATCTGCGCGGAGGTGCGCAGCGGCATGGTGGGGTGCGACCAGGTGTGGTTGCCCAGCGCGTGGCCCGCGTTGGAAAGGCTCCGCACGATGCCCGGCTCGCGCTCCGCCCACTTGCCGATCAGAAGGAACGTGGCGTGTGCCCCGTAGCGGTCGAGCACGGACATCAGCTCCTCGGTGTGCCGCGGGTTCGGTCCGTCGTCGTAGGTCAGGGCGATCATCCGCTCGGCCTCCGGGACGCGGCAGATCGTCTGTCCGTAGAGCTGCGAGGTCGGATACTGGCCGTGGAAGATCGCGAACCCGGCGGCGCCCACGGCCGCACCGAACGCCGCACCGGCCCCGCGGTTCACCGTTGCGCCCTCCGCGCCTCACGGCGCTCCTTCCGCAGGTCCCGGGGGGCCGCGGCGGCTGCTTCGAGGGCCCGGTCCTCGATCGCTCGAAGGGCGATCGAGTTTCCGGACTGCTCGTACCCCGTGAGGGCCTCCTCGAACTGCGGGATCCGCTCGATGAAGTCGCCCACGATCTCGGGCGTCGGCGACGGGGCGCAGACGCCATAGCCGAGGCGCTCCGTGTAGCGAGCGTTCATCGCCTGCTCGAACTGGCCGCGGAGCGGAACCGAGAGGATTGGCTTGCCCAGGTACACGGCCTCGCTGAGCAGCGAAAATCCACCCCCCGCGACGACTCCTCGCGCGGTGCGGAGCGCCTCGATGAAGCCGTCGTTCGAACGCGGCCGAAGCTCCAGGTTGCCATCGGTGACCGCCTCGGAGGGCCCGCCTCGCATCCCATAGACGAGGCAGCGTATCCCCGCCGAGCGAAGCGCCTCGATCAGGGCTTCGTCCCCGCTCGAGTAGACGACGAGGTGATCCCCGCGCTCGGGGCGCGCCTTGACGATCTCGGGCCGGACGATCGGCGGCACCAGGGTCGTGCCCCCGCGGGTCACGGGGGGCCGGAAGTAGGTCGTGACGATGTACGCGACGGCGCCGGGCACCATCGAGTGGGCCACCGTGCGGGCCAGGAGAAAGTCCTCTCGGTCGCTGCCGATGATCTCTCGGTCGTGCCGGCAGCGGTCGAGCATGTTGATGTTGCCCACCGCGATCAGCGGTGTGTGGGTGAGCCGCGCGTAGACCCCCGTCAGGGGCTCGAAGTCGCTGACCACGACGTCGGGCTGCCAGTCGTCGACCTCGTCGACCCAGTGCCTGATCGTGTCGGGGAGCTCGTGACGGGCCAGCCGCAGGTTCTGCCGCACGGTGGCCCAACGCCGAATCTCGCCCTCCTTCAGGGCGAACGTCGGGCCGAAGATCTCGTCCACGCGAGGAAGCCTGTCGACGAGGAAACGGAACGCGGCCCCGGAGGCCATCGCGCGGACGTCGTGGCGAGCCAGGAGCGACTCGATCACCACCTCCGAGCGGGTGGCGTGCCCCATGCCCTCGCCGTTGATCCCGTACAGGATCCGCAATCGCTCCGGCGCAGGCGACACCGGCGTCCTGCTCAGATCTCGTCCGACGACCCGGCGGCCGTGGGACGTCCGCCGATCAAGTCCTGCCAGCGCCGATATCGCCTGCTGCTGCGCTCGGCGCGTGCGGTTGCCTTGGCGAGCTTCTCGCTTCCCTCGGCGTAGCGCCGACTCGCCCATGGCGAGCTGGGCTTCGCGAGCCTGAACGCCGACACCCACCCGACCAAGGGGATGAATACGGACACCAGCGCAGTCCAGTACTTGCCCTTCAAGGCGACGATCGCGGCGAAGAACAGGACCTCGACCATCGCGAAGAGCACGCTCAGCACCGAGCCAGTGTCGCCCTCGCCGACGGGCGCAACCCCCAGGACGAAGGCGCCGGCGATGATCGTGGCCACAACGATCGCGTCAACCGACCGCCGGCCCTCCTCGGCCCAGTACACGTCCTCGAGATGTAGCCACAACGCGAACTCGTCGAGGGTCAGACCCGCCCCGATGCCGAAGGCCACCGCGAGGATCTCGAGCCACGGACTGTCGGGCTGGAACGCGAACTGGAGGAAGCCGGCGAGCATCAACAGCACGATCCCGAACACCAGGTGATGGATGTGGACCCCGCCGGTGCTTACGCTTCCCGGCCACCAGGGCACCTTGGGGCTCCGCATCAGGCGAGTGCTCATGCGGATGAACCCGAACGACAGCAGCATCCCGGCGAGCAGCAGGAATCCGGCGCGGCTACCGCTCGAGCCGAGAAACTCCCCTGTGAGTTGGATGCTGCCTAGTGCCGACACCGGTGTCCTGTCCGGGAGCGAACACCCCGCCCCCGGCGCCGATCGTACACGTGTTCACGGGAGCCCCTCAATCGCCGAGGGGGGAGGGCGCGATCTCGCCGCGCCCGGCCGCCTGGATGTCCCTCGGCAGCCGGATCCCGAGCCGGCGTGCGACCACCTCGAGCCGGATCCGCCAGCCGATGATCGCGGCCCGCTGTTGAGCCTGGGTATCGGGAAGCCCGTCGAACTCGCGCTCGGGGAGCGCCGCGGCGAGCGCGCTCAGGTAGGAGTCCTCCAGCACGTAGGTGTGCGCGTAGGCGCGACCTGCTGAGCGCAGGGAAGCGGGGACCGGTTCGACCGCCGCGATCCGCCTGGCGTAGACGGCGAAGCGCCGCTCTAACGCGTTCATGCGCGAGCTGGCGCGGGACGGGCTGAGCCGGTGATCGCGGTACGCGGAAAGGACGGGGTCGGCCCGATCCAGCAGGCGGTTCACGCCGAGGCGAATCGGCTCGACCCTCGCGAGGTACGCCTCGACCGATTGGCGCGCCGAAGCTGGGTGGTCGTTACCGCCGCACCCGGCGAGGGCGACCAGCGAGGCCGTGACGGCCAGCGTGACGCGCGCGTGAGCGATCAGTAACCGTATCCGCCCCCGCCCCCCGTGCCGCCGCTGGTGGCCGGGCTGGTGCTGGTGGTGGGTCCGGTGGACGGGGTGGTGGAGGGGGTGGTCGTCCCTCCGCCGGAGCTCGACGCAGCGGTGCTCGGCGTTGGATTGGAGGCGCTGGAGCTGTTGTCGCTGGAGCTGCCGCCGCAGCCCGCGATCGCCGCGGCGATCGCGATCGCCCCCGCTACCGCCCAAGCCCTCATCGTGCGATCAATCATCTTGTTCCTCTGGTTGCCTCGGACCGGCGATCGCCGGCCGTACCTGGGATACGGACGGCCGACCGGGTGAGTTCGATGTGGTCCCACTACATCGGGCTGGGTAGGGTGAGCCCGCACGGCAACTGTGTCCCGAAGTGTCCGTCCTCCGGACACGCCGGGACGCGGTTTCCCACGGGCCCCTCGCGCGCAACGGGGCATGGTCGTAGCATTCCGCCATGGATCCCTTGGGCCTGGCCGACCGCAGCTGGCCGATCCTCAGGCGCCTGATGGGCGCCCACACCGTCGTCTATCGGATGAGCGGCGGATTGGTTGGTCATCGGTTCCCTTGGGCTCCGCCGATGTTGCTCCTCGACCACGTCGGGGCGAGGAGCGGGATCGAGCGAACGACGCCACTCGTCTACGTCGAGGACGGCGACGACCTCGTCCTGGTCGCGTCGAAGGGGGGCTATCCGAGGAACCCGGCCTGGTTCCACAACCTCCGCGCCAACCCGGAGACCACGGTTCAGGTCGGGTCCGAGCGCAGGGCGGTTCGCGCCCACGTCGCCAGTCGATCGGAGCGAGCCCGGCTGTGGCCGAAGGCGGTTGGGGTATACGCCGGCTACGCCGGCTACCAGGAGCGCACCGAGCGGGAGATCCCGCTGGTGGTCCTCGCTTCCCGATGACCTGAAATAGATTCCTCCCGTGGAGCTGCCGCGAACCATCGGCGACTTCGAGGCCCGCGCCGCCGAGCTGCTCGACGAGGGGCCGCACGGCTACTACGCGGGCGGGGCGTGCGACGAGCTGACCCTGCGCGCCAACGTGGCGGCGTGGCAGCGGATCACGATCCGCCCCAGGGTGCTGGTGGACGTGTCCCAGCGGGACCTCGGCACCACGGTGCTCGGTCGCCGCCGCCCCCACCCGGTCTTCGTCGCCCCCACCGCCTACCACGGGCTCGCTCATCCGGGCGGTGAGCGAGCGACGGCATGCGCCGCGGCCGAGGTGGGCGCGGTCTTCTGCCTCTCGTCGCTCGCGACGGCGACCCCCGCCGACGTGGCCGAGGCGGCCCCCTCGGGTGAGCGGTGGCTCCAGCTCTACGTGTTCCGCGATCGGGGCGTTTCCGACGAGCTCGTTCGAGCCGCCGCCACCCACGGTTACGAGGCGATCGTGGTGACCGCCGATCTGCCGGTACTCGGGATCCGCGATCGTGACGTCCGCAGCCAGTACGCCATCCCGGACGCGGTCGCCGCACCGAGCGTCGGCGCGATGGGGCACCGAGGCGCCTTCAGCATGCGCGAGATCGGAGAGCTCATCGACCCAAGCCTCACCTGGACCGACATCGAAGCCCTGGTCGAGCGGAGCGAGCTCCCGGTGCTGGTCAAGGGCGTGTTGACGCCCGAGGATGCCCGCCTCGCCGCCGAGCACGGAGTCGCCGGCGTGGTGGTCTCAAACCACGGCGGCCGCCAGCTGGACACGGTTCCGGCGGGCGCGGAGGCGCTGCCTGCGATCGCCGACGCGGTCGGCGATCGCGTGGACCTCCTGGTCGACGGCGGGGTTCGTCGCGGGACCGACGTGCTCAAGGCGCTCGCGCTCGGCGCCCGCGCGGTCATGGTCGGGCGCCCGGTGATCTGGGGTCTGGCCGTCGGCGGCGAGGCCGGCGCACGCGCGGTGCTCGACTCGCTGGTGGCTGAGTTCGACGTCGCGTTGGCGTTGGCCGGGGTACCCCGCGCCTCCGAGCTGGGCCCGGAATCCGTCCAGATCCGCGGCTAGCGAGCCGCGCGAAGCCGGTTAGACCTTCTCGACGTTCGCGGCACGGGGCCCCTTCTCGCCGGCTTCGGTCTCGTACGAGACCTTGGCGCCCTCGTCCAGAGAGCGATAGCCGTCGCCGACGATCGCGCTGTGATGGACGAAGACATCCTGCGAGCCGTCATCGGGAGTGATGAACCCGAAGCCCTTCTCGTCGCTGAACCACTTCACTGTCCCAGTGGGCATAGGTGCGGCACCGTACCATCCGCCGCCGCCGGTTGCGACGGCGAGCGGACCACCGGTAGCGATCGCCCGGCGGCCGTCTGCGGTCGGGTGGGTCCATGGCTGGGTGGGGAGCTCGATCGGGTTATTGGAAGGGGGGGCGCCGTACCGTGTGCCGAGCTGGCACGACCCGCTGGCGCGCCTTACCCCGCCGATCCGCGCAAGCCCGCCGGGCCGCCCGGGGGCATCGCCAGCAGGCCGCGCAGGCGGCCCCGCAGACCGAGGCCCGAGGTCAGCTCGCGGCGCACGGCGCGCCGCTGGGCGGGTGTCGGC